>JAYTHI010000396.1:0-20980 GCA_043732685.1 Ferruginibacter sp. | reverse complement strand
ATTCCCTTCTTCAGGGTCGTTTATAACTGGGATAGAGTCAACTACAAAATTCATTTTATCAGTATCGTTCTGTCCGAATGATCTACTGGGAAACAGATTAAATGCAATTAAAATTATAATGATTTTAAACATAAGGTATTATTTTAAAAGGAAATGCTTTTACGGAAGTATTGGATTCGAAAGGTAGGTTTATTGCTAAGTTGGGTAAAATTTTTCTATTGACAAGAATTTTGTGCATCCACTAAATGCTAAAATCCCGCAAACGCGTTGTTTGCAGGCTTTTAGCATAATTTAGCGTTGGCTTTAGTGAAACTACAGGAAGTCGAACCTAGCCAATGACGCTATAATAATCAATATTTTATAAAATTATAAACGGTAAAATGAACCCGAATTGGTATCCTATAAATTAGATCAAATAGTATCAAAAAGATCTTTTTAGGTATAAATTATTTTGAAAGAATACTAACTTTCAGGGTCCGATTTCCGCTGAAATTTGCAAGATGTAACTTTACGACAAATATTTTTGACGCAAAGCGTTATTTTAACGACAAAAACTAATTATAACGATAATAATTATGTAATTATACGTAAAGTGGTATTATTTTAACGACAAAAGAGTTACTTAACGACAAAAATATTATCTTTAAGTTATAAAAATGTCGTAAAAATGGCAATTACCTATCAGGAAGAAATCAGCAATCAAATAAAGTTGATATTGGTAGCTATGCAACAATTTTCTAATGGTGCTACTTTAGAAGAAATAAAAAAAGCTACCGGGCTAAATATTGAGCTAAGAACCTGGCAAAGAAGGTTAATGAAACTTATTACAGAAGGGGCACTGAAACAGACCGGCATAAAACGTAGCGCAAGGTATTATTTAGCACAACCAATTTTACACCCTTCAATTATTCCTCAACCCAATGAAAAAAATAGTATTGTAGAAATAACGCTTTCTCCGGAGAGTTTGGATATCTTAAATATCTTATCAACGCCATTTGATAAGCGTCCTGTCGTTGGTTATAACCATTCCTTCTTAGACAATTACCGACCCAATATCGATTTTTATTTAAGTAAATCAGAAAGAGAACGATTAGCAAAAGATGCCGTTACAAATGCTGATACGGACCAGCCAGCCGGAACTTATGCCAAGCATATTCTTCAACGCCTGCTCCTTGATCTTTCCTGGAATTCAAGCAGGCTGGAAGGCAATACTTATTCGCTGCTGGATACCGAAAGATTATTAAAAGAAGGTGCTCCGGCAGCCGACAAATCTGCTACAGAAACACAAATGATCCTTAATCATAAAGAGGCAATTGAATTTATAGTAAATGGTGGTGAGGAAATAGGATTTAACCGATACACTTTATTAAATCTTCATGCAATGCTCGCGAATAATCTCCTCCCCGATCCGGCTGCGCCAGGAAGGCTGCGTGCATATCCGGTTGGCATTAAAAAATCCGCTTATACTCCGACAGGTATACCACAGCTCATAGAAGAAATGTTTGAAAAAATTTTATTTAAAGCAGCAGCAATTAATAATCCGCATGAGCAAGCCTTATTTGCAATGGTACAAATTCCTTACCTCCAACCTTTTGAGGATATTAATAAAAGGGTGTCAAGACTGGCCGCCAACCTGCCTCTTAACAGACATAACTTAATTCCAATTTCCTTTATAGGTGTTGATGACGACTTATATATTCAGGGGCTACTGGCGGTATATGAACTAAACAGAACAGCATTAATAAAAGATATTTTCCTGCTGGCATGTTCGCGCTCTGCAGACAGGTACGCTACCGTACGCCAAACAATCGGCGAACCAGATCCTTTCAGAATCAAATACAGACAAGCATTACAGCAAATAATTTCGGAAATAATATCGGATACAATGGATCACCCAGTGGCTTCTGTTGCCATCAAAACTAAAGCACTGAGCGTTCCAGCATCAGATCATGACCGGTTTATTGAATTGATAGAAACAGAATTACTAAGCATACACGAAGGAAACTTTGCACGGTACAGAATTACACCTGGTGAATTTACAAAGTGGAGAACCGTTTGGGAAAAATAATTAAACAGAAATACTGTTTTATTTTTCTGAGAAGCGCTCTTATAAATCAAAAGTTTTTCTTTATCAATAGCAAGTTTAATATATTTTGAAATCCCTCCTTCGCTTACCAGGTCAATTTTTTTATATAACAAATCTTCCAGTTTATTTTGAAAAACGAAAAATTTCATACCGATAGGTTCTTTGCTATGATCCGGGTCACATTCGTTATTGGCATCCTTTCTTGCGTAATTACTAAACACAAGGCGTTTCAATGGTTTCCAAAAAAAAAATCTTTTATTAACTGTGTATCGCTTTTGGATAATTCCATTTACTAAACGTAATTACTTAATAGATTTAATCCAAAATTTGCAGTAGCCTTATCCTGTAAGACTTAATGGCAGTTTTGTATTTTCAATGAAGGAGAAAAGACTATCGTACCATAGACGTTGGCAGGAATCCAAAGAATGATGGTAAAAAGAAAGTTGGCTTAAAGGTGCATATGCTTATTGATGCTGTTCAGTCAGTAGGGAAGTTCATGAAGATAACGGCTGCTAAAATGCACGATAAAAATTTCCTGAGCAAGATAGAGGTGCCACAATTCAGCATGCTGGTATTTGACAAGGCTACAATTATTACAAACAGTTCAACGAGTGGACGGAAAAGAAAATTTATTTTGTCACCCGTCAAAAAAGCAATACCCTATACACGGTATTGAAAACTGTAAGTGTTGCAATATTGCCGCCAAAGCAGGCAGGGGTGCTGCAGAAAGAAGGGATCGAAGTAACCTACAAAGAAAAGAAAGCAGTGGTGACATTGAAGCTACGGCGGATATGCTACCAGGATGAAAAAGGCAGGCAGTATGTATTTATCTGTAACAATTTTATCATTACAGCCCTTGAAATAGCTTTGATCTATAAAAAACGTTGGGGGATAGAATTAATATTCAAGAAGATGAAGCAAAATTTCCAGTTGCATTATTTTTATGGTGAGAATGAAAATGCGATCCGCATCCAGGTATGGTGCACATTGATAGCACAATTGCTTTTAACTGTCTTGCAAAAAAAAGCTGCGGTGAAAAAAGCATTTTCAACAGAAGCTACTTTGATACGGATATATTTAGTAAGTATGCTGGATGTATACGAACTATTAAAAAATACCGGGAGAAACGGGGCAAGCGTAAAAACAGGCCCTGCACTCCCTTCGCTTTTTCCAAAATTGTAAGAGAGACCTACTATCAAAAGAAATAAACAACACAGTAAAATCGATGCTTTCAGCCCATTAAAAATACATTTATAATTTTAGTCGGTTGATAGTGATATATTATATTTGATTAATAAGGAGGAGAAGGATTTAAATTAAAACTTTTAACTAATGCCGGCGCTATTAAAATGGATGTATTTTCAATTTTGTTACTAAAACGATAACTAACATAATCTACTTCTGCCCCCGATTTATCAATACATTTTTTTGGTGTCAGCACATAATCTTCAGATCCGTCAACATTATAATTCTGCATAGTGGTTAAATCCAGATAAAGATGTCCCTTTTCTAGATTTTTAAATTTACGGGCTTTATTGCCTGGCAAAACTTCTAAAGTTATCAGGTCTCCCAACTGTTCATTTTTATTATTTCTTGCATAGCCAGCAAGCGTGTAATTACCATCCTCTAATCGTAAATAGGTTAAATCAAAATATTTAAAATCAGTATAGTCACTTAAAGCCGTTTTTATTATATCTCCTTTAAAAACTAGAAGATAATAATTGTCTTCATCCGTTTGGCAAAATACATCTGATTCAAATAAAAATAAAGTTAAAGCGAGCAGGAGCGCAGGTATTATTTTTTTCATAAAAAAATATTTTAAGTTTAAAATAATTCTGGAACAAAAATTAAATCGTCATTTATAATACAAAAAAAGAAAATTTATATTATAAATGCAAGTAATTTGTAAGGATTTTTAAGTTATTATCCTTGGTTTAAAAATCTTATACTAAATTTAAGTAATTTATTTTGTCTATGATTTTAATTTATTTGATAAAATTTTTTCAACTTGTGCTTAACTGGTCGGAGGTTTGGGCAATTTTAATTCCATTACTAACCCTGATAATTTTAAAAAGACGGCAACCGAAATATTTGCAACCTGTTATATTGTATTTATGGGTTGCTTTTTTTCTTAATTTGTTAGCTGATTCGATAGCTGATTTTAAAGAATATTTCCCGGCATTTCTACAAAGTAATAATCCCTTATATAATATTCATTCCATTGCGCGGTTTGCCTGCTTAAGTTATTATTTTATAACAATCGATAGGTCTTCTTCTGTAATTTTTAAAAAACTGATATTAATAATAATGGCAGTATTTATACTGATTAACTTTAATTTTTTTGAGCATTTTTTTAATTTTTTTATTCTAAGCGGAAATTTGTTAACGGTAGAATCTTTTCTTTTATTAATTTATTGTCTCAATTATTATTTGACGCAATTAAATGTTGAGGAGGAAAATATTGCAATGGAAAAAAATTTTTGGGTAGTAACCGGACTGGGGATATATGTGGTGGTCAATTTTTTCCTGTTCCTTTTTTACTCCCCGATGATAAAAGAAAATCCAAAATTAGCTTCTCAAATGTGGAACGTTCACAATGTAGCCTACATTATTTTTTGTACTTTAATAGCCAAATCATTTTATGCCCCTTTCAGCAATTGATATTGAATACAGAGTTGTAATTGGAATAACAGCTATGGTTTTATTATTTACCAGTTTTTTGATATCGTTTGTAATAAACCAACGAAAGAAACTTCAGTACCATAAAGATTTGCATTTGATGAATGAGGAGCGACAAAAATTTCTTACAGAGCAAAACGAATTTTTAGAAAAGGGTGTGCAACAAAGAACGGCAGAGTTATTTAAACAAAAAGAAGAGCTCCAAAACACGCTTACCTATTTAAAGGCTGCGCAGGCCCAATTAATTCAGGCAGAAAAAATGGCCTCGCTTGGCGAACTCACGGCGGGCATTGCGCATGAGATACAAAATCCTTTAAACTTCGTCAATAATTTTTCTGAAATTAATGAAGAATTGATAGCTGAAATGAAAACTAAACTTAATGATGAAAAGTACGAAGAGGCTATTATACTTGCCAATGATATTGGTGCAAACGAGCAAAAAATAAATCATCACGGTAAGCGCGCCGATGCAATTGTAAAAGGAATGCTGAAGCACAGTCGCAGTAGTACTGGTGTAAAAGAACCGACAGATATTAATAAATTAGCTGATAAGTATATGAAGTTAGCCTACAATGGTTCACGGGCGAAAGATAAAACTTTAAGTGTTGTATTTGAAACAAATTACGATGAAACGATTGGAAACATACCCATCATTACGCAGGATATTGGTCGGGTAATACTAAATTTAACGACCAACGCAATTTATGCCGTGGTAGAAAAAAATCGGTTAGGTGACACAGCATTTGTACCCACAGTTAGCCTGACTACCCAAAAATTAAAAAATAGTGTAACCATAATTATTGCAGATAATGGCAATGGGGTACCTGCTGAAATACTGCATAAAATATTTCAACCTTTTTTTACCACTAAACCCACAGGGGCCGGCACAGGCTTAGGGTTAAGCATGAGCTACGATATTATTACCAAAGGTCATGGCGGCGAATTAAAGTTGGATAACAAAGAAGAAGAGGGAGCCGTATTTGTAATTACTTTGCCACTGGAAAATTATTACTTACCGGTATAAATTTTATGGGCCGGGTACAAGGCATGATTGCATTACTAACCTTGTCTCTGAAGAATTCAAAAACTAAATAATTTAAACTGTCTGACTTCAAGTATACAAAATGTTTCTTTTTACCATTCTCCTAATTAATTAAAACTTGGATTCAGGTAATAAATGCAACTTATAGAGTGGTGTAACTGTAATATTTAACAATACGATTATTATACGGATTAAAACGAAGCTGATTTTTGGTAAATAAATTTATTAATGAATCATCTTTAATAATTGGAATTGTGTGCTGTGAAAAGTAGGATGTAGTAACTGTCAATAAAATTAAAAGAAGTTTGTTATGCATATGGTGGTCAAAGAAGCTATGTTAAATTACATATAATCCTTTTATTTTACTCATCAATATTCAATGCCGTTAAGTTAAGGCAAATTGCATGCAAATCTTAGGCCTTCCAATATCTTTGCAACGCAAAAAAACGCATAGGATTATAGGGGCAACATTTTTAACTATATAAACACCAATCTGGATGATAAAGATTTTAAACGCCGAAATAGCAACGGCAGTAAAGTATTTATACGTATCCGGATTCTAACCTTCAAGATCACTGCATTAGTGTTCTAATTGGTAATTATAAAGAAGTAGGGCTAATTTTAATTATTGAGATTATTGGAATAGCCTAAAAAAATTCTCAAATAATGCGATCAAATTTTGTTTATAATCCAGATCTGAAATTATTAATTAAATCCAAGGTTATAATACCATTTGTTTAAATAAAATTAATGAAACGCTACTACCAAATCAAATAAATAATTTAAAATACCAAGGTTAAACCTAAATAGATTCCACCCTTTTTGGCATACGGATTATTTAAATAATTGATGCGCCTGAAATAATCGATTGATATAACATGAAAAATATTTTCAATTCCAATACTAGCCTCCATAAAGGGAATCTTTCCGATTAAATTAAAATTTGAATATTTGTTATACTCCTTGTTCTCCTGGTTCATGCTGCCATAATAAGCATTAAATGACAATCGTTCCCGCCATCCCCATTTTTGTAATAAAGGTATTTTATCGAAAAATGTTCCTCCCAGATACAGCCTGGTATGCAGACTGGCATATTTATCTGAAGCAAACTCATAAGGAGCCATGGTATTAAATTGATATTTACTGGCAAAATAATATTCGTTCCCCGCAGGAATATTCAATAAAATATAAGGGATGGTACCGAAAACTTTTCCCATTTCAAGTTTATAATACAACATCATTTTTGGAGGTAAACGTAAGCGCTGTTCAATACCTACATTTATTTTATTAAAATTAAACAGGGCTTTTGCCACCTCGATACCATAGGTATAATTCGCCGTAAAAACCGGGTAAAACGTACCCAATTTAATATTGTCGTAATTTAAAATTCTCGTGCGTTCATTGTGTGCATACCTTATTCCAATAGTAGCTTCAGCAACGGGCAACCTTTTTGCAAATACACTATCATAGGGTTTATCAAGCAAAGGATTAATCGGTCGGTACTTAAAGTCAAATACCGGGTTTAATTCCTTATAAATCACCAGGACCTTTGCGCTTAGATCCGGCGTGAGGTATTGTTCGTGTTTGATTAGACCTTGCTTTATATAAGTTCTGGTGAAAGGGATTTTTTTTCTCAGCAGGGAATGAAAAATATTGTCTTTGTCCAATTCATCATCCTGATCTATGATAAAATCATAATCACTTCCAAAACTCATAGTTGTTTTTGTCCAGCGTTTATCATTCCAAACATATTTTAATCCCAGCATACCTTTTAACTTTTTATCTTTTGTACCATAGGCAGCGTAACCAAATAAATTTATTTTTTTACTGATGGCGGGCATCGTCCAAAAACCCATTCTTATTCGAAGGCCTTCAAGGGAGTTACTGCTTATAAAAGAAGAATAGGGTCCAATACGCGCATATTTGCTGAAATCCCAATACCCGGTACCAGCAAATGCAATAAGTTTAACATCCCGGTTAAAGCGATTATTTTGCTTTAACGAATCAACCATTTTATAAATATTCTTTTCATGATTTGTTAAGGATTCTAAACGGTGCTGCTCCCAGAATAAATCAGATTTTTCCCAGTTTCCGGTTGATTCTTTTTTAATAAGGTTATCAACCACGGTAGCAGGATCCTCGGGGTTAAATATTATTTTATCCGTAACGGAAGTATTTTTAATTATAAATTTTATACTCGATTTGTTCTCGGGTATGGGTATTCCTAAAAGTGCTAATCCACTTTCAAATTTTACTTCCGAGGTAAATTTATAAGGCATATACACCTCCTTGGACTGAACACTATCAAATACCACTTTATAATCCTCAAAATAATTGATATCATTTACAAAATTAATATTGGCAGTTTTACTAAGGTGCATATTAACTGTTGTGATAGCCAGGCTTTTTTTGTTGATCCATAAAAACCCTTTAAAAACCCGCTCATATTCATTGCGGGGTGTAAAAAGTATTTGTTGAAGCGTATCTGCGTTTTCAACCACAGCCTTTCCCTCAAAAAAATTATAATACCTGAAAGCGTTGGCATTAAGCGGGCTCACATAGGTTTGATCAAATATGGCAATCCATTCGTCATACACATTAAAATGAAAATAAAATTTATCAAGCTTGCTTAACAGTTCATCTGTTTTAAGACCCAGGTTTTTTTTTGCTATAATATTTTCTCTGTTAATTTTAGGAGCAGTAGAATGGTAGATATTGGCTAATTTTTCTGCAAAATAAACAGGCAGCTCTTTGTCATATTTTGCAGTAGAATCCAAATCAGCATAGGTTTCAAGCATCAGGCTTTTTAAGCCACTATGCTTTGTTTTTTGGAAATCAATATTATCCATATCAAGCTCGTTCCTGGTATACCGTTGGTAACTAAAACTCCTGAATCTTGAAGGATTGTTATTTTCCTTTTCGTCAATCACCAATTGCATAAAGGACTTTCCTGGTTTTTTAGATGAACCAATTACGATTTCGTCCAGCGAATTTATTTTAGTTTTCATCACAACCAGCATATTAATTGCATGTGCCGGTTCCAACTGCATAGTGACTGGCTCAAATCCAACACTGGTAATTTCTACACTATCCTTCCAATTGGTTATTTGAAGCATGAAAGCACCATTAATATCTGTCATGGTGTTTTTTAAACTCCCCTTTTGATGTATGGTTGCATTTTGGATGGGTTTGTTGCCGATGGCTTGAATAATATGACCAGATATCACAGCGTTATTTTGGGCAAATAAGTTGAAGCAAGTTATTTGAATGATAATTAAATTAAAGAAGAATGTACAAACTTTTACAATCATAACGGGAATTAAATATTAAATACGTTTCAGAATAATCGATTAAATAACAAGTGAATATCAGGTTTTTTGCAAGATTAAATATATTTAACAAATGTTTATAGGCAACAAAAAGTAAACCGACACAACTGCTGTAAAAAAAACAAAAATTGAAAAGAATTATATATCATGTTTAATAATTTTAGATTTATGGTAATTATGAAATCCTGGTAATTATCATCTTAAAATTTACTCTGTAATTATTAAAAATTCACTATCAACTTTAGGCTATTAGTAAATTTTTTTTTACAAATAAGGGCGTTGTAAATTTTTAATTATTTACAAAAATTGAATAAATTAATTGATTGGTAAAAAGTTTAGAACCTGCAGTATTAATATACACAGTATCATCAAATAGACTTGAATGACTTTAGAAAAAATAGTTTTTTGAAAAATCAATCAATCTGATATTAATTTTCCAAGCAATTTTTTTTGCAAGCATCATTGAGGTACCGATACCTATTGAACTATAGAAGTAAGTAACGCAAACTAAATATAATTTGATATTTGCTTTTTCGCACTCCTTTATAAAACTTTGGTATATTTTCAATTTATTTCTATCAAGTTTACAGGAAGAACTAAGGTCTACAAAAGGGGGTAAATTCACCCTATTTCAATTCGACCACTACAAAAACCGGAGTTTTAAATAGTAGAAAAGTACGTTTGAATAAAAATCAGAATCGCCTAATTCAAGAAGAACCTGTCGCCCAACAAAAGCAAAACCTTATCCAATTTCCAATAAAAACTTTTCGGTATGATCTATTAATTTTTGCTCAAATTTAACCTCAAGCCTTGGTACAACTGTTCCTAAAAATAAAAAAGATAAGGATTTTTAAAAATTTCAGTAGTTATATCAGGTGGTATAGGTGGTAGGGAAATTTAAAAATTATTAATTACGGCGCCTTATCTTTTATGCAATCCGCTGTCTATCTGTATCGCAATCATAACTTTCGTAAACCCATTTTCAATCGTTTTTTGAGCATTCCAAAGCCTAAATACTGGATCTTTCAATTTATCTAATAACGTTATAATGCTCAAATTCTTTCGAATTGAAATAGCTGCTATTGCAGTAGTAACTTACATTAATATTTTACTTTTTTATCCCGGCCCTTTCCTTCATTTCACTCAAAGGCACAGAGATAAGCCTGCCAATTGGCTCACCTTTGCGGTAAGTAATTACGTTAAGCATCACTGCGTCTTTAGGCCAGGTAAGCGTGCTCGAATATTGAGGATAAAATTTATCAGGGAAAGAGTTATCAAACGTATAATAAATATCCAGCCCTTCTATTTCTGTTGCTAATGTAACCTGTAAATTGCCGATAGTGCCCTTTGCAGTAAAAATAGGATCGTATATGCTGGGCGAATATTTTATGCCGCTGATATCATAGCGTTTAAAGTGCTGTTCTACTTTTTGCACAAAGCCGTTCCAATTCTTTTTTTCTTTGGGCGACCATACACACTCTGCTATGGCAAAACTTCGTGGCCATGTCATGTATTGCAGGTGGCGGGTGTTGGCTATCTGTTCTGTCCAAATATTTGCTTGTCCCCCTTTAATATATTTTGCATTGGCTCCTGCAGGTACGGGGTCAAACTCGTAGGTTTTATTCAGCCGTAAAGTAGCGTATACCTTTGGTTCTAAAGCTTCATCTCCCTGCATATAATCCAGGTAGGTAAAAGTAGTTGGGCTCATTACCACTTCATGCTTCATGTTGGTGGCTTGCACGCCTGCCTGTTCTCCGCGCCAGCTCATTACTGCCGCATCATCTGCAATACCGCCTTCTAATATTTCATCCCAGCCAATTAGTTTTTTCTTTTTAGAAGCAACTATTTTGCCAATCCTTTTCTCAAAATAACTCTGTACTTCATTCATCGTCTTTAGGTTTTCTTTTTTCATCAGCGCAGCTATGGCATCGCTCTTTTCCCAAAAATTCTTAGCGCATTCATCCCCGCCTACATGAATGTAATCGAAAGGGAAAAGTGGTGCCAGTTCCGTAAATACCTTATCTAAAAAAACATATACTTTTTCATTGGCAGGGCAAAGGGTATTATCTACTAAAGCCGTGAATGTGCCATCATTATGCCAGTCAGTAGTTTTTTCGCCGGCACGCACATGGTACTTATCAGCGCCCGGTGTGCACGATAGTTCGGGGTAAGCAACAATGGCAGCCATGCTATGCCCCGGTACATCTACCTCAGGTAAAATATTTACAAAACGGGCTTTAGCATAATCAACCACTTCTTTGATATCTTCTTGCGTATAAAAGCCGCCATAGTCAGCAGTCTCATTAGGCAAGGGTTGAGAAAAATCTCCAAAATAACCCGTCCTTGATACCCTCATTGCCCCCTTTGTTGTTAATAGTGGCAGGCTTTTTATTTCCACTCTCCAGCCTTCATCATCAGTTAAATGCCAGTGAAAAAGATTTAGCTTATACCGCGCCATCTGGTTAATAAAATCTTTTACTTCCTGCTTGGTAAAAAAGTGGCGGGATACATCAAACATTAATCCACGCCAACCAAAGCGTGGATAATCGGTAATAGCTACACATGGCAATTGCCATTTTACCTGTGCCATAACCGTGTTGCTTTCAATCTCTTTTGGTAATAATTGCAACAGCGTCTGTACGCCATAAAACAAACCTGCAGGCTGGTTGGCAACAATAGTAATATTGGTTGGGGTAGCTGTTAGCAAGTAGCCTTCTGTACCAATAGTTTGGTCAGCCGTTTTATTAAGCGATAGTTTAATAGTAGGGGCTGCAGCCTGTTTACTATGTGATATTGCATAGCCCGTTGCAATCCTGATACGTTGTTCTAAAAATTGTACCGTACTGGTTACTGCAGGTAAATCCGGCGCTTCAATAGTAACGGTAGCCGGTAGTGTAAAGGAGCCTGTATTTTGCACCAGCTTTACAGGTTCAGGGATGATAGCAATGTGCGCAGCATTATCCTGGCAAAAGGCGTACGCGGCTGATAAACAATAACAGGATAGCAAGATGATTTTATTCTTCATAAATAAAGTAAAGGCTTTAGAGATAATAAAAATTAAGTACGGTTAGTAAGTAGCGCATGATAAAAATGGCAAACAGCAACAACGGGTACAAGTTTAAATATACGCCGTTTTTTTGCAAACATCAAACAATAGGCTGCTATAATTTAAATATAGAAACTTTAAATAATTATCTTTAACCAACAATATCTCTGCAGGCAGGTATGGTAAAAGTTTCAAGGCTGGCTTTATTAATGGCAGATGAAATAAGGGTTGACTAATAAAACATTTAAAGGCTATGTCTTTTATAATTATATTATGCTGTATACTGTTGCTGGTGGGGCTTATTACCTGGGGAAAGATAAATTCTTTTTTAGCGTTTATAATAGTGGCCATACTTGCGGGCATATTGTTGGGCTTGCCGATACAAAAAGTGGTAAAGTCTGTGCAGCAAGGCATAGGCGATACACTCGGCTCCCTGGTTATCGTTATTTCTTTAGGTGCCATGTTGGGCAAGATAGTAGCCGAAAGTGGTGCTGCGGAAAAGATAGCCGCTGTGCTGATGCATACATTTGGCGAAAAATATTTACAATGGGCATTGATGGTAGCCGGCTTTATTATTGGCATACCCTTATTTTACGGCGTAGGTTTTGTGCTGATGGTGCCGCTTATATTTTCGATAGTGCACCAGTATAAATTACCAGCGGTATACATCGGCTTGCCCTTGCTTGCAGCACTATCGGTTACGCATGGATTTTTACCGCCACACCCCAGCCCTACCGCACTTGTTGCGCAGCTGCACGCCAATATGGGCATTACCTTATTGTATGGCTTAGTGGTTGCTATACCAGCCATTATAATAGCAGGCCCAGTATTCAGCAGGTTTATAAAACATATACCCTCTCACCCGCTGGCAACTTTTTTACCTAAGCAAAAGCTTGCCAGCGAGTTGCCCGGTACTGCCAATAGTTTTATTACAGCGCTATTGCCGGTAGCCTTGCTGATGTTTACCACTGCGTTGCCCTACATCATTAAAAGTACACCGGCTAATAATGCCTTCCTCTTGTTTGCATGCGAGCCAGCCATTGTAATGCTGATAGCGGTATTGGTAGCAGCTTACACACTTGGCATAGCGCAAGGAAAAAAAATGAAAGCCATCATGGAGCTGTATTCAGATGCAGTAAAAGACATCGCTATGATACTGTTGATTATAGCTGGTGCAGGTGCATTAAAACAGGTAATGGCAGATAGCGGCGTAAGCAGCCAGATAGCTGCGGTATTGCAAACCATGCCTGTACAACCATTGATACTCGGATGGCTGATAGCAGCTGTAATACGTTTATGCGTAGGCTCAGCCACTATTGCAGGGCTTACTACCGCTGGCATTATTGCACCCTTGCTGGTTAAGGCAAACGTTAACCCCAACCTTATGGTACTGGCGGTAGGCGCAGGAAGCCTTATGTTTTCTCATGTAAATGATGCCGGCTTCTGGATGTTTAAAGAGTATTTTAACCTTAGTATAAAGAACACCATTAAGACCTGGTCTATCATGGAAACCATTATTTCTGTAATTGGTTTGGCTGGCGTATTGTTGTTAAATTATTGTATTTAAATTAACGGCGAAAAATAAGTGGTTTTCGTCCCGAAGGGTTAAGCTCCCATCTCCCCTGGAGAGGGGCTGAGGGTGAGGTAAAAAAGCGGAATAATAATTAATGTAACGGTATTAATCTTTTAAATAAAAATAACTAATCATGATAAATCAAAATGAAGCTGTAGTAATTAATGCGGATGAACAGTTCGCAAAGCTCGGGCTTCTGCTTCCACCGGCGCCTACACCATTAGGCGTGTACAAGCCTTGCCTGGTTGATGGCAAATATTTATACCTCTCTGGCCACGGACCATTACAAAATGACAAGACGTTAATTATAGGGCGCATAGGGCAGCAGCTGGATATAGAACAAGGCAAACTCGCAGCAAGGCAGGTAGGACTAACAATGCTGGCAACCATCATGGCCAATATAGGCGGGCTCAATAAAATCAAAAGGGTTATTAAAATATTGGGCATGGTAAACTGCACGGCAGACTTTGAAAAGCATCCCTACATCATCAATGGCTGCAGCGAATTGTTTGCATCCATCTGGGGGCCGGATAATGGTGTGGGCGTAAGGAGTGCCGTAGGCTTCGGCTCATTGCCGGATAATATCCCTGTAGAAATAGAAGCATTGTTTGAATTGAATTAACACCGGTGAGATCTAGGATGTATGATGTAAAATGTACGATGTGAGATGTACGATTTAAAGTGAAGGAGAGCGCTAACCAAACATCAAATGTAATATCAAAATGAAAAGCACAATCTAAATACTCAATACTTAAAAATGAAAGATGTATGATTTTAAGAGCGCTAGCAAACATCAACTGTTAATTTAAAATGAAAGGGCCTATCTAAATACTAAGAACTAAGTACTCAATACTAAAAGATGTACGATGTGCGATTTTAAGAGAAGGAGCTAAAGCAAACACCAAATATTCTATCAAAATGAAAAGCCCAATCTAAATACTAAATACTCAAAACTTAAGCAATGACAGATACATCAAACGAGTGGTTCCACATAACCAACGTACAGGATATCGATTCGCCTGCACTGGTTGTTTATCCGGCAAGAATAAAAGAAAATATACGCCTTGTAGTAGAAAGGGTAGCAGATATACAACTGCTTAGGCCGCATGTAAAAACGCATAAAATGGCTGCGGTTGCCCAACTGCAATTACAGGCAGGCATTACAAAATTTAAATGTGCCACTATTGCCGAAGCAGAAATGCTGGGTATAGAAAAAGCACCCGATGTACTGCTGGCCTATCAACCCGTAGGGCCTAAAGTGCAGCGGTTTATACAGCTTATAAAAAAGTATCCGGATACACTATTTTCCTGTCTGGTTGATAATGAAGTAACTGCCAACAGCATCAACCAGCAATCCATAGAGGCAGGCATTACGTTAAATGTTTTTTTAGATCTGAATGTTGGCATGAACCGTACAGGCATTCTGCCGCAAAATGCATTTGGGTTGTTTCAATATTGTCTTGCGCTTAGCAATATAAACCCCATCGGCTTACATGGTTACGATGGTAACATAAATGATACCGACATAAATATCCGTCAGCAAAAAAGTGATATCGCTTATGATAATATACAGGCACTGTTAAAGCGCATCCTCAATCACCTGCACATACTACCAGTAATTCTTTCCGGAGGCTCGCCATCTTTTGCTACGCACCTTTTAAGGAAGGGTGTAGAGGTTAGTCCGGGTACTTTTATATTTTGGGATTATGGCTATAAAACGATGTTGCCCAAAGAACCATATAGTTATGCAGCGTTGGTTATCAGCAGGGTAATATCTGTAATTGATGCACATACAATTTGTACCGACCTCGGGCATAAAGCAGTAGCTGCAGAAAACCCTTTGCCCCGCGTACATTTTTTAAATGCCCCGCAGGCAATACCGATCGGGCAAAGCGAAGAGCATTTAATGCTGCAGGTACACGATAGTACAAAGTATACGCCAGGCGATGTTTTATATGGCGTGCCCATACATATTTGCCCAACTGTAGCATTGTATGATAAAGCGGTGGTGATAGAAAATAATACCGCTACAGGTGAGTGGGCTGTAACTGCGAGAGGAAGGAAAATTACCGTTTAAATAAGCCCGCCCTTTACTATTATCATCCAAACAAAACCAATACAATGTTTACAGTAGATGCCCACTTAGACCTTAGCATGAACGCCCTTGAATGGAACCGCGACCTGCGCCAGCCAGTATTAAAAATAAGGGAAAGGGAGCAAGGCTTAACCGATAAGCCCGACCGTGCAAAAGGTACCGTAGCATTGCCGGAACTGCGCAAGGGCAATATAGGCTTAGTGGTAGCAACGCAAATAGCACGCTATGTAGCGCCAGGCAATACACTGCCCGGCTGGCATAGCCCGCAACAGGCATGGGCGCAAACACAAGGTCAGTTAGCCTGGTACAAAGCCATGGAAGCGGAAGGCGAGATGGTGATGATAAAGGATAAGGCTGGCTTACAAACACACCTCGCACTATGGATGGATGGCACGCCAAATGATGCCAAGCCTATAGGGTATATTGCAAGCCTGGAAGGAGCGGATTCTATCGTAACAATTGATTATTTACAACAGGCTTACAATAATGGCTTACGGGCAATAGGGCCTGCGCATTATGGCCCCGGTAGGTATGCAAATGGTACTGATGCAACGGGCCATCTAAACCAGCAAGGCAAAGAGCTGCTAAAAGAAATGGATAGGCTGGGCATAATTTTAGATGCCACCCATTTATGCGATGAGGCCTTTTGGGATGCCCTCAATATATACCAGGGCCCCGTATGGGCAAGCCATAATAATTGCAGGGCATTAGTAAACCATAACCGCCAGTTTAGCGATGATATGATAAAGGCTTTATTAGAAAGAGGCGCCGTTATTGGCAGTGCCTTAGATGCCTGGATGATGGTGCCAGGCTGGGTAAGGGGGCAATCAACTCCGATAGAAATGGATTGCTCTTTAAACAGGATGGTTGAGCATATGGACCATATATGCCAGCTGGCAGGCAATGCGCTGCACATAGGCCTGGGCACGGACCTGGATGGTGCATTTGGCAAAGAACAATGTCCATATGATATAGAAACCATTGAAGATTTAAGTACGGTGCCTGCGTTACTTTTAAAAAAAGGCTACCTGCAGCAGGATGTAGAAAAGGTGATGCATGGAAATTGGTTGAGGTTTTTGGAGGTGAACTGGAAGTAGGCATTAGCAGTAAAAAACAGCAGGTACATATCAAGTTTTCGTTTTTGTTTTATCTCTAAGCAGTTGCCTGGTTTTAACTATTTGTTGAATCTGTATTTATCCCGGCAGGATAATGTCATTGTAATAAAATGTATTTTATACCATCGGGATAACCCCTTTGTAGCAACATAAGATAAATGTATTTTATCCCATCGGGATTTCCTGTTTCTAGCAAAATAAGATAAGTATATTTTATTCAAGTGGGATAACCTATTTGTAGATAGATGTATTTATCCCCGCGGGATAATTTCATTGTAGAAAGTGTATTTTATTCCATCGGGAATAACCTCTTTGTAGACAGGATAACCTATTTGAAGATAGATGTATTTATCCCCGTGGTATAACCTCTTTGTGGCTTACATTTGATAATGGATAATAAAAAGAAAAAATACAACCTGCCTGCAGGTTATTCCATATTTCAAACGGCATTTAAATCAAACGATTTTGTAAGCAACCCGATAAAATTTATTTCCAATAGCATGGAAATCTTTTCAGGTACTTACACCGCAACACTTGGGTTTAATAGAAAGCTTATCTTAACACAAAATCCAGGCTTCATCAACTACATCTTAAAAGAAAACCATAGAAATTATAACAAGTCGAAGTTAGCTACTGAACGGGCAGTTGCCTTCTTTGGCAAAGGGCTGCTTTTTTCAAATGGCGATTACTGGCTTAGGCAGAGAAGGTTGATACAGCCAGCCTTTCATCGGGAAAAACTGCAAGGGTTATATACCATCATCATCAATACGATCGATGAATACTTATCGGTATTTCCTACCGGCAAAAACATTGACATTTATCCTTTGGCCAATCAGGTTTCTTTTAACATCTTAATACAATCACTGTTCGATATAAAACTCTCCCCTACAATTATGGAAGAGCTAAGCCAGATCTTTACCTCCCTGCAGGATTTTTTAATAAAAGATATTAATCAGCCATTCCGCAGGATTTTTTATCCTTTTACAGGAGCAGAAAATGTAGAGGTTAAAAAGGCAGCACGATTAAGGGAAATTTTTACAGGCATCATTAATGACCGAAAAGCAAGTGATAAAAACTATACCGATTTATTGGATATGCTGTTGAAAAGCAGGTATGAAGATACCGGCGAAGCGATGAGTAACGAGCAGGTTATAGATGAAGTACTCATACTTATTTTTGCCGGGCACGAAACCACTGCCAATACTATTTCGTGGCTGTTATATTTATTATCTGCCAATAACGGAGCCGCCCAAAAATTAACTGCTTCATTTAGCAATAGCACTGTAGAAGATTGCCTGAATAATGACTATTTAAAAGCAACTATAAATGAAGCCATGCGCTTGTATCCTGCAGCCTATGTAACAGAACGGGTGGCACTGGAGGATGACGCGTTTGAAGATTTTTCTTTTCCTAAAAATACTATTATAATCCCTTTCTTTTTTGGCTTGCACAGAGATAAAAACCTTTGGGATGATGCGCTGAAATTTTTGCCTGAACGATTTATCGATGACACTTCACTTGCCAAATCAAAAAATTACTTTCCCTTTGGTGCCGGGCCAAGGATGTGTATCGGTAATAATTTTGCAATGGCAGAGATGTCTTTTTTTATCTTTTCATTTTTAAAGAAATTTAGTATTAAGCCATCAGGGCAAATACCAGGCATGCGGCCTTTAATTACCTTAAGACCTGATAAAGTGCTTTTGGATATTGAGTGTATTACTGATTGATGGGGCACACGGAACGCAAAATCGAAGTATAGGATATTTTTAAATGACGTATGAAAACGGCAAACTAAAATAAAAACCCTTTTAAATACTGACGCTATGTTTTTTGGTAAAATGTTTTATGGTGTACACAAAGCAACAATAGGCATAGATGAATTTTTAATAAGTTGCCCGGCGTGTGAGACTGATAATTATGCTGATTTTATGGTGACCAGCAATTACTACAATTTCTATTTTATCCCTATTTTTCCTTTTGAAAAAGAAGCAAATATCATTTGTCAGAAATGCGGCTTAAAAAGATACAGTGTACCTTTTGAATCAAACGTAATTAAAGAAATAGTTGATATTAAAGGAAAGTTTAAGCATCCATTGTATACCTACGTTTGTTTACTTTTTGTATTGATTATTACTTTAATAATTGTATTGAATGCTATATACTGATATAAGTTTTATCACTCACCATAACCAACAAATAAATGAAAGCATTTTTTAGTCTTTTAATCATATTCTCCGGCTTAACCGCACAAACACCAAAGCAAATTACCTGGACAGCCATAGGAGATTCCATCACCTACCTTAACGACCATACCGATGAAACCGGCAACCGCATCACCAAGGGGTATATGACAAGGGTGGTAGAAAAGATGCCCGGCATAAAATATATCAACCAGGGGCATAATGGCTGGAAGGCAGTAGATATCGCCAACCAAATCGATAGCCTTGGGCTGCTAACATCTGATATCTATTCTATCTTTTTAGGTACCAATGATTGGTGGGGTGGCGTACCGGTTGGCACACTGGCAGATTACCTCAACAACACAGGCACAGGCACATTTTATGGTTCACTTAAAATTATTATAGATAAGGTACACCGCTTAAGTGCAACTGCTAAAATTGTATTAATAACACCCATGCAGCGCGGCGATTTTGTGTATATTGCCGATAACCACAATAATGCCTGGGGCAGCTATAAAGCTAAAAACGGGCAACAGCTTTCGCAGTTTGCCGCAGCGGTAAAAGCCATTGGTGAACAGGGGCATATTAAAGTGGTTGACCTTTATAACAACAACAAGCTTAGCATTAAAAAACTGGTAAAATTTAAACGTTTAAAAAACCCGCAGACTGGCAACCTTAAAGACTATGCTTATCCTGCCTATACAACCATCCCTTTTGATGCTGATAAAGATGCTAACCCATATCCTGTAGCGGCAATGGCACGTACTTATGATGGGCTGCATCCCTCCGATAAAGGATTTGAGGTTATTGCGGATTTGTTGGTTAAGGCTTTAAAGTAAGCGAAACAAGCTTATTTACTATGGTATCTTCATAAAAGATAAGAACTTACCCCTGCCCAGTAGGCCGTACAACAATCTCATCTAAATCCACATTATCTGACTGGTCAATGGTGAAGGGAATCTCACGGGCAACTGCATCTGAAGATATTGCCATCTTATCCCCCGCTTCAATTTTTGGTGCTTTAACGGTTTCGTTAGTCATGGCATCTGCAAAATCGGTATGCAAAAAACCGGGGGAAATAATAGTCACCTGTAGCTTATCGCCCGCCTTTTGCCTTAAGCCTTCTGTGGTGAAGTGTACGGCTTTTTAAGTGCCGACGTAAACAAATAGTAGGTATTGCAGTAGAATTTGATTTCTTTGTTCTTAAATTTCCTGCTTGATTTAATGTCTAAAATTATTTCTTCTGCGGGCTTCTAAGAAGAAAATGCACCAAACGATTTGTAGAACAAGTGAGCTTTGGTCTTCTTTCTGCTTTTCAATGATTTAGAAAGACTTTAAATTAATTCGAGTTTATTCAACGAACTTAATTCTTCGAATAAATCTAAATATGTCACAATGATATATTTATCGGTATTACTCATGTTTTTTGAAGTTAAGTAATTATCGGTTACTTCCAACTACTGTCACGGTGCGGCACACAACAATTGTGTTCGCAAACATTTATTTAATTCGATAGTTTTATAATATAGTTGCCATCAATTTATTACCAATAAAATAGTCGGCATAATATAAAAATAAACCGCCTCCAACACATCGGCATCCCCATCGTAAATATAGAAGCCGCACAAGTATTCTACGAACGCCTAGGGTTTAAAGTAGCCATGCAATCTATATTTACGCACCCATGTGCAAAGGGTAAGGTAACAATGATGCAACTAAAAGAAATTATTATAGAACTATACCAAATACCAGAACCGGAACTAAGCAGCTGTTCCTTTTAAAACCCATACTTCCCCATTGGTATTACTGTAGTTTAAAATGCTGAGACTTACTGG
>JAYTHI010000395.1:0-7596 GCA_043732685.1 Ferruginibacter sp. | reverse complement strand
GCTGGTATGCTGGCCATATACGTTGCGTACTGGGGAATTAAATTAAATTCATACAGATACCATACTACAGGGTAAAATCCTTTATACTCACTCCCCCGCCGGCACCGGAAATGCTGTATTTATTTTTACCGGTATACCAAAATTCGGAGTGCCATCGGCGTTCCAGCTAAATTTTTGAATGCGTATATTCCGGGCTACACCACAACCCTCACCACTGCTGCTGTTGGCATGATAAATTATCCAATCTTCTTTACCATCTGGTGATTTAAAAAATGCATTATGTCCGGGACCAAAAGCATTATTCTGAGGTGCTTTTGTAAATACAGGTTGAGGTAATTTGGTCCAGTTGCTAACAAGTAAGGGATCACTATCTGCGTTTAATGTCAACATCCCTAAAGCATAATCGTCCGTCCAGCAGCCACTGGCTGAGTACACTAAAAATACTTTTCCGGCAGCATTGTTTAAAATTTCAGGTCCTTCGTTTACCGGACCTCCATTTCGCTCCCAGCTCAAATCAGGCTTAGCTATCATCGCAGTGGGTGTTTGTAAAGTCCATGGATTTAGCATTTTTGCAATATAAATGTTCTGATTCTGAAATGCTAAATTCGGTCTGCCGCTCCAAATAAGATACTGACTGCCTTTATAGGACAATACCGTACCGTCAATTGCCCAGAAATCAGCATCGGTATTCATAATTTTACCTTTATCAATCCAATTGCCTTTTGTTGGGTCGCCATTACTATTTTCCAATACCCAAATCCGTTGGGTACTGTCTGGCCCGGATCCGGCAGTGTAATAAACATACCATTTATCATTAAGGTAGTGCATTTCGGGCGCCCATACATTAGAAGAGTTTGGTGTGTTGGGCATGGCTGAAAAAATAGTAGTAATGGGTGCATTACTTAAAGCAGACATCGTTTTTGTTTTCCATAGTGCTACTTTATTTCCGGAGGTTTGGGTATAATAATAAAAGCTATCCTTCTTAATTACCCAGGGATCAGACCCTGACATTAATGGATTAACAAAAGTACTGGCAGAAATTACCGGAGGTGTAGCTGGTGGGGTAACCGAACCGGTATCAACTACTTTTTTACTGCAAAATGTAAAGAAAACCATTACGTAAAACAGCCACATTACAACTTGTTTTTTTTGAATAGAAGGTTTCATATTGAAAATAAATTAAACTTTTTTATAGTGCATTATATTGTTTTATTTTTTTTAAAGATGGTTGCCCAAAAATTATACTATCGGATTAGAAAGGTAAATACTTTTATTTTGCCTTTGCAATAAACAAGTGCTACCAACATAAAAACAACAACTTCCATAAAATATCTTTTTGCATACTTATTTCTGTTCTACTTTATACAAAAAATTACTGCCATACCTACATTTCCAGCCCTATCGTTTAATAGTAATGGTATACCAATTATTTAAAACCGATTCTCCATTCATAAAAATATTAAGAAGTTATTTTACTTAATCTTTGCTGAAGTGATCTCCGAAATAAAATCTACTTCGGTTTGTTTATAGGGTTTGCCCATCCTTAAAGAATATATCATGAAACCATAGATCGGGTGCGGCGGTGTATTTTATACTCCAACTATCCCATGGATATATTGTTTGCGATTTACCACTTACCAAACCCCAATTAAACATGGCTACTTTAAATTTTTTACCCACCGGCATCGATCCCTGAAAGGTGCTACCATTACCTCTTGACATGTATTCTGTACAAATTACCGGACGATGATAGCGCTGTAAATAATTGATCCGCTTTTCTATTTCTTCACCACTATTATAATTATGAAAGGAAATAATATCAGACTGTTCCACCATTAATTTTTCAATTGGTTTTAAGCTATCTTCACCAGACCAATCGCCTGACCAAATACCTGATGTTATTGGCTGAGAAGGATTTGCAGACCTAGCCCAAACAAATACTTTTTTTAATAAATTACTTACCTGCTGCACTTTATCGTAGGACTCAAAACGACCGTAGCTGCTATTATTGGTATTGTCAGGTTCATTCCAAACATCCCAACCCAATACCCTTTTATCCTTGCTGAAGAAACCCACAATATCCACCACATATTTTTTTAACCGCGGGTATTGCTTTACATCTTTTAACGCATCCGCACCCGGACTTTGCACCCATCCTGAATTGTGTAAAAATGGTGCGGGTTCATGCTGTTTTCCAGGATGTGGAAAGGGATCCCAACAAGAATCAAACAATACAAACAAAGGCCTGATATGGTATCTGGCGGCAATTGCAAGCAAAATTCCAATTCGTTTTTTAAAACCTTCCGGATCTTGTTTATATGCCAGATCGTGCAAAAAAATACGCATGGTATTCATGCCAATGGAAGCTGCCCAGCCAAATTCCCTTGCAATGGTAGTGGTGTCGAAGGTATCGGCCTGCCACATTTCTAATTCGTTTATTGCAGTGCTCGGCAAAAAATTAGCGCCTACCAGCCAGGGTTGTTTGCTATACCATTCCCTTGCTTTTTCCGGCGTCCAAATCATTCTTCCGGTTTCATTTTTTTGCGCACTTACTTTAATAACCAACAAAAAAAGCAGGAATAAAATAATTCTAATGGTTTTCATAAAAGTTAATTTTAACTGTAAGTGATTAATAGCGTTAGGTTAAAAAATATTAGTAAAGGGTGGTATTACCCTTACAAATCCTGCAAGGTTTAATGTTGCACCAACCCGTAACTTAAAAACATTGGTTGGTAATAAATAAGATTTATTGCAGCAATTACTGCAACAAATCTTGGTGGCCATCATTTTAAGGTGGAGCAAAAAAACGGAATAATTTGATCTTTACTTACTGCCGTTAAGTTAGTAGCTTTCCTTTAAAAATGAAGATAAGAAAATGACCAGGAAATAGCTTGTTAACTTAACGGCAATAAATCAGCAGTTAATATTTTGGATTTTGTTTTAAATTAGGATTAATATCAAGTTCAAAAAGAGGTATGGGTAAAAATTCATTTTTGCCTACAATAAAATTATTAAAACCAGCATCACGCGCACCCAATGCAGGCGACAGATCTCCCCATCTTGATAAATCTTCCCAACGATGCCCTTCACCTGAAAGTTCGGTAATCCGCTCGTGTTTTAACTGGGTTAAAAAATCAGCCTGGTTTAAGGAAGGCATTGCTATACTTAAAGCATTTAATCCTGCTCTTTGCCTTACTTTATCTACCAGCGGATAAGCAAGATTTGTTTGTCCGGTTGCATTTAATGCTTCAGCATACAGCAACAAAATATCTGCAAAACGAAGGTAGCGGTAGTTATTACCGGAATGAAAAACTTCTCCGTTAATAGAAGCATCATCCAAAAATTTTCTTAAATAAACAGTTTTATTGGTTGCCACTCCAATAGGATCAGTATTGTCATTTGAATAATTTCTGGAAGTCCATGACTGACCATAAACCATTGTAAAATCCGGTCCCTTGATATCAGTAGAATCATATAAAAAAGAAGCTTCGATCCTCGGGTCCCGCATGCCATTTATCTGTTTTTCTTTTAACATTTCCCAAACGAGTCACCGGTGTGCCTGACCATCCGTAAATCCAATAGGACGGGGTGCAAAAAACGGAGGAATAGAAGTGCCGTAATTTAATTTATCGGGGGTGTTTCCAGGGTTACCATCCCCTGCATCGTTATCATAGGAATCATTTGGATTGGCTGCATTTTAAAATTCAAATACAGATTCTGAATTATTTTCTGATGATTCTAAAAAGTTACTTCTGTAATTAGCGGTCAGGCTGTACACAGATGCTCCCGGCCCTTCAACCAACCATTTAAATGCAGTTGCTGCCATATCATATTTATGAAGCTGCATATTTACTTTACCCAGCATGGCATATGCCGCACCTTTTGTTGCGCGTCCAATATTATTGGCATCGTAACTTACCGGTAAACCTGCTGTAGCATCGGTAAAATCTGTTATGGCTTGGTTATAAACTTGCACCTGTGTTGATGTAGGCGGATAATCGGTAGGTTTTGAAGTATGAATTAAAATGGGAACGTTTCCATAATGCTGTGCTAAAGTATAATAAAATAAGCCCCGCATAAATTTTGCTTCACTCAATAATTGTGCTTTCAATACTGCATCCATTTGTATGGAAATTACATTATCGAGTACCTGATTGCAGCGGTTGATACCGATATAGCAATCGCCCCACAAACCTGTTATTAAACCATCATTATAATTCTGATAATTAAACTGATCAAAATAATTACGGATCCAGGGAGCCGGACTGGTACTAAAACCCTCATCAGCACGCACTATCGTTAAAAAATGCATCCACCTGCCAAGCGAGCCACGATGGTAGGTGCTGTAGATGGCATTTACGCCCAGTTGTGCATCTGCCCCGGTTTTCCAAAATTGTTGCGTTGTAGCCTGGTTTGGATTAACGATATCCAATTCTGTTTTTTTACAACCCGTAACAAGCAATGTTGTAAGGGCTATAATTATTAATTTACCTTTCATTTATAAATAAGTTTTAGAATTAAAAATCGGCTTGAATACCAAATGATATAATGCGGCTTGATGGCCAGTTGCCTGCATCAAAACCTCGGGAAATAATACCAGTTCCCTGTACATCCGGATCAAGTCCTTTGTATTTAGTTATGGTAGCAAGATTTTGACCGCTTACATAAAAACGTCCATTGGAAAATCCTATTTTACTTAAAATATTTTTTGGAACAGCATAGGATAGTTCAAGGTTACGCAGCCTGACATAAGATCCGTTTTCTAACCACCTGTCGGTTTGTGCCATATTATTGGTTGATACAGTAGGGTCACTTGATTGGTCCACTGCAAGTCGAGCATCGGTTCCATTTGGATTGGTTACAGACCATGGATTAATATCTTTGCGGAAATTGGCTAACTGATACGCATCAAGCTGGCGACGGACATCATTGTATATTTTACTTCCAAAAACACCCACCAACTGCACATTTAAATTAAAATGACCGTAAGCAATATTAAATTGTACACCTGCCTGTAATTTAGGCCAGGGAGAACCGGCATACTGACGATCATTATTATCAATTACACCATCACCATTTGCATCAAGGTATTTAACATCACCGGGCTTTGCATTGGGCTGAATTTTGCCACCGTTTTTACTTACATAACCATCAATATCCTGTTGCGATTTAAAAATACCCGCCGATTTAAGTACATACCATTCTCCAATGGAATGGCCAACCTGGGCACGGATAAAGTTTGTAGGTTCCAAATAATCTACTTTATTACCACTGCCATCCAACCCACGGTTACCAACAGATACTACCCTGTTTTTGATGGTGGTAAAATTGGCAGACACATCCCACCTAAAGAGAGAAGAGGAACCAGCCCTGCTGCGATAAGTTGCAGCAAATTCTACACCCGTATTGCGAATAGATGCTGCATTTACTGCAGGATTACCACTACCCCCTAAATATTGAGCAAGGGGTAAAAACACCAGCACATCTTTCGATAAGGAGTTATAAACATCGGCAGTAACGGATAAACGATTGTTAAAAAAAGCCGCATCCAAACCTATATTTTTTTGCGTTCTGCTTTCCCAATGGATATCCGAATTGATAATAAGTGACTGGTAACCTCCCGCATAATTGTTTTGATTTACACCGTAAACAGCACGCGGAAATACATTGATAACAGATAGATAATCGAAGGAACCCAATACATCACTAAAACCAAGGTTACCGTAAGAAGCCCTTAATTTAAAGTCGCTTATCCAATCCACTTTAAAGAAAGATTCTTTACTAACTCTCCAGGCAACTGCTGCTGATGGAAATGTACCTGTTCTATAGTTAGGACCAAACCTGGAATCCTCGTCAATACGGCCGGTAAGCGTTAATAAATAACGGTCATCATAGGTGTAATTTACCCGACCGAGATACCCATGAGAACGCCAGAATAATGGCGTACCACCAGATGCGGATAATGCACCGGTGGCAGAACTGATGGTTGAAAATAAATTACCCCCGCTTGTTAATAAATTTGATCTGCCTGCACTGGTCACATCCCTTCTTTGTTCGGTGCGGGAAAAACCTGCTACAGCACTTATAACATGCTTACCAAAAGACTTTTTAAAATTTAAGGTATTTTCCAATAGTGTATTGGTGTAGCGCTGCCTGCTTTCGTTAATACTGGTATTTGGTGGTTGGTTGGCATAGCGCCATATTCCGGAATCCCTAATCTCTTTAAAATAATCAAAACTTACCTCGGCACCTGCATTAAAACGATAGGTAAGCCAGTCTGCAAATTTAAATTCTACATAAGCATTACCTACAATTTTTGCAAAGTTATAGGTCTGTTTATCTAAGGCAGCATTGGCTACATAGTTACTTGCATAAGAGGGAACATCACTGGTACCCATGCCCCAACTACCGGGATTAGCAGGTATATTGCTGTATTGTGCTCCCTTTACACCAATGATGGGGAGGGAAAGCGGGGCCTCATAAAATGCGTTAATACCTCCACCAGGATTGCTTCCATTGCTATTACTCAGTAAAATATTTTCACCAAAAGATAACCTGCCTTTGCGGGCTTCGGAGTTAATGCGCAGAGATGCCCTGTCAAAATCATTGGCTATAAGTACGCCTTTATTTTTATAGTATCCGGCAGAAATTAAATAGTTGGCAGTTTTAGAACCACCTGATATGCCTACGTTATGATCCTGCACCTGCCCGCTGCGGTAAAATTCGTTTTGCCAGTTGGTATTGGTCGTATTGCTTGCCAGTTGAGCGGCAATACCCGCGGGTAAAGCCACATTGCTATTGGTAAATTGCTGGTTGATGGTTTTTAAAAATTGCGGGGCATCCATAACATTCCATCTTTTAGGAATTTGCTGAACGCTGTACCGGGAAGAAAAATTTATTTTAGCCGGACCTTCTTTACCTTTTTTGGTGGTTATAATTACAACGCCATTACCTGCTCTTGAACCATATATTGCCGCAGCAGATGCATCTTTTAATACCTGAATAGAAGCTACATCATCAGGATTGATAGTGGTATTGGCATCTGTAAGCATACCATCAATAACATACAGGGGAGCGGCATTACTAAAATTTGAAACGCCTCTAATTTCAATAGCGGCATTACTGCCGGGCGCCCCACCATTGCGAACCGTAACTCCGGGCACTAATCCCTGGATGGCTTCTCCAACAGATTGGGAACTTATTTTATTGGCATCGTTCATATTAACTACACTTGCAGCCCCGGTAAGGTCTCTTTTTCTTACAGTCTGATATCCGATCACCACAACATCTGAAAGTGAACCTTCTGCAATGTCTAATATTTGAGTAACAGCAGCATTGGCGGCGGTTATTTCTATTGTCTTATAGCCTACGGAACTTATTACAAGCGTTGCATCCAAAGGGGCATCTATTAAAAAAACACCCTTATTATCCGATACTACATTTTTGGTGGTTCCCTTAATGGTAATGGTTGCCCCTGCCACTGATTCTCCGCCAGAAGATTTTAATAAGCCTTTTACCATTTGCTGCGCCATTGTTGCAACGGATAGCAGAATGGCTGCTGTGGTAATTAGACCATATTTAAGCAATCGTTTTTTT
>JAYTHI010000394.1:0-2230 GCA_043732685.1 Ferruginibacter sp. | reverse complement strand
CCTTAATGGAAGACGTTCCTATATCGATACCTAATAAAAGCATGAGAAATTTTTGACTTGATTTACAATCGTTATTCTGAGTATAAAATTTATCTTTTTTAGGCTGATTTACAACTGCTATCTTTATAATAAAATATGTTATCTTATCAACTATAAATTATTTTGATTAAAAAAATTGATAAGATAGCAGCTAATTTAAATTTTTAATGAAAACAATACTTCAAAAGATACATGTAGAAGAGCACCAATCCTTTGCCTGCAGGCCTTATAAAACACCCTTTTTTGAAACCAGTTGGCATAATCATGAAGAATTTGAATTGATACTAATAAAAGAAGGTCATGGCACGGCAATGATTGGTGATTATATCGGTGAATTTAAAACCGGCGATCTTTTTTTTATTGCGGGCAACTTACCCCATTGGTTTAAAAAGCAACATCATAATGTTGTTGGGTGCTCGATGGTGCTACATTTTAAAAAAGAAATATTTGGAGAAATATTTTTACAATTACCGGAATTACTGACGGTTCATAAGTTATTGGGTAAAAATGATGGCATACAAATAATGGGCAAATTAAAGAAAGAACTGTCACAGGAAATTACCGCAATGGACACCTATAAAGGCTTACAACGTATAACAATACTACTGCAATGCTTACAGAAAATTAGTGTGTCCAGCCAATTTATTACGCTTACACAAAATTTTACTTCAACAAATGCCTATATAGATCCTGCAATTGAAAAGATAATTGATTTTTCATTTAAGCAATATTTAACGCCGGTAACCCTGCAGCAGGTGGCAGCGGTGGCATCAATGAGCATACCTACTTTTTGCCGATTTTTTAAAAAAAATATTAAGAAAACCTATTTCGATTTTATTCAGGACCTGCGCATTAGCCATGCCTGTAAATTGCTTACCAATACCAATAATCCCATACTTGACATATGTTACGAAAGCGGGTACAACAGTTGGGCTCATTTTAGCAAACAATTTAAAAAGGTAAAAACCATTACCCCATCACAATACCGTAAAGGCTTTGAACAAAAAAAATAGACTCTGCAGGATTTTTAACTGTCTAAAATTTCGACGTTTATTATGCGGCTATATTTGCTGCCTAAACTTTTGGTTGATGGTTTCAAGGGCTGCAAAAACGGAGCCGCAGGTTTAGTTGCAACAGGAGAAATGCCCAGTAATGGATTTGTTGTCTTAAGATTATTTTGTTTGTCAATTTTATTTTATAAAAATAAATATCACCAAACTTATAAATTTTGATCGCGTTATTACGCCAGTGCATTAAAGATTATGTAGCTTAAATTGATATTTATTTTTATCAATAATTACAATAAAGAATAAACCTTAAAAATACTATAATGGAATCAGGCAAATGGCTGAACGAAGACTTTTTATTATCCAATAAAACTGCAGTTAAATTGTACTACCAATTTGCGGCTCCTATGCCTATAATTGATTACCACAATCATTTGCCGGTAAACGAAATAGCCGGCGATATTAATTTTAATAACCTTACCCATGGCTGGTTATATGGCGATCATTACAAGTGGCGGGCAATGAGAAACAATGGTGTTGATGAAAAATATTGCACCGGCACAGCAAGCGATTTGGAGAAATTTAAGCAATGGTCGGCCACGGTTCCATACACTTTACGCAATCCCTTATACCATTGGACGCATTTGGAATTACAGCGTTATTTTGATATTGACACACTCTTAACAAAGGAAAATGCAGTGGAGGTTTATACCGAATGCAGTGCCAAATTGCTTACCCCTGCCTACAGTGTAAAAAATTTATTGCGTAAAATGAAGGTACAGGTGCTTTGTACTACAGATGATCCTATTGATTGCTTAGCGCACCATCAGCAAATTATAAAGGATGGGTTTGAAATAAAAGTTTTGCCAACTTTCAGACCTGATAAAGCAATGGCGGTGGAAAATACGGAATCGTTTAATGCCTATATAGAAAAGTTGGAAGCCGCATCTGCTATAACTATCAATAGTTTTGAGGATTACCTTAGCGCATTAAAAAGCAGACATGATCATTTTAAAGCTAACGGTTGCGTAGCATCAGACCACGGATTGGAACGGATCTATGCTGATGAGTATACCCAAGAAGAAATTGATGGTTATTTCGCTAAAATTAGAGTCGGAAAAATTCTGAATACAGCCGAAATACACCAATTTAAAAGTGCCATGCTGTTCATTTTTGCCGAATGG
>JAYTHI010000393.1:0-7659 GCA_043732685.1 Ferruginibacter sp. | reverse complement strand
TGACTTTTCTGATACCGTTTCAATATCAATAATTAAAAAATTATCCAGTGGCAATTTTTCTATCATCTTTAATAATTGTAGGCTAATATACTCAATAGGCTACTCTATTACAATATTTTAAAATGCTTCTATGTAACGCCATGTTTTACAATGATGTTACTATGCCTAATTTTCTGCATATATAAATTAGGCATGCCTGGTATATTTAAAAACTGCAAGCAATATAAACTTCAATTGTTTTTACAAAGTATTTCTTCAGCCTGTTCAGGATAAATTTTAGCATAAAAATAAAAGTTTATTTAAAGGCACAATTCCACCATTTACCTACCCATTCGAATAAAAAAAATAGAAGAAACAATTCTAATATTAATAATTACTATTTTATATTAATGTACTTATGTTCATATTAGCAATTTAATATTCTAATTGAAACAGGATTTTTTATAACTTAGCCCAAATCATTACTTTTATGCAATTTACATTGTTATACCTTGACCCGGGTAGTGGTGCCTATTTAATACAAGTTATCATTGCGGCTGTGTTAGGTGGCCTGATGTTTTTTAAAAATGGCTGGACTAAGTTTAAGTCTTTCTTTGTTAAACATAAACCGGAGGATAAAGAAAAAGAAACCCCGGATGAAAAAATAGAGTAGTATAGGCATTACCTTTTTATTTGTTCAATAACGATTAGGTGCTTAATTTACTGATACCCCCTGCTGGTAATCTTGTTAGTTGTTAACAATATTTTACTTTATAAATCCACAAAAATTTATTCTTATTAATATTTCCAACCATACTTCTTCTTATAAAGACCTTGATGGCTTTGTTTTTAAACATGGGCATAAGTATTATCGTTGTATAAATAAAAGCTATAAGGATAACTACGCGTTCTTAATGCAAAATGGGCTTTACAGCCACCTTACAAATAAAAAATGGATGGTAAGCCATATCGAAGTTTTGGAGCGTGAGTTTCAATTGCCTGATAAGATAATAATTTTACCCCAACAAATACCAACCATAGTTTATCCTTACGAATGGAGTTTTGCAATGTGGCAAGATGCAGCTTTACTTACTTTGAATATTGCCAAAGAAGCAATATACAGGGGAATGTCCTTAAAGGATGCGACCCCGTTTAACATACAATTTCTTGATGGTAAGCCTATTTTTATTGACACGCTTTCTTTTGAGAAATATCTACCTACAAGACCCTGGGTTGCCTACAGGCAATTTTGTGAATGTTTTTTAGCACCGCTTTTGCTTCAAAAGTATTGTCATAATGACACTGGTAAATTTTTTACAATATACCCTAACGGGATACCGCTGGATTTACTTATATCCCTTTTACCAAAAAAAGCAAAATGGAATATGCATACCTACCTGCACATATACTTGCAGAGCCATACAAAGGTTGGTCAAATAAAAAATAACGCAAAAGCCGCAGGATTATTTTCGCAAAAGAAGATGCTGTTGCTGTTAAATGGCCTTATAGAATATGTAAAAAGAATGCAGGGAAAAAATATTAAATCTACCTGGGATGATTATTATGCTGCTACCATTTTAAGCAATCAATATTTACAAGATAAAACAGCCCTTGTAATTTCGTTTTTAAAAACTATTGCATATACTACGATACTTGACCTTGGTGCAAACGACGGCCATTTTAGTTTACTTTTTAAAAATACCGCTACGCATATTATTGCTGTTGATGGAGATGCAAATTGTATTAATGAACTATACATCAACATACGCAACCAAAAAATTAAAAATATTTTACCGGTAATAAATACCTTACAAACTCCCTCACCAGCCATAGGGTGGAACAATGCAGAAAGAGCATCATTTAACGAACGGATAAAAGGCGATGTAGTATTTGCCTTGGCGTTAGTGCATCACCTCGCTATTGCTAATAATTTACCCTTTCAATTTATAGCAGACTGGTTAGCCCTGTTGGGGAAATATCTTCTAATAGAATTTGTGCCTAAAACAGATGAAAAAGTACAATTACTTTTACAAGGCAGAGATGATATTTTTGACAACTATACAATGCAAAATTTTGAAGAGGCTTTTTTAATAAAATTTGATATCCTATTGCAACAAAATATCAGCAACACAGGACGGATTCTTTATTTAATGAAAAAAAAATAATTTGAAACAGCTTAAAAATACACCTTGGTTTCTTTTTTTATTGGTAGCCTTTTTTATTTTACATGGTGAAGTAGAAAACTTCGGATTCATCTATTTTTCTGAGTTGGTTAAGATTACCCTTGTTATTGTAAGTTGCGTAGGTTTATTTTATTTGATGATAAAGGTCTTTATAAAAAATACCATTTATGCTGCATTGGTATGTATGTTTATAAGTAGTTGGTTACTATTTTTTGGAGCCATTTTCGATTAGGTAAAAAGTATCCACATTTTACTCTGGTTGCATAGCTACACCATATTTGTTCCTTTTATGTTTTTTATTTTTGTGTTGTTTATTGTATTCATCCGCAAAAAACCAGTGTTACAAAATAAATTATGTTTGTATCTAAATCTATTACTACTAATTTATTGCATTTATGATGGCGGTTCAATTGTTTATAAATTAATACAACCTAAAGAGCAGGCAAATTATCAGCCTATTAATTTCGATACGACCGTTGTAAAGTTAAAGCCGAATGTATACCTGCTTCTCTTTGACGAGTACCCTGGATACAAAAGTTTAAAAGATAGTTTTGGCTTTTCTAATGATGCCCTATACCAGTTTTTAGAAAGCAAATCGTTTAAAATTTTGCCCACGTTTTCTAATTACAATATGACTTTTTATTCAATGGCATCCATGCTTAATATGCAATACATTAATAAGCCGTTTATTCCATTGAAAAATACTATGGAAAACGATCAGCAAAGGCTGCGTGAAATTAAAAGCGCCAAAGCAGTACAATATTTTGTTGCCATGGGCTATTCGTTTATCAATTATTCTATTTTCGATATCTTAGATAAGCCTTCAGTAAAGGGAAACTCTTTTGTTGTTTCGCAAGCGACTCTCATAACAAACAAAATATTTTTCAACAAATTATTGCACGACATAGGATGGAATTTTATTAATGGCCGGCTTAAGCTACCTTATTTAAATTATATGGCTATGCATGAAGACAGGAACAATAAATTTATAGAAAAAAAATTGCTTGAAAATAAGCCAAACCCCAATTTGCCACCTCAATTTATATATGCCCATTTTAATATGCCTCATCCACCAATTTATTATGACAGTATTGGAAACTATTTACCCATTGAAACATTTTTTAAGGAGGATAATTATTTTGATAAGTCAAAATTTTTAGCTCAATTAAAATATACAAATAGTAAAATTAAAAACCTTGTCACTACTATTTGTACAAACGACCCTGCTGCAATTGTTATTGTAATGAGTGACCATGGTTATAGGGGTTATAAGAATACAAGTATAATCGAACCTTTACTTTTTGATAATATTTGTGCTGTGCATTTGCCTGATAAAAACTATATGAATGTAAAAGGTAAATGGAGCAATGTTAATTTTTTCAGGTACTTGTTCAATTGTGAATTCAACCAAAAAATTCCATTTTTAAGTGATAGTTCCATTGTATTAAAAGACGTTTTTCCGGGGCAATAATTATTTTTTAAACTAATCTTATTTTGCATTTTTATTTTATATAGCAACAATTTATTTAATGTTGAAAACAACGGAATCCTTTTACAATATTTTGGGCAATTGCCAGCTACAAAAAACCCTGCACTTTCGTACAGGGTTTTGTTTTATAAAAAGAAAATTATAAATTAATCGTCTACTTTTTGCTTTCCTTTTTGTTTAGCGATTACTTCTTCTGCAACTGCATTTGGTGCCGGTGCATAATGGCTGAATTCCATGGTTGAGGTAGCACGACCTGAAGATAAAGAACGCAACTGCGTTACATAACCAAACATTTCGCTTAATGGCACTTTGGCTTTAATAACCTGTACACCATGTTTGCTATCCATACCTTCCAACATACCACGACGACGGTTAAGATCACCGGTAACATCACCCATATATTGGTCCGGTGTAAGTACTTCTACTTTCATGATCGGCTCTAATAATACAGGTTTTGCTTTACGGCCTGCTTCACGATAGCCTTGTTTTGCACACAATTCAAAGCTCATGGCATCACTATCTACCTGATGAAAACTACCATCATAAACCTTAACACGCATACTTACCATCGGGTAACTTGCTAATACGCCAGTTGTCATCGCAGTTTCAAAACCTTTTTGGATAGCAGGTACAAATTCTTTTGGAATACTACCACCAAACAAACCATTTACAAATTGGAAATTACTTTTTCCGTCTTTCAAAAATTCCTCTTCTGCAGGTCCGATTTCAAATACGATATCGGCAAATTTACCACGACCACCTGTTTGTTTTTTAAGGGTTTCTCTGTGTTGAATAGTATTATGAAAAGCTTCTTTATAAGCAACCTGTGGAGCTCCCTGGTTAATTTCTACTTTAAACTCTCTGCGCATACGATCAACGATGATCTCCAAATGCAACTCCCCCATTCCACTTAAAATAGTCTGGCCTGTTTCTTCATCTGTACGTACACGTAAAGTAGGATCTTCTTCAACCAACTTAGAAATTGCCATACCCATTTTATCAACGTCTGCCTGAGTTTTTGGCTCAACAGCAACACTAATAACCGGTTCAGGAAAAGTCATTGCTTCCAGTACAATCGGATTGTCTTGGTTGCACAAAGTATCGCCGGTTTTTATATCTTTAAAACCAACGGCCGCACCAATATCTCCAGCTTCAATATAATCAACCGGATTTTGTTTGTTGGCGTGCATTTGCATAATACGACTAATACGTTCATTTTTACCTGTACGGGTATTTAGTACATAACTGCCAGAATCTAAACGACCGGAGTACGCCCGGAAAAATGCTAACCTTCCTACGAAAGGATCAGTCATAATTTTAAATGCCAAAGCACTAAATGGTTCCTTAATATCGCAATGACGGAAAATTTCTTCACCGGTATCAGGGTTAGTACCCTTTACTGCTTCAATATCCATTGGACCCGGTAAATAACGAACTATCGCATCTAATGCAGTTTGAACACCTTTATTTTTGAAAGATGAACCACACATCATTGGAATAATAGAAATATCGATGGTTGCTTTACGGATAGCTTCATGAATTTCATCTTCGGTGATCGTGTTAGGATCTTCAAAGAATTTCTCCAATAATTTATCATCATAATCAGCTACGGCTTCAATTAAATGTTGTCTCCATTCGTTCACCTCTTCCACCATATCTTCCGGAATTGGCACTTCATTAAAGGTCATTCCTTGTCCGGCTTCATCCCAAACCATTCCCTTCATGGTAATTAAATCTACCACCCCTTTAAAACCATCTTCAGCACCAATTGGCAATTGTAACGGCACGGCTTTAGCACCTAGCATTTCTTTAATTTGTTTTACAACATTTAAGAAATCGGCACCTGCACGATCCATTTTATTTACAAAACCAACGCGGGGAACTTTATATTTATTAGCCTGGCGCCAAACTGTTTCACTTTGTGGCTCCACACCTGATACGGCACAAAATAAAGCCAATAGACCATCTAATACGCGTAAAGAACGTTCAACCTCTACCGTAAAATCCACGTGACCCGGGGTATCGATAATGTTAAATTTGTACTGCTTGGTTTCCGGTAATTTTTTACCGTTTTGCATCGGAAAGTTCCAAAAACAAGTTGTAGCCGCACTGGTGATAGTGATACCTCTTTCTTGTTCCTGTGCCATCCAGTCCATAGTGGCTGCACCATCATGCACCTCACCAATTTTATGGTTTACCCCTGTATAATATAATATACGTTCGGTGGTAGTGGTTTTACCCGCATCAATGTGAGCGGCAATACCAAAGTTTCTTTGATAACGTAAATCTGCCATTTTATTAAAAATTAAGAATTTAAAAATTTGTTTTTTAAACTATTTTGTAAGTAATTTTTATCCCTTCAACAGAAGTCTTTTCAACTTCATTGCCGGTTCATTTTATAACAAAATATCTTTATTGAATTAAAGCCAAACCAACAACAGCTAGTATTGGAACCCCGGAGAATATCTTTAACAACCGAAAAATCGGAAAGATGAGGTTTCGATATGTAATTAATTTGATCTCATAATACGCTAAATAAAATTACAGCCACCTTCAAAAACAATTTCCATTGCCGAACTTTTTAGCGCCGCGAAGGTACGTAAATTATTTAAAACAGCCAACTGTTATCAAATTGGCCTATTAAAAGGTTGATGGGGTTTATCAAAAAAATAGATAACCAACCCTACACCCAAAATACCCATACCAATCAAACTTTCTATAGGGCGTTCAATAATGGTGAAAATGAGCACCCAGATATTGAATAATAGAAATATAATTTGAAACAAAGGCTTAAAGGGACTTTTAAAACTTCCCGGTTGTTTATCTTTTATAAATAAACTGGAGGCTACCGTAAGGGATGCCATTAATTGCAATACAAAACCGGCATACAATAAAACCTTTTCAAAAGAGCCCGTTAACGTTAACAAAATACTGATAAAAACATGTAACCAAACAGCAGCTACGGGAATACCATGACTATTTTGTCTGGCCAATGGCTGCCATAACTTATATTCTTTTGCCATGGCCATGGTAACCCGTGGGCCTACCCATAAATAGGAACTTACCGTAGCTATTAATTGCAGCGCTATAAATACACTAACCCATTTACCACCGGTGCTTCCAAGTAAGTTATCGAATGCTATAAACGTAACTTCTTCCTTGCCGGTCAATTGCACAACAGAGGCATTTTTTAATAATACAAATTGAAAAAGAATATACAATACGGCAACAAATAAGGTACTTCCAATTAATGCTTTAGGCAAATTTTTTCGGGGGTCTTTTATTTCATCTACTACATAAGCAGCGGCGTTCCATCCGGCATAAGCAAAGGAGACATACACCATGGAAACTGCAAATCCGGGTTTCAAAATTTCACTATGCCAGTTATTATTAAGATTTATTGCATTGTTACCAACGCCTTGAACGGCAATACCAACACCAATAAGTACCAGTATAAACAGTACTTTTATAATGGTAGAATAATTTTGAAACCTGCTGCTGTGTTTAATGGTAAAGCTGTGCATAAGGCCTATCAACATAATAATAGCAATTGCCAACGAAACATTATTTTGCAAGCCAAATGGAGCAAGATATTTTGTAAAGGCCATGGCTGCAAGCGATACAGGTGCAGAAAAACCCACCGTTAATCCTGCCCATGCAGATAAATAACCCAGGAATGGATGAAAAACGCGGGAAAGATAAATATAATCTCCGCCGGATTCTTTAAAATGAGTACCTAATTCTGCATAAGCAAATGCGCCAAATAAAGACAGTAATCCACCAATAAGCCACAATAGTAAAATGCTCCAGGTATTTTGTATGGAAGAAAGTTGAAAACCAACGCTTGTAAAAACACCCGTACCAATCATGTTGGCCACTACAATTGCAGAGGCTGTATAGATACTTATTTTTCTTTTTGAATTTATAGCATGCATAATTATATAAACATAAAGTTATTCGTTATCAAAATACGGATGAAGAAATACTAAAGAAGGGTGAGTATGTTAA
>JAYTHI010000392.1:0-2240 GCA_043732685.1 Ferruginibacter sp. | reverse complement strand
AAGGTCAGGGTGTTGGTATGTCGCAAACAAAAATTGTAATGTACAACAGTACTTTTGTAAATGGTGGCATACAAGTTATACCTGGTCAAAGAGGTTCTACCATTAACTTTGAGGAAGGTGCATCCGGCGCTTTTTTTAATAATGTTGCCATTAACTGCAGGGTAGGGTATCGGGTAGTTAAAACACCTGTGGCAGATACTTCAAATTTAACCTATGGTAATAATTACCAGTGGGGAGATAGCGTAAGTATTGCCAATCAGTTTTTTACTTTTGGACCGGTATGCACCAATCCACAAAGTAGTGATTTACCGTCTCCGGCATCCTACTTGCCAGCCGATTATACTTATGGTCAAAAATATGATGGAACTCCAGCTACTCAGCAACTAAATCCATTATTTGTAAATTATCCTTTACCGGTAACCAGTGGCTACACACCCTGGCAAATATCCGCCCTGGGCAATTTTAATTTTCATTTGCAACCCGGTTCTCCGTTAATAGGTAAAGGATACACGGGCATTCAGGCCTTAACGGTTGTTCCTGTGGATCCTGTGTATGGTGCATCTGAAGTAACACCAGCAGGTGCTGATCTTGGCTGTTATCAAACCAATGGCCGCGGTAATCAACACTAATTAGCTGTTTACATTATAAGTTGCATCAATTGTATTTTACTGTTGATGCAGCTTTTTTTAATTTTAAATCGTTGCCATATTCTTCCATAAGAAGCCAAAAACATATAATTATCCTGCTTATAAGTACTAAGTCATTTTATTATTTTGTTACCCAAATTCTTTTAATTTATGCACCGGTCATTTTTAATTAGATACATCCTTTTATTAACATTTTTCTTTGCAATGCTTGCTGAAATTTCTTGCCAAAAAACAGTTGTAAATCCTAATTCAAATAACACAAATAACAACAATATCCTACCCTTGCCCGGTACCTTTGAAATTGCAGATACCTTAAATATAATGGCGTACAATATATTATATTATGGCAATGGTTGCCAGGGTGCATCCTCATTTCTGGATTCAAATTTTAGAATTATCATTCAATATAACCAACCCGATATTTTAAGTTGCGAAAAAATGCAGGCCTTTGATCCAACACCTGGTGTTACCGGCAATTTGGCTGAAGGTTTAGTAAAAAATGTTTTGAATGCAAGTTTTCCAAATCGGTATGCCTATGCTGTTCCAACTAATGAAAGCAATGGAAAAGGAATGTCTGTTTTATTTTATAACCAGTTAAAATTGGGTTATTTAAAAACTGTAAATCTGGTAAAAAATATTACAGATTTTGATATGTACAAACTTTATTACAAAGACATTAATTTATCTGTAACCAGGGATACCAGCTTTTTATATGTTATTGTTAATCATACCCAGTCAGGCTCATCAAGCAGTAACAGAGATTTGCAGTTGATGCAGGAGATGAATGCCTTACGCAGTAAGTTTACCTGGTTTCCTAACCTTATTAATATGGGAGATTTTAATACGGCCAACAGTTATGAAAGTGGCTACCAGCAAATGGTTTCCTCAACTGATTCCACCACACTATTAAGTGATCCTCCTTATTATCCGGATAACATTTTAACTTATCCTGGTAACTGGGATATTGCTCCATTTACTGTTGCTTCCTTCTTAACAACTTCTACCAGAATGTATGCCGATGCACCAAATAGTTGTGGTACAAGCGGAGGTGCCAAAGGATGGTTTGACCATATTTTTATTTCACCCTGGATAATTAAGGGCAGTAATTATATTAAATACATTCCATTAAGTTATCACACGGTTGGTAATGATGGTAACAGATTGGGTGTTTCAATAAATAGCCCTGCGCCTGTGGTAAATTCGGCTGTTTCAACAAGTGTGGCAGATGCATTATACCAGTTTTCAAATAAATATCCGGTGATGTTAAAACTAGCCGTAACAGGCAATAGAAGTGGAAATAGCCAAATTGATCCGGTCGAAAAATGACAATTTTAAGTGCTTTATAAATAGAATCGTAAAATAATAAAGTATAAATGAATTTTAAGAATAACTTTTTAATATTGAAATCTTTAGGGATAATTTAAAAAACTTCAAATAGATAATTGGTCAAATAGGAAACAATAAAACTACTGCTATCCTGCTAAAATAAATACGTTTTTTACAACGTTAAATGTTCATTTTCTTAATAAAATAAATAATTAAGTACGCTTAAAATATACATTATGTTTATTTAATATACATTATTGGAGCAAT
>JAYTHI010000391.1:0-21222 GCA_043732685.1 Ferruginibacter sp. | reverse complement strand
GTAGCGCACCAGGCTGGGGGTCTGGGGGTCGCAAGTTCGAATCTTGTCGTCCCGACAAAAGGGTCTTGGTTATCAAGACCCTATTTTTTTTTATATATTATTAACATAGTCCTTATAAATTTTTCAGTTGTAATAGGATATGTTGTGAAATTTTATTTTGATAAATAATTATAAGAAAGGGTATACTTTAAACCTAATTTGTTTCCTTGGTTGGTTTATCCTTTGCTCAAAAGTAGAAAAGACAGGGATTTTATAGGAGTAATGTGCAAGCCAACCAAGAACTCAAGGCTTTTTACCGTCCGATAATTTTGATATGCTGTCTGATTAAAATCTTGTACCAAACTTGCATTTTTTAACATATATGGCAAGCTTAAGCACTAAAGATTTACCACATGCAAGTTTAACTGTAAGAGATAAATTGCTATTCAAATTAGATTAACTAAATCCTTATGATGCCAAGGCAGTATTAATTTTTAAAGGTCATTTAGAAATTGGCTACAGTAAAAAAAATCATTGTAAAAATTTTCATAAACCGGGAGCCGAAAATCTAAAAATTTCTATAAAAACTCTGGAGAATAATGATAAAATAATGAAGGTGTTTGTGAAGGTAATAATGTAGGAGTTTTTTAGCAGTTAAACCATTCACTTTTATGTAAAAACACTTTCAATTCAAGCTTTTTTTAGGATTTACATGTTTATAAAATCACGGTTTTTTTTACAGAATATTAGTTTGCAATAATTTCATAATTCAACATGCTTACTGTTAATCATCTACATGTATGTAAAATATTATCTATTAATTCGGAAAAAATCCGATTTAGTAATAGATATTAAACATATTTTGTTATATTTATGTTTCTAATTCGGAATTTATCCGAATTGTACTGTAAAAATTTACATACAATGAATGTCATTGACACGATAAAATCTTATGCTGAACAACCTCTTAATAAGCAAATATTGCTGGAAATCCTGAAGGAATATAAAAGGCCGTATGACAAAATCGACGAATTGGTAAAACAGGATATATTAATTCAGGTAAAAAGAGGATTGTATGTACCTGGCAAAAATTTAAGATCACAAAGCCCTGAACGATTTCTGATAGCAAACCACCTTCTTGGCCCAAGCTATGTTTCTTTAGATTCAGCACTTTGGTATTGGGGATTTATTCCGGAAAGAGTATATGAAATCAGCTCTGTTACAACAACGATATCAAAGCAATACAAAACACCTTTAGGCAAGTTTAGCTATACCCAAATGGCATTACCTTATTATAGTTTTGGTATCAGGTTGGTACAATTAACCAGCAGGCAAACTGTATTAATGGCATCACCGGAAAAAGCCCTCTGCGATAAAATCGTTACTACGTCCGGTGTGTTGTTGCGGAGTGTTAAACAAACGCTGGAATTATTGATTGAAGATTTCAGGATAGATAAGCAACAGCTTCAAAAGTTGAATTCGATCGCAATTAGCAGCTGGCTTGGTAACGCACCAAAACAAAGCAGCCTAAGTGTACTTGTAAAAACATTAAATAGTTTATGATAAAAGAATGGCTTAAAGAATACCAGCCGCGCGATAGTGAAGCAGCTGAACAGGCGCTACGGGAAATTATGCAGGAAATTGCTCTGGCAGGATTGCAACGAAGCGGTTTTTTTGAAAAAGCCGCATTTTATGGAGGCACAGCCTTAAGGATATTCCACGGCCTGCAAAGATTTTCTGAGGACCTCGATTTTTCATTGCTTGAAACAGTCCCTGATTTTTCCTTAGAGCCATATTTACTAGGAATTAAAAAAGAATTTAGTGCATTGGGCATAACCGTTAGTATCGAAGAAAAAGAAAAGACTGCCACCACAAATATTGATTCAGCTTTCCTGAAACCCTACACTACCTGGAAGGAACTGGTGATAAAGGAAATATTGCCGCAGGAAGCAGTAAAGATGCGGCTGATGATAAAAATAAAAATTGAAGTGGATACAAAACCAACACAAGGTTTTGATACTGAAGAAAAATTATTATTAAGGCCATTCTCCTTTTATGTAAAATGCTTTTCATTGCCGGATCTCTTTGCAGGTAAAATGCATGCATTGCTATTTCGTAAATGGAAAGGAAGGGTGAAAGGTAGGGATTGGTATGATATGGAATGGTACATAAAGAAAAAAATACCTTTAAATCTACACCATCTTTTAACCAGAGCAAAAGATAGTGGAGACTGGAAAGAAAACTCCATGACTAAAGATCAATTTCTAGCCCTGCTCCAAAAAAAAATTGACTCCGTTTCCTTTAATAGAATTCGGGAAGATGTAGTCCGATTTATTTCAGATGATAAAATAATTGAAATATGGTCGCCGCAATATTTTAGTGATCTGGTTCATAAAATTAATTTCAGTTAAATTGAAACTTTTAAATATAAGGATGTGTCTTGTCCAAAACTCTTTAAATATTCCAACAATGTTGCATAGTAAACAGCATCGTTCAATTTTATAAAATTTCTGCTGTTATACTTTGAATAATTTTAGGATTGTCCCCCACTTGTTAGATATTCTTTCTGCAAATTGTTGATCTATAATTGGGTTTTTGTAATTAAAGCTATTTCATTCTAGAAAGGATAAACCTTGTTTTACTACTGCTAATGAAGAACGGCTTTCATTTTTTGGTTTATTTCATTCAATAGTGCCGCATCTTCGTTCCAATCCTGCATCTCATGGTGGTATGCAGCCTGTGTTTTGGTAATCCTTAAAATATGAGGAGAACTCTTTTTTATTGTTTCGGTTTTTAAATCAATCTCCACTTCCCCAATAGCATTTTCCAACAGCCTTCTTTCTTGTTGAATTTGACGGTAATCAAAAACCTGCTGGTCGGGCGATGCTAAAAATTCCTGTAATAGCTGCCATTGTTTTTTGTTTCTGTCGTTGGCTGGCATAGGCCTTGTCCAATTTGCGGGTGGCTGCGGTTTATTATCTGCCTGCTGTTGCAGGTATTGATGGCAGCCTTTTAAAAGGCAGGCTGCAAGACCGGTGGCTTTTTGTAAATCCATCATTACAGGTATAAGCACCCTGTTTATATAATTTCTGCTTTTATGACTTATTAGTGTGTTGGTAACACTGTTAATCCAGGGTTCCTGTTGCGGCAGCAATTTTTCTATGACCAATAAGTTGCGTAAAGCAGCACCATTTGGTAGTTGCTTTTTTTTCTGGCTCATTGGCAACTTCAATAGATACTCCGGTATGTTTTTTACTTGCCACAATACCAAACTACTCCATTTTTTATTTTGAGTTAGGGCAAGTATTAGCGCAAGCAATTGTTCCATCACAGGCAACGTTATGTTTTGCGCGACCCTTGTAAATATTTCTTCGTTAATGGTAGCCGGAAAAAACTCAATCAATTGTATCCAATGGGCGGTATCAATATGGATAAAATAAAAGGAAAGCTGTTCAATGTCAAGCCTAACAAAAAAACTTTTGTCATTTTGTTTTATCACCCAGTTAGCGATGGCATTGTAATTGGCGCTTCTACCTGCATGAGTATCATTAAGGCCTGTTGATAAAATAGTTACTACTGCCTCCAACTCCAAATCGTTGGGCTGATGGCTGCTTTTATTGAAATAGTCGATCCATTCCAGTTTGCTTTCTGTATTCTGCGCTAACAACAATTCTGCGTTTGTTTGAGGTGACCATAGCATAACAGCACCGTAATGGTACCAATGCATCAGGTCGGGCCCATAATTGCCCATGTACCCGGTTGATTCCTTTATGATAGGTTCCTCGTCTTTCATATTAAAACTCGCAATCAGGTCAGCCTCCTCAAAACTTACCTGGTTTAAAGAGGGGAACTCATTAGGCACCCAATGCTCAATAGATAATGACTCATCAAATACTTCTTCCATTTCCGCATCTTCATCTTCCCCATCCTCCTCATCGTAATAGCCATCACCACCAACGGGGGAGCCCGAAATATAAGAAGTTACCAGGCACATCTTTGAGTAAAACCCTGCCTTTTGAGCTGCCTGCATAAGTATCGCTGCTTTGTGGCGGTCATTAAGTTTCAGCCCGGCAGTGCTAAAATTTTCGGGTGTGTATTGATGCCCCAATAAGACAATATACGGCTTTGTGTTACCCAATTTTTCCTGCGTTTTAAGTAAGCCGGCCAGTTTTGCAGCATGGGTTTCAACGGATAGGTGTTGAATTGTATCCCCCGTTTTTTGTTGCACCAGATTATACACCAGACAAACCCTGTGCCCTGAGGTAACAGGTTTTATTTCATGGTCGCAATCGGCATAAAAGGCAGCATAACTAATTTTATAATCGGAAGAACCTTCCGCAAAATTGATCAGCTCTTCCTTACCTTCGAAACTTACCACCAGCTCGCCTCCCGTATGTTTACAAGGCAGTCCAATCACCAAAGTGGCAAACATGCCTTTTTCTTTTTCAGTATCTTTATGTGGAAGAAAAAAACCGCCCTTTTCGTAAATGAGCATTTTGTACAAATGGGCCGATATAACATAATCTTCAATACCCAGTTGCGGTTTTATTTCGCTTAACAAGCTTTCTAAAAATATGCCCCACTTGTTTCCCGTAAAATGCAGGTTGTTTACATCTATTTCCCACACGCTTCTTACGCTGTTATCCAACAATGTTTTTCCGCCTTTGCCATATGGGGCTTTTTGCGCCAGCTGTATCAATGCATTGGCCTGTATATTGTTTACCGGATACGACAACTCGCCCAAACCCTTTAGTTCCAATTGCGGAAACAAAAAGGAGACCGTACCTGAACTTACAAACTTTCCACTTCCCCTGGCCTCATTAAGGCAGTTTATAATGCCTTCTTTAAAATGCTCCATACCATATTGTTTTGTTTAAACCATCAAATTTAAATACGTGTTGGTATTACCATTATTATATCAATAAATTTGCCTGCAAATATATTAAATTTTGCAAGGGTGTAAATAGTAAAGTTGTCATTGGGCAACTGGTCAAGAATTATTAAAAAAATAAAAGTATAAGAAGATAGCATACACTATAACTTTTTCATTTTTCATCAGATTTTTTTAATATTTAAGCTCCCAACCTTAAAAAAAATGCCTTTAACTACCAGTTGTCAGCATGGGTAAAAAGAATTTGGATTTGTTAACTGCAAGGCATCAACCTATAATTTTGAAGAAGACCTAAAACTAAAATAACAGACTTTACAGCCTGTTATTTTTTGTTAATTGGGGGGTATTTTATAGGGATAATGTAACAGTTGGAATAATTTGTTCTTTTCCGGTAATCACTTGTAGATTTTTGATGGTGGTATCTTTATACCCGTTATATCCTTTAAACAATATATTGTAGGTACCAGCTTTTAGTCCTCTTACTTTATAATTTCCCGCTCTTTCCGGCAATGCATTAGCAGTATCGGTAGAATTAAATACGGTTACAATGGGGTTTGCTGCTGCAGGTAAAACCTTACCACTTATTGTTGCAAAATTATTATCGCAAAATGGTCTTAATACCGGGTTTAAATAATACTTTCCGTTTATATATTTAATTGATCTGCTAATGTCAAAATCAACCCATAAGGCAGTGCTGGCAGTACTTGTTTGATGGTGATGCTGTTCATTAATTTTTACATACAAGTAATTATTAACGCCTGAAGTAAAATTAAGCGGATAGCTAACGCCTGTTAACAAAACAGAATTATTGGTACCTAATGTCAGCCTGATTTTTCTAATAGTTCCTTTAATATTTGCAGTTCCCAACAAGGTATCAATTCCGTTTTTTAATCTGGCTATATTGTAGATACCGGCAGAGACACCAAGGGTATCCCATTTGCCAAATTGATCGCTGTTTTGATGATCAGCCGCATGGTCGTTGTCATGATCATTAAAATGATCATCGTTGCGATGCATGGCACTGGTATCAGTTTTTACTTCTACATATTTAATATCGATATAAACAGAATCAAACCTGCCCGGATCATCTGTTAAATACAAGGATAACTTTTGAGCCGTAACCGTACTGTCGTTATTGGCAGCCGTATCTTTTTTACAGCCTGTTGCAATTATGGCCGCGGTAAAAATGACTGCGATAACGCTTAAATAAATCTTCTTAAATGATTTCATAATAATTGTTTGAGGAGTAAAAATTATTTAATAATTGTTCAGTCATAAAGATGCGGTCAACTACTAAACGGTTGGGTACGGTAACAATTATTTATTTTATTTTTCTAAAATTATCAGGTAAAAATTTAACAATACGCCAGGCTCAATTGAAGTAATTTAATTTTATCGGAGAGGCAAGCAACAATGATTATAAAATAAAATAAGGAGCTTAAATAGTAATATAAGTCTTTAAACTTGAGATGGCGTTAAAAAATAATTGTAGAAAAATGACTTATTGAAGTATTTTAAGAAATAAAATTATTATTATAACATCTTAGTACTATCTGATAAATAATACCTAAAAATATAACCGTGCGGCAGGCATAATTTAAAGGTTGCAAATTATTTAAAGGCGTTTATTATTTGTTTACTGCATAATACTTTAAGCAGGTAATAAAAACAGTAAAGTTGTATTAAGGCAATTTTTGGGATTAAATAGATAGTTCGCCTTATAATTATTGGCATCTTTTTTTATTAAAAAAATATGTCAGGCTGATTGTAGCCTGTGTTTAAAAGAATGCAATTTTTAAAGGCGACCATGATTAAAATGTTTTGAAATATTATAACCCTCATCCAGCCAATTTAATTCGCCATGTTCCGGATTTACTTTTTGATACACATCATCTAACACTGATTAATTAAATCTTCCATACCCTTCAATTTTTCTAAAAGGCTTTTTAAAGAAATCATTAACAGTTTCATTAAATTGATCCTTGTAATTTATAGGTGTAGAATGGCCCGAATTGGGGAGTATCCATAAATAAGATTGTTTTATTGATTCGGCAATCAATAGCGTATGCCGGGGTAAAATTACGTCATGGTCTCCGCCAATAACAAGGGTAGGGCAGTTTATCTGGTGTAATTGTTCTACACTAATATGTGGCTCGTAACTTAAAAGATGGGCTAATTTAAGTTGATTTTTTAATTGGGATGTAGTATCCATTTTACTTAATTGCTTATTATAATTCATCGCCCAATTATAAACAAAAGGATCTATTGCTGTGGTATCGGGCCAAAGATTTGCACCAGTAACGGCAAGCATTTTTACTTTATCGGGATGCCGCATAGCAAGCAGCAAACCATTTATACCCCCATCGCTCCAGCCAATTACATTACATGCATTCAGGTGCATGGTATCAAGTAATGCATTTAAATCATCCGTCATCATTTCATAACTTAAAGAATCTCCTTTGTCAATAGTTTTTCCCTGGGCCCTGCTATCTGCAAGTATTACTTTGTAGTTTTTTGCAAAAAAAGGTACCTGATAAATAAAATTATTTATAGAGCCGCCATTACCATGTATTATAAGCAAGGGTTCTCCTTGCCCATAAGTTTCATAATACATTTTTATACCTCTTGTGTTTACAAATTTCCCTGTTAAACTATTTTTACCAAGTAAAGCAGTATCAACACCATTTATCAATTGTTGGGCCGTGGCAGATAATAAAAGCATGCAAAAAACAAGTAAGGAAAGTAGGTTTTTAATAAAAGGCATAAATCTGTATTTTAGGTTAGTTATGGTTGATGGCCGATATTATTGATTCTTGAAAAACCGTATAATAATTAATAATGCACATCCACATTATTTTTTAATAAATATTATTAGATTGTTACAAATATAATATGATTAATATGTATGTCAAATTCAATTGTCTGGAAATATATCTTTACAAACATAACTATTTGTTACGGTACGGTGTTACAGCAATTAAACCTAAGTTTTGAAGGACGGAAAATGCGGGAAGGATTGAAGATAAAAGCCCGCAGTATAGTCTTGAAATTATAAAATTTATTAGTGCGGACTTGTAACGTAAGGCCTGACACCCAACGACGCAGCGGAGGTTTAGGGGCAGGCTCAAATTGATAAAAACGAATAGTACACCGGCACTTATTCTCCTGTAATTGCACTTAAAAGACAACTTAATGAATTATGATTCATAAAAAATAATAAAAATCATAATTTTACAATATAATTAATCAGCCATCATAAAAAAATTACCATTATGCCTTCATTTGATTTTGCCAGTAAAGTTGATCTGCAAACTTTAGACAATGCTATAAATATTGTTAGCAAAGAAATTGTAAACCGTTTCGATTTTAAAGGAAGTCATGTTTTAATTGAACTTAACAAAAAGGATTTTAAAGTAAATCTTGAAGCGGATAGCGAAATGAAGCTTACGCAAATAATTGATGTTTTAATTAGTCGAAGTATGAAACAGGGCCTTGCTGCCGAAGTCTATGACCTTAGCAAAGAGCCTCACCAAAGTGGTAAAATTGTAAAGCAGGAGGTACCTGTCAGAAATGGCATTAAACAAGAGGATGCAAAAAAAATTGTAAAGCTTATTAAGGATAGTGGCCTTAAAGTTCAGGCAGCCATAATGGATGATATTATTAGAATTACAGGAAAAAAAATTGATGACCTGCAAGATGTTATACAGGCTTCTAAAACCTGGGAAATAGGTATTGCTTTGCAACAAACTAATATGAAGGCTTAATAATGAATATTATTTATGCCAAAAAACAGGTTTAATCCTCCACTTTATATAGATAATAACCTAATATATGACAATTATATACCATATATTAGGTTATTTTTAAATTTATATTTTCTAATTTTTAACCTATTTTATTGGGCCGAGGTAAAGTTTAGATTAAACTACTGATTTAAGATAAAGATTAGGTTGTTCATCCTGTAAACAAACGATTATGGAAACTTAAAGAAATTCTATAAAATTTTTACTGTTATAAAAATTTATTGGTTTTGGTCGATAATTCGCAAAAGCAGTAAAGCCTGAGCTGTATAACCTTTAGATATTATAAAAGTGTATTCAAGCATTTTGATACGCAGACTTATTTGTGCTTAGTTTTTACATATTACCAATGGAAATTATACATTTTCCATAAATGATGCCCTTCGCAGACTGCCTTTAAAAACACCGGTAATTGCATAAGACGCCTCATTGGGTTGGGTCAGCCATGGGCAGATTCAATAAAAAATGCAACTTATAAATTATAACGCTTAAGAAATAGTCGAGTTTTTGAATGTTAACCAATAACCAAGGTCACGCAATGACAGTTATGTTTTTTTAAGCGCTAAATCTAAAAAGGTAAAAAAACAGCTTAAAATAGCAGGTTTGCGAATGAACTACCTAATCTTAAAAAATTTATTCCAGTAATACTTAAAGCTTTGTAAAAATTTTGTTATTATTTACAATAGATTTTTGCTACTTTTGAAATGTTTAGATAATTACATACAATATATCCGTTAATTTATACCATTGTACTAACTATTGCGTAATTCCTCCTCCTTTTATTAAGCTTATATAAAATTCTTTTCTTGTTTATATTCTACCATTTAGAATTAAAATTGTAATGTGTGCATGATTCAACATCAATATGTCTACTGTATTTATATCAAATTCATTTCGAAAGGCTTCGGCCAACAACAATAATTTAAATAGCGTATTTAATGCCATTCCTATAATTTTAATAAATGATTTCGTTAAAAAGAATTGAATAAATTTTCCAGGGTATCTGTTATAGAGCTGACTTAACATTAAGTCCCATAATCTTAATTTTTCCGTTATTTAATCAAACAAAATCTCAATTCAACCAGAAAGTACCCCTAAGCTTAATTCGATTTACCTATGAAAAAATTAAAAACCCCCGACCCTGTCGATTTATGGCATAAAATGGCAATTTCTACTTCATTTTTATCCGGAGGAGGAGATATGGGTGCTTTAATAAGGGATTACGATTGGTCTGTTTCCTCAGTTGGAAGCCTTACTAATTGGCCTTTAAGTTTGCAAATTACACTTAAAATAGTACTGGGCTCTAAACAGCCAATGTTATTGTGTTGGGGTAGCGATCTTATTCAGTTTTATAACGATCCCTTTCGCGAAATTCTTATTAATTATGGTAAACATCCGAAAGCATTAGGACAAAATGTAAAGGAGTGTTGGTCCGAAATTTGGCCGGTGGCTGAACCGGTATTTTCAAATGTACTTGCAGGCAATGCTATCTGGAGTAAAGACCAGTTGTTAACAATTCCAAAAAATGGCATAAATCAAAGTGCTTACTGGAGCTTTGGATTTTCACCCGTTCATAATGATGCAGGTGCAATTATAGGGTTGCTGGCTATTTGTACTGAAACAACTAAAGAGGTAGTATCTAAAAAACATTTAACCAAACAATTCAGTGATCTTTTTGAAAAAGCCCCTGTAGCAATTTGTATTTTAAGGGGAGAAACTTTTGTAATTGAAATGATCAATGATCCAATGGTTGAGATTTGGAATAAAACAATTGCCAATGTTATCAATAGGCCGGTTTTTGAAGTGCTTCCAGAATTACTTGACCAGGGATTTAAAGAATTACTGGAAAATGTTTATTTTACCGGGCGAAGGTTCGTGACGCAAGAATTACCAATAACCTTGTTTAGAAATGAACAAATGGAACAGGCTTATGTAAAATTTGTTTACGAACCGTTGCGGGAAGAAAATGGTTCAATAACAGGTGTTATGGCGCTTGCACACGAAATTACCGAACAAGTATTAGCAAGAAAAAAAATTGAAAAATCCGAGCAAAAAGCGAGGATGGTAATTGAATCTGCTGAACTGGGACTGTATGAAATAGACCTGCTTACCAATACTATTACCTGGGATGAAAGATTTACCAAAATGTTTGATTATCCCCATAACAATATAGATTTAACAAGTTTGATACCTAAGGCTGAAATACAAATAAGGCAAATCTCCAACAAAAATGCACAGGTAAGTGGTAAATTATCTTACCAAACAATGGTAATCCATAGCGATAAAAGTGAACATTGGTTAAAATTTAATGGCAAAGTTTTTTACAATGAAATGTCGCAACCTGTTAAACTTATGGGTATTGTGGAGGATATTACTACGCAAAAAATATTGGAAGAGGAAAAGAAAATTTTTCTTACTAATCAAATTATTGAAGCGCATCGGTTGCAGTTATTTGAATCTGTTATAAGCCAGGTAAATGATGCAGTTGTAATTTTTGAATTGGTGGGAAGAGGTTATACTCAAAATAAAATAATTTATTGTAACACGGCATTAACGACAATGACAGGTTTTAATAAAGAGGAAATACTTGGTAAAAATATACAGTTTTTTAATGGAAAAATTGCCAATACCCAGGAATGGAAAAAGCTAAGCATTGCCATTAAAAATAGAGATAATTGCGAAATTGAAATTATAAACTATAAAAAAAATAAGGAACCCTTCTGGAACAATATCTGTATTTCACCGGTAGCAGATGCATATGGCGGTGATACGCTATGGATTGCCATTGAAAGAGATATAACCTTAAGGAAGAAAAAGGATGAAAACCTTACAAAAGCAATTATAAAAACCCAGGAAAAAGAACGATTTTTAATTGGTGCGGAACTGCATGATAATGTAAACCAAATACTTGCCGGCACCCTGATCAATTTGGGAATAGTACAAAATAAAATAAATAAAAATCATAAAGATTACATAGATCAGTCCATCGCATTTTTACATTTGGCTATAAAAGAAATAAGAAGGCTTTCGCATTGGCTTACCCCTGTTGGTTTAGATAAAAAAACATTGGTAGAATCATTTGAAAATTTATTGGAAAATATTAACCTTAATAATCAATTTACCATTGTATTAAATGCGGATAAAAAAATGGCGGCGCTTATTAACAGTGATGTACAATTAAATCTTTACCGGATATTACAGGAACAAATAACCAATATAATGAAACACTCAAAGGCAACGGCAATTGAAGTAACATTAAAGGTTGATAAAAAAGATATTGGTTTGCGTATTAAAGACAATGGTATTGGCTTTGACACTAAAAAATACCAGCCGGGAATTGGGTTAAATAATATTGGGAAGCGGGTGCAGTTATTTTCAGGAAAATTTATACTTACCTCCAGTGCAGGAAACGGATGTGAAGTTTGTATAAGATTACCTTACACCGTTGATTGATATAAAATTTAATTTTTAGGAGTATTAGTTACCCCAATCGCTTCAATAATTTCTATATTGCTTTTACAATAAAAAATATAGCCTGCATACAGTTGCAAAGGAATTTTTGCCTGAAAAAAACCTGCTATAAATTAAATGCTTTATTATATTATTGTAATCAAATTTAAAAGTGAATTTTATATAATTCCAAAGGCTATTTTTATAGTCGCAATAAAAAGTATTTTTCTTAAAATATATTGGCTTTTCAATATTTACGGCTATAATTTGAAAAAAATAAATTCATTTATTTTGTATTTGTATATAACATTTTAAAATAATTATAATGAGAAGGATTATCCTACTAATTTCCTTAATGGCATTTATAGAGTGTAAGTCTCAAACCCTTGCTGAAATTGAATCACACCGCATAAAATTACCCAATGGCTGGTCACTTTCACCTGTGGGTAATAGCCTGCCTTTAGGTGATCTTCCCTTAAATATGGCCGTTTCACCTACTAAAAAATTAATGGCAATTACCAATAACGGACAAAGTAGTCAAAGTCTGCAGCTGATAGATATAAATGCAGAAAGAATATTGGATAGCATTTCAATTCCTAAAAGTTGGTATGGACTTGTATTTAGTGCGGATGAAAAATACCTGTATGCATCAGGAGGTAATGACAATTGGATATTAAAATATGCCATTATAAACAAAAAACTTTTTATAGCCGATACCATTAAGTTGGGGGATAAATGGCCAAATAAAATTTCTCCAACAGGTTTGGCCTTGGACGATGCCAAACATTTATTGTACGTGGTAACTAAAGAAAATAACAGCTTGTATAGTATCAATACATTAAATAATAAAATAATATCGAAAACAGCTCTAGGTGGAGAGGCGTATGCCTGTTTGCTATCAGCTGATAAAAAGAGATTGTATATTAGTTGTTGGGGCTGCGACAAAATTATAGTGTTTAATACCATTACCAAAGCAATAGCCAACACCATTAAGGTAGGTGATAACCCAAATGAAATTTGCATTACCAAGAACAATAAATACCTGTTTGTAGCCAATGCAAACGACAATAGTGTATCAGTAATTGATCTAAAGAAACAAACCGTTTTAGAAACCCTTAATGCCGCTTTATATGCTGCCGCTCCGCAGGGCTCTACCACAAATGGGTTGGCATTAAGTACAGATGAAAAAACGTTGTACATCGCCAATGCAGATAATAACTGCCTTGCAGTATTTGATGTTTCAAACCCGGGAACTTGCCATAGCAAAGGTTTTATTCCCGTAGGATGGTATCCTACCAATGTAAAAGTTATCGGCAAAAAAATATTTGTAACCAATGGTAAGGGTTTTACTTCCATGGCCAATCCTTACGGACCAAACCCTTTAAAAAAGAAACAAAAACTGAGTTATCATTCAGGAGAAAAAGAAATTGCAGTACAATATATAGGGGGATTATTTAAGGGTACCCTTAGTATTATTAAAGAACCCGAAGCGCAGCAATTGGCAATATATTCGCAGGTAGTGTACAACAACACACCCTATAATAAACTAGACGAATTAGTTGTAAAAGGCATAGAAAAAGACAATCCAATACCATCAAAAATAGGAGACAGTTCGCCTATTAAATATGTATTTTATATCGTTAAAGAAAACCGAACCTATGACCAGGTTTTAGGCGATGTAAAAGAAGGTAACGGCGATTCGAGCTTGTGTTTATTTGGTGAAAAAGTAACCCCTAACCTTCATGCTTTAGCAAGGGAATTTGTTTTACTTGATAATTTTTATGTTGATGCAGAAGTAAGTGCCGATGGGCATAATTGGAGTTTAGGAGGCTATTCGGATGATTATCTTGAAAAAACCTGGCCTACAAGTTATGGAGGTCGTGGTGGAAGTTATGATGCCGAAGGAAACAGAGAAATCGCCAACAATAAAGGTGGTTTTATTTGGGAACATTGTAAAAAAGCCGGCGTAAGTTACCGTACTTATGGCGAATTTGCCGACGATTACAAACCCAATATTCCTATATTAAAAGATCATTTTTGCCCTTATTATACCAGTTGGGATCAAAAGGTTAGAGATACCACAAGGGTAGGGCAGTGGAAGCAGGATTTTGATAGCCTGCTTACAATTGGCGCCTTACCAAAAATGAATACGCTACGCATTATTAACGATCATACAGAAGGCCTGAGTAAAGGAAGGCCATCGCCCATAGCACATTGTGCAGACAATGATCTTGCAGTAGGTATGTTTGTAGACTATTTAAGCAAGAGCCCTGTTTGGAAACAAAGTGTAGTTTTTATTTTAGAAGACGATGCACAGGACGGCCCCGACCATGTTGATGCACATCGTAGCACGGCTTATATTGCCGGTGGTTATGTAAAAAGAAAACTTGTAGACCATACTATGTATTCTACCACCTCAATGCTGCGTACCATTGAATTAATTTTAGGGATACCACCAATGAGCCAGTATGATGCCGCTGCAATGCCAATGTGGCGCTGCTTTTCAGCCAAAGCGGATAGTACAGGCTTTAATACAAAACCATTGCAGACAGATATCAATGAGAAAAATGTAATCCTGAATGCCTGGCAGAAAAAAAGTGAAAACTTCGATTTTACCAAAGAAGACCGCATCCCCGACAGAGCATTTACAGAAGTTATTTGGAAAGCCGTAAAGGGCGAAAATGCTGTGGTTCCTGCACCAAAACGCGCCGCTTTTGTAAATACTATCAATAATAAAAAAGAGGATTAGGGTATAGGTATCAATACCACCAGTCAATAAATATCCTTAAAAAAAACTGGATATTTATAGTTAATCGCTTGTATGCAAAATAAAATTCTTTGTAAAATAGGTAAGAATGATTAAATCTTTTTTTATTTATAAGCTGCTTTGATATTGTGACTTTATTTTTTTTTAATTATAAAAAATACTTGTACTATTAATCTTGTGAATTACTATTTAATACAGATTGCAAAGCAGAGGTACGCTTTCTATCACCAGTTTTAAGGTAATAAATTTAAGCGCTAATCCTTTATCTGAAAGGTGTACAATATATTTGGTAGCAATTAAAAGTATACACCGCATAATTTTAAATTATGGACTACAGTAATGTTCAAAAATTATTCCTCTATACGCTTTATAATTTAACTTAATCCAAAACTTTAATTAAAAATAACCCGTTCTTAATTATTTGGCTCATCGATAAATCAATGCGTTAAATTAGTACAACACTTCCCATATTTTACTGATTGTAATTTTTTCTTTATTTATTTAAACACAGTTTTAAATAAACGTGTTTAATTGATAAAAATATGTGGCACGGTTATAGTTATTTGTTTAATATTAAAACTTGCATTTGTAAAATTCTTACTACACAAATTTAATTCCGGGCTTCAATTGCCGATTCTTTCCTTACTATCAAAAATTAATTGGTGTCTATAACAGGTTTACTGTAAGTATACCTTATAATTTAATGTCTTTGAATATAAGATTCGTTCACCATAAAAACAACATAACATGATGTTTTCAAAAAAAATAGTACCAGCCATAGCAATGTTTATGACTGTAATTGCAGGGGGTTGCAACAAAGATCCCATCGGTAAATTTTCACCTGATTTATCTGTCAATCAAAAGATCACAGGACTCAATACCAATAGTATTTTACCTGCTTCACCCGCAGCAGTAAATCTTCGATCGGCAGGCAGTTTTGCTATTCTTTCTAAGTCAGGTATTACAGATGTTTTTAAATCTGCTATTGCAGGCGATATTGGTACAAGTCCTATAACAGGTGCCGCAATTCACCTACGATGTGTTGAGGTAACCGGTTTAATATATTCAGTTGATGCGGCAGGTCCATTGCCTTGTGCAATTAAAGCACCAAGCAAATTAACAACAGCTATAAGCGACATGCAGACTGCATATACTGATGCAGCAGGCCGATCAAATCCAACATTTTTAAATCTGGGTGCGGGTAATCTGGGAGGTAAAACTTTACTTTCGGGTCTGTATAAATTTACATCAGCCGTAACCATACCAACAAATATTATAATTTCAGGAAGTCCAACGGATGTATGGATATTTCAAATTTCCGGTACACTAAAAATGAGTTCCGCGGTTAGAATTACCTTGAGTGGTGGAGCACTTGCAAAGAATATATTTTGGCAAGTATCTGACGCGGTTACGCTCGGCACGACCAGCCATTTTGAAGGAATTATTTTAGGTATGACGGGTATTAATATGCAAACAGGTGCATCAATTAATGGAAGGATGCTCGCTCAAACTGCGGTTTCGCTGCAAATGAATACAGTAGTAGCCCCACTTTAATCTACAAGCATAATTTTAATATAGTCGCCCTAAAAAAGCGGCTATTTTTTTATTACAGATTATCAGGTTGGTAAAAACCTTAGAAACATACTATTAAAAAAGTTTCTACATCAACAGCATGCCAAATGAGGGAAAGAAAAATAGTTTGATACAACCGCGGAGGTTTAGGTTAACTAATAAAAAAGTATGCTGTTTCAGATAACAAACCGATAACAATATTAATACAGAAATTTTAAAATTTCCTGATAATATATTTTTAAATTAATTGCTAACAAATACTAAAAATACCATTATTTTACACTAGGATATTAAGGGGCATTCAGGAAGCATATGCATATTTAATTTTCATAGACAACAATGCCTTATTTCTAAATGTTTTATTATTTAATATCATTAAAATAACAAACAAACCTAATAAAGTTGCTTTAAAATTTCAGGTAAATTCCAATCATCTAAATCGTTTATATAAATATTTTATGCTTACTAACACAACAACTCAGGTTTCTTTATTTCCTAAAAAACATGCGCTGGCTATTCGTATCTGGCATTGGGTAACCATTAGTCTTTTTACGGCAACAATCGTAATGGTTTTATTGGCAAATACCTTGTTTGATACCAAGCCAAATATAGCCATGGTGCAAGACCAGGTAAAAGAAAAAGGTGGCATGGTAACTACCGAACAAGCCAGGAATGTTGCGCATGAATACAGGGATAAGTTATGGAATACCCACAGGATTATTGGCTATTTTTTATCCTTTGCTTTACTTACCAGGGTGGTAATTGAAATTGCTATTTCAAAAGAAGAAAAGTTATTAAGGCGCATAAAAATTGCGACTGGTGTAGCAAAGGTAAACAGGGGAAGAGGTACAGATGCCCGTCATTATTTAACGGTAAAATATAGCTACCTGATATTTTATATTTTGTTTTTTATAATGGCATGTACGGGTCTAATATTATCCTTTGAAGATGTTGAATTTTTAAAACCGATACACAAAGTAGCCGAATCTATCCACAGTTTTGGGCAGTACACTATTTATGGCTACATCGTTATTCATTTAATAGGTGTTGTAAGGGCTGACGTAACCGAATATCCGGGAATTATTTCCAGAATGGTCAACAAAGGAAACGGTTAATATTTTTGCTGATTGCAGTATATAAAGCTCGCTCCAATCTAATACTATCCAGACGTAAGTTGATGTTGATAATTATTCTCTATTCTTTAATAATTATGAGCATAAATTTTGTTTAATATTTATTTTAAAAATTAACTTTTAAAAATATTTAAATGTTTGATGAAATTCTACAAATGGTAAAAGACCATCTTAATGGCAATCAACAGGTTGCAAATGCTATTCCAACAGAAAATACTGATGCAGTTCATCAGGAAATTGCGGCGCAGGTTACCAACGGACTAAAAGGTCAGGTTGCCAACCAAGGCGGTGTTGGAGAATTACTGACTGCTTTGCAAAATAGTATTGGTGCGGGTAGTCCTGTTACGAGTGCTATTGAGGGCGGTTTAGTGTCTAGTTTAACCAGTAAGTTTGGATTATCACCCGCTATTACCGGTGCTATTGCAGGCATGTTACCAGGACTTTTACAAAAGTTTGCTCTTAAGGCAAATGATCCGAATGACGCTAGTTTAACGCCGCAAAGTATAGGTAATTCCTTAGGTGTTTAACTATAAGTTTAGAAAATTCAGGTAAATATAAGAAGGTTAACTTCCATCTAATAACGTGATTCAGTATTTTATCTTTATGATAATTTATTGAATCACTTTTTTATAAGGCTTAAAGCAAATCAAAATAATAATAAGTTTTAAAGAAACTATTAATTTTATCTTAAGTATAAACAAGGTTATTTTTAAAACCATTTAAACCATTCAGAAAAACAATCAGGGAGTTTTTAATCTTATTAAATCGGCACTAAATCAATAACCTTTAAAGGATACAATTAAGTTATATCTTTTGCTAAATTAAATTACAGCAATTGTGGTTTTATACATTTCTTAGATCCAAACCTGTTTAATTATTTTAAAATTAAATATCAGCTTTAAAGTATTTCAACTCATATAAAATAAAAGGGGCCAGGATAAAAATCCAGCCCCGCTTTTTTGTCCAATATCCTATGAAAAACCGAAATATATTATTCATTAACCATGCCAAATTTTAAATATTCTTTTTTTTAGATAATTGAAGTGTAAATGATTACTATTATTTTATATATTATATATATTTATATATGAAAGGGGTTTTAATTTCCCACTATTCCTGATCCGGGATATTTTATTATATTATGGGATATAATTAATTAAAAAAACAGCCAATTATAAAGCTGCAAAACTGCATATTACAAACAAGACTTCGTCGGGCATGCAATGCCAACGATGAAGTCCAATGTTGTACGGAACCGGTGTTTAAATAATTATACCCTATGGGATTTGAGTTGAAAAGAGGTAATTTTTCGGGTAACCTGTAGCCAGGTTATTTTAAGGTAAACAAGCGTTAGGTTCGTTATTTTTTTTATTGCCATTTGCTACCGGTCGTTATTTTTATTATTCATCAAAAACTTCATTTAAAAACCACTTCTTTTTTTCGTTGCGGCATCAGGTTGCCCATCTGCCTTAAACAGTATTTTTTTACACCACACATTCTAATATATTTTTGGCCATAACTTCCCAATCTACCGGTGGTCCGCGCCGGTTAAATTCCAATATCGTATGCATCGTTTCTTTTTTACAACAAGGGCATTGCTTTGGATTGTACAATTCTGATTTTGGTTTTACCGGGTCACTTATTACCGGTAGTTGTTCTTTAATAATAAGAGCGCAGGCTTCCTTAGAGGTGCTACTTAAAATACCATAATGCCTTATCCGCACAAAACCCTTAGGTAAAATATGTAACCCGAAACGGCGGATAAATTCCAATACATCCAATGTCATTTCTTTTGTAGTGCCTTGTTGACGGTAATCCTTATAACTGAAGGTGATTTTACCCTGTTCTATATTTTTTATCCGGTGATTGCTGATAGCTATTTTATGGGTGTACCTGCCCAGATATTCTATCACGCTCTGCGGTCCCCCAAAAGGGCGTTTGGCAAATACTACCCAATCTTTTTTATACAATTGATTAAGCAGTTCAGGATTCATTTGCAGGGGCAATTGCTCTCGCAGCGCAGCAAGGAACCTTGCTCTGAAAACCTTGCTCATTGCTTTTACGGAGAATAAATATTTGCCATTGGTTTTTGCAGTCTTCCACTTTCCCTGTTTATTTAAGCCGCCGCCCGGCACGATGCAATGCAGGTGAGGATGTAAACTTAAGGTCTGTCCCCAGGTATGTAAAATTGCAATCATTCCGCTTTGTGCACCCAGCCATTTATGATCCTTACCAAAACTATTGAGCACACTCCAGGCAGTTTGAAACAGGATATTATACATACTGGCTGGCTCGTGCAGGCAGATAGTATTAAGGGTATCCGGCAGGGTAAATACCACATGAAAATAGGGCACGGGTAAGAGTTCCTGCTCTCTGGCCTGTATCCATTTTTTACGAAGGTTACCCTGGCACTTCGGACAATGCCGGTTGCGGCAACTGTTGTAACTTATACGCAGGTGACCACAGGAAGTACACCCATCTACATGTGCCCCAAGAGCAGCAGTTCGGCAACGCCTCACGGCATGGAGTGTACGCAATTGCCATCGGTTAAATTTTTCGCTTTGCTGCACCGCTGTCCAATTTGTATTGAGTACATCAGCCATTTCAAAAGCGGGCTGCATCAGTGTTGATTATATAAAATATCCAATGGGCAACACACTGTTTGAGCTGATGGCTGGGCAATGTGGAGGTACACCATCGTTGTTTCTATGTGTGCATGACCAAGCAGTTCTTTGATTGTTAAAATATTAACCCCCTGTTCTAAAAGATGGGTGGCATAGCTATGGCGCAGCGTATGGGTATGCACTTGCTTGCGAATACCTGCACGTTTTACTGCCTCACAAACCGCCCATTGTGTACCGCGTTGAGAAAGGGCTTCGCCATCATTTCCTTCAAACAAATATTGACGGGGATGCTCAGCAGAAATGAATTGGGCAATGCCGCGGCACAACATTTTACCCAGCGGCATACAGCGGTCTTTGGATCCCTTACCCATCCGAACATGCAACATGCCCCGTTCAATATCGGCATCGGAAACCAATAAGTTACGCACTTCACTGCACCGAAGTCCGCACCCATAACACAAGCCGATGATGAGCCGGTGCTTTAATAATTTACAGGCAGACAGCATGGCTTTAATTTCAGTACCATTGAGTACAGCGGGTAGTTTACTACTTTTATCTATTTTGGGCAGAGAAAATTGCTTGTACTCCAGCCCCCTGATACGGCAGGCATACCGCAATCCATACACAGTAAATTTAAAAAAAGTCGCCGAAGTGGTACCCCTACTTTTAACAAGGTATAAGTAATCCATCACCTGTTCTGCATCCAGCTCAAGGGGAAAGCAATTGTAATGAAGTGCAAGGTGAGCTAGTTGCCGCGAATAATTGGCAAGGGTACTCTTACTTTTTCCGCTGATAGAAATAGATCGTTCAAGCTCTTTGTAAAGCAGGGAAAACCCCGTAATTTTATTACAGGCCTGTTGTACAACAGTTACATAATCGGTAGCTGCAGTGCGCAGTCCGGTAGTTGGCTTTGTTTGCATAAAAAAGATTTTAGTGATATGCAAAATTAACACGCGCTCAATAATGCAGCCCACTGCTGGCTAACTACCGTAGGTTTAGTACAACA
>JAYTHI010000390.1:0-7703 GCA_043732685.1 Ferruginibacter sp. | reverse complement strand
CGCCATCTGTAAAATTTAACCAGATCAGCGAAAACATTCCAACTGCAAATATCAACTGGTTAATGGAGGATTGTTTGTAAATACGTGCTATCCTTGGCATGTCTTTATCTTTCCAGGCCTGCGATAAGGCGGCTAATGACGAAGAAATAATACCCCGCTGGGGTGCCTGTATTAAACTTCCTATATTTTGTGCCAGCGTATAAACGGCCACCTGGGCTAACCCATTTTTTAATACGGAAGCAATCAATATTGAATCAAATACCAGGGCAACAGCATATACGAGCGTACCCCCATATACAAAGGAGATCAGTGTTAGAATTTTTTTAAAGAATTTTTTTGAAACATGGCTTATCCTGAACGTAAAATGAAGTTGCCCCTGTGCAATTAAAATAACCAGCAAAATAAGCGCGATGGCGAGGTAAGTAAAACTATACACCTTTATAAACATATCGAACTTTGCAAGAATCCCTACCGACGTCAGGATGATTAACAAGGTTGTAAAAAGGCGAAATTGTACCTCTCTTAAATAAGTGGTTAACACCGATTTTTTTAATTGCCAGGCATAACTTTCTAAAATCGAATATAAGGTTAGCCCCAATCCAAAAGGAAAAATCCAATAATAATATTTAACCAGTTCAGGTGAATTTTCTCCAAACTTTCTAATGATGGTATCTTTAAAATAAATTCCGCTGATGGCCACAAAACAAAAACTTATTAAAGAAACCAGTAGTGCCCAGGTAAGCAGGTCGTTTCTTTTTTTTGTTAGATTGTCATTATAATAAGGAAAAAATTTATAAATATAACTTGTCATCCCAATATTGGAAAAGGAAAACATTAGCGAACCAATGGCGATAAAAAGCCCGGTCAATCCATACTGCTCTTTAGTAAAACCGCCGTCGCGCGTAAATAAATAGGTATTTAAAAAGCCAAGAGAAAAGCCAAAGTACACCATCACTGAAGAAATAATACTTTGCCTCCTTATCTGACTCATAAATTTATTTGACGCTAAATTAACCTACCTTTTTTGTAATGATATAAAAATTTGGATCTACCGAAAAATGAACCTCTGCTGCCCCAGGTTGCACCGTTTTCTGCCAATTGGTTGTAGGGGTGATCTTTTTAGCTTTTATCCCTAAAACTTTCAACGGCATTTTAAAATCTTTATTGCAATTGGTAAATCGGTATTGTATGCTATTTTTATTTAATTTGTACTCTAATACCGGTACCGATTTGGTGCGTAAATATTGATCAAAAACCTTACTAAAATCGATCTTTGCATTTATACTGATGTAATTTTCAATTTGTTTGGTGGTAACTGTCTGGTGATAAAAAGTTTTATTTAATCCGCGTAATATTTGTCTGAATAAAACATCGTTATTAATTATTTGCCGGATAGTATGTAACATGTTGGCACCTTTATAATACATATCGCTGCTGCCTTCTTTATTAACACCATACGGGCCAATAATTGGTGAGTCATTCCGAATATTTTTTCTTATGCCTATTACATATTCATCTGCCGCTTTTTTTCCATAATAATACTCAACAAACAATGTTTCACTGTAATTGGTAAAACCTTCATGCACCCACATATCGGCAATATCCTTTGTGGTAATATTATTGCCAAACCATTCGTGTCCACTTTCATGTATTATAATAAAATCCCATTTCAATCCCCAGCCGGTGCCACTAAGGTCAATGCCATGGTATCCTTTCAGATAGCCGTTTCCATAGGCGGTTGCACTTTGGTGTTCCATTCCTAAATGGGGTGCGTCAACCAATTTATATCCATCTTCATAAAAGGGGTAGGGACCAAACCAATATTCAAAAGCCTTCATCATTCTGGGAGCATCGGTAAATTGTAATTTTGCCTTTTCGAGGTTGTAATCCAGTACCCAATAATCCATGCTGAGGTCACCCTTTTCTCCCTTAAATATTTCGCCAAAATGCACGTATTTACCAATGTATGGAATCAGGCAATAATTATTTATTGGGTTAACCACCGCCCAATCGTAGGTAGCTGTACCGTCTCCATTTTCTATCTTTCCCCGATAACGACCGTTACCAACACACATCAGGGTATCCGGACAAGTAATATGCATTTCAGCGCTATCAGGTTCATCGCTTTGAATATCCTTGCAGGGATACCAGACACTTGCGCCCAAACCCTGACAAGCAATGGATACCCAGGGATTATTGTGCAGGTCTTTTTTCCAGATCAATCCACCATCCCAGGGCGGGTTAATGGCTATACGTGGTTTACCGTGATAGTAAACGGTTAGGTTGGTAATTTTAATTTTTACATCCTGATCAAATTTAAAAAAATACGCATTGCCCTCTTTTTTAAAATTACTGACTGTAGTTGGTATAGTACCGTTCTCCAATTTTCGATTATAAAATACGCTATCTAAAATCATTGGCTCCTGCAGATCAATTTGCATAGCTTCGCCCTGTTTTAAAACTTTAAGCTGTATTATATTGTAGCCACTAATGGTGCTATCAACCAAATTAAATTTTACATGCAAATCATACTTCAGCACATCCCACCAATCTCTGCCGGGGCCATTGCTGCCGCGCAAGGTATCTGCATGCGTAAAAACATTTTTAGTTTGAAGCAATTGGGCATTTGTATTATATCCGAGGCCGGTAAAACACCCTAATAGCAAAAAATAGTTTTTCAATTTCATTGCATAAATTTATGCAGAATAAAGTAAACCCATGCAGTTAAAACAATTTTTGGTTTTTATTAAAAGAAGGTCTTGTGAAAATTATTCCTTGTCCATCATGCAATGGATGTTATGCTGCGGGGTATTAATGCTGTTTAGTTGCAGGCAACACCAGCACACTAAAAAAATATTTCATTACAATGAGCAAACCGGTATCGCCTCATTAGATCCTGCTTTTGCAAAAAATCAATCCGTCATGTGGGCCATTCATCAATTGTACAATACCTTGATTGAGGTAGATGAAAATATGCAATTAAAACCATCGCTGGCTAAATCCTGGGACCTTTCTGCCGACAATTTAACGGTTACTTTTCACCTGCGTACCGATGTATATTTTAATGATGATCCCTGCTTTAAAAATGGTAAAGGCAGGCTGCTTATTGCATCAGATGTAGTGTATAGTTTTAGCAGATTGCAGAATAATAATGTTGCAAGTCCGGGTGCATGGATATTTAATAACCGGATAAGCGATAGTGCAGGATTTACAGCAGTTAATGATACTACATTTCAATTGAAACTGATACGGCCTTTTCAGCCGGTTATAGGTATTTTAAGTATGCAGTATTGTAGTATTGTGGCAAGGGAAGCTGTAGAGAATTATGGTGCTGAATTTAGAATGCATCCCGTTGGCAGCGGGCCTTTTACCCTGGTAGCCTGGCAGGAAGGGCAGGCCCTGGTATTAAAAAGAAATGATCATTATTTTGAAAAGGATAGTGTTGGGAACAGCCTGCCTTATTTGGATGGTATAAAAATTTCTTTTTTTGATAGTAAGGCTACGGAATTTTTAGAATTTCAACAAGGCCGGTTAGATTTTATTAATGATATTGAAGCAAGTTTTAAGGATGAGATTCTTACTAAAACCGGCAAATTAAAAAAGGAATGGCAGGGTAAAATCATGCTGCAGAAACACCCTTATCTTAATACAGAATACCTGGGTATTTTGGTAGATGAAAACAGTGAACTGGTTAAAAAATCCCCTTTACGATTACTAAAAATCAGGCAGGCAATAAATTATGGATTCGACAGACAAAAAATGATGCTTTACCTTAGAAATTCAATTGGTACTGCCGCAGAGGCTGGTTTTATTCCCATGGGATTACCAGGCTACGACACCAATAAAGTAAAAGGCTATCATTATAATATTGGTAAAGCAAAACAATTATTGGCCGAAGCCGGATTTGCCAACGGAATTAATTTACCCCGCATTAAATTATTGACCATACCGGTATATGCCGACCTTGCAGCATATATTGCCAACGAGTTGCAGCAGGCAGGTATTCATTTGCAGGTAGAGGTAATACAAAAAAGTTTATTGCTGGAGCAGACGTCCAAATCGCAGGCTTTATTTTTTAGGGGTAGCTGGATTGCGGACTATCCCGACGCAGAAAACTATTTGAGCGTTTTTTATGGTAAAAATCCTGCACCACCAAATTATACAAGGTATAAAAATAATGCGTTCGATAAATTGTACGAAAAAGCAGTAGCAGAGAAAAACGATACCGTTCGGTATTATTTATACCAGCAAATGGACCAGCTAGTTATTAATGATGCACCAATAGTGCCGCTTTGGTACGATATGGCCATTCATTTGGTGCACAATAATATTGTAAATTTTAATCCTACCAGTCTAAATCTATTGGAGCTTCGGCAGGTTGATATTAAAAACAAATAATACCAATTGGTATTATTGTAGGAACAGGCCGCGGCCTGTTCCTACAGAGGCTAAATTTATTAAACGGTATGTTTTAATTTACTTTTAAACACCTTCTCAAATTTTTCTACTTTTGGCCGCACAACCATTTGACAATAAGGGTTACTTCCATTGTTGTTAAAGTAATCATTATGGTAGTCTTCTGCCGGGTAAAATTTTACCAATGGCTCCAATGTGGTAACAATTGGATTGCTCCAGGCACCACTTGCATTTAATGCATTTATTTGTTTTTGAACTATTTCTTTTTCTTCCTGGCTACGATAAAAAACAACACTTCTGTATTGGGTGCCAACATCACCGCCCTGCCTGTTTAGTGTCGTTGGGTCGTGTACTTTCCAAAATACTTCCAATAAATCTTCAAACGAAATTTTAGTACTATCATATTCAATAGAAAGACATTCAGCGTGGCCGGTATTGCCCGAACATACCTCTTTATAGGTAGGATTTTCTCCTTTGCCACCGCTGTAGCCGCTTTTAACACTAATTACACCTGCTAATTGTTGAAAAACTGCTTCGGTACACCAAAAACAACCGGTGCCAAAGATGGCTTTTGCCAAAGTATTGTTTGATTCATTCATATTTTTTATTTTTTATATATTGTAAGTATTCAAATTTTAACCAGGTATTGACGATGCTTTTTTTAAAAGTACAATCCTTTACAAAAACAATTATTTTAATCGTTCTGGAGGGCATTTATTTATAAAAAAGAAATTGTTTAGTTTAATTGGCTTTGTAAAAGTAATTACCCTTATTTAGATAACAATTCCCTTTAAATAAGGTTTAACAAATAGATTCCGAAAATTTAAGAACTTATGATATAGCGAGAAAGGTTTTTATAATATAAATTTTAAAGGCATTGTAATAAATAGATTGTTATTTTTTGAACCTAACAGTTAAAAATGACTAATTCATAATAATGTGTAAAACTAAATAAAACATGCATAAGCTTACCCTATTTCCGGTTAGGTTAAAACCTGGTGAAGAACCGGAAAAACATATTGATACTGAAGTGAAACAGCATCAAAATTAAACTGGCTGAATAGGTAGTTGCGAAGGTAGTTTACCAGCTTACATTATTTGTTTTGCTGACTTGTAGTTAATAGATACCTGTAGTTGATATTTTGAAATTTTTACTGTGTCTGGTGCAATTTATGTAAATGGTGCTTTCCTTCACATAGGCACCTGTGGTAATACCGGTAAAACTATTGGCGGACATGTATTGGAAGAATGCCTTATTTATACAATTACCTAAATAATAATTTGCTGCCTTACTAGTTTTTTAAAAGTGACAAGGACGGAACTACTCCATGGAATAAATTATAGATAGCGGCCCTAAAAGATGAAGTAGTACACCATCTAAACTTTCCTGTTTGGTGCAAAAGTTTCACAAAGCTTTCAATGGAGCGGTAAAAATGAAAAGAGTCGAATTTTGTACCTTTACAAATATTAAAAAAATAAAACAAAGAAAATTAAAGAATGAAATTTTTTCCAGAATCGGCGCTAGTGCAGTTAGAATACGAAAAGGTAAAAACCTTATTGGCAGAATATTGTAAAACCGAATACGCCAAAGCAAAAGCTGGCAACTTGCGGATACATACCAAAAAAGAATTTATAGAAACCGAATTAAGGCAGGGATATGAGTATAAATTAATTGCCCAGGCAGGTCAATATTTTCCAAACGATTTTGTTTTAAACATCAGCAGGGAATTAAAGTTGCTTTCCATACCGGGGGCAGTTTTGACAGGCGAACAATTTTTATTTGTACGCAGGCTGGTAGAAAATACCGGTACTATTTTCAGGTGGTTCGATAACGAAAGAAGGTTGGCTTACCCCGCCTTAACAAAAATATTACAGGATACATATTTTGAAAAGATCATCAACGAATTAATTGACGACATCCTTGATGAAACCGGTAATGTAAGGGATAATGCCAGCGAGGAACTGGCTAAAATCAGGATGAGCCTGTTTAGAAAGCGCAATGAATTGCGCAAAGTTTTTGATCGCCTGGTAAGTAAAATGAATAAGCAAGGTTATTTGGCAGATATTGAAGAAAGCTTTATGAACGGTCGACGGGTGCTGGCTGTTTTTGCAGAACAAAAACGCATGATAAAAGGGGTGTTGCATGGCGAAAGTGATAGTCGCAGAACTACTTTTATTGAGCCGGAAGAAACCACAGAACTAAACAATGATATTTTTTCGCTGGAGCATGAGGAGAGTAGGGAAGTGTATAAAATTTTGCGAAAACTAACGCAACAATTAAGCGTTTATGCCCCGCTTTTAAAAACTTATTACGACATGGCGGGTGAGTTTGACTTTGTGTATGCAAAGGCTAAATGGGCCATCGCCACAGGTGGTAATCTTCCTCAAATTTTTGATAAGGCGCATGTACACCTTATCAATGCTTACCATCCTTTATTGTTGTTGTACAATCAAAAAAGCAGCAAACCCACGATTCCGGTTAATATTACCCTTAATGATAAGAGTAGGATATTGGTAATTAGTGGTCCGAATGCAGGTGGAAAAACGGTTACTTTAAAAACAGTTGGCCTGCTTCAGTTGATGATGCAGAGCGGTCTGCTGGTGCCGGTTCATCCCGATAGTGAAATGGGCATTTTTAAACAAATAATGATCCATATCGGCGATACCCAAAGCCTGGAATTTGAATTAAGCACTTATTCATCCCACCTAAAAAACATGAAGCATTTTATGGAAAATGCCAATGGAAAAACCTTGTTTTTTATAGATGAATTGGGCAGTGGCAGTGACCCTAATCTGGGTGGTGCTTTTGCCGAAGTAATTATGGAAGAGCTGGCTTACAAGCACAGTTTTGGCATTGTTACAACCCATTACCTGAATTTAAAAGTAATGGCCAATAAAGTGCCTGGAATTATTAATGGCGCCATGCAGTTTGATGAACAAAATTTGCTGCCGATGTACAAATTAATAATGGGCAAGCCGGGAAGCAGTTACACCTTTTCGATTGCTGAAAGAATTGGTTTGGAAAAGCGCCTGATAGAAAAAGCGCGAAGTTTGGTTGATGAGGATCATTTTACGCTGGATAAATTATTAAATCGTACCGAGCAGGATCTGCAAAAAATTGATATTGATAAAAAAGAATTGCAGACTTTATTAAAAGAGAATGAGCGTTTAAAAAAAGAGATGCAGTTTGTGTTGGATAAAGAAAAGCACAACCAGGAGATAGAGCGTTTGAAACACCAGAACCAGGTGTCGGAAGAAAAAAACTTGTACCTGAAGGATATGGAGCG
>JAYTHI010000389.1:0-2255 GCA_043732685.1 Ferruginibacter sp. | reverse complement strand
AATGAAACGAAATATTGCTAAATTGGATCTTAAACCTGAAGATGTTGGATTTGTAATTAATTAATTATCAACACAAATTAAAAACGTTAGTCAGAATTTAAAAGGAAATTCTACATATTTTAAAATCCTAACAAACTAATGCGACAAATTTTCATTTTAAACTTTTTATTAATCTCTTTAACTTCATTTGGACAGAAAATTCAATGGATACCTTTTAATTGGGTTGGAGACAGTGTTTCTGGAAAATACTTTGACAAACTTGCTATGATAATTCCTATCACGCTAGACAATTTACCAAAAGGAATGAATATGCAACTCGACTTGGGGGCATATGAAACGTTCATCTATGGCAACTCTATAAAAGCTTACCTTAAAAAGTATAGTGAATTCAATAATAAAATCGATACGACATTAAAATTCAAAATTCAAAGTCAGACGAATTATAAATTTAGAAACGTGGCTTTAAAATTAGGTAACGTATCATTTGGCAATCGAAATATTGGACAATTTAAAAATTTTGGTGACAACATTCCAGAAGATTCAATCAACACCTTAACGGAAAAAAACATTGGAACTATTGGTCCAGATTTATTTGAAAACAAAATCTTAATAATCGACTATCCAAATAAACGAATTGCCGTAACAATAAAACTACCGAAACAATTTTCAAAAGCCCATTTCAGACAATATAAAATAAAAGACGGCAGAATAAAAATACCGATCACAATTAAAGACAAAGACAAAGATGTAATGTTTGACACAGGTTCAAGCCTATTTGCTCTAATAACTACTAAAGAAAATGCAAATGAAATTTCAAGTAATCCAATTGTAGATTCATTAAAAATATCAAGCTGGGGTGAGTACTATATGGTTTATGCACAAACTATTAAATCAAATGTAATGTTTGGAAAAATGCAACTGCGTAAAACAAATGTATACTTTGACAATAGAAAAGGGAATGAAGATTTTTACAAAGAAGAAAAAATTTTTGGCATAACAGGTAACAGTTATTTCTTAAATAATGTTGTAATTATAGATTATAAAAATAAACGTTTCGGTGTGAAATAAACGCCGCAAAAAACAAGGACTTTGTGTAATTAGGAAAATGAACAGAGCCTCATCTTAATTTCTAATAGGGATTAAAAAAAGGGAATACACATTTTAAACTATCTAGGTTCATCCTAAATTTTCATATAATTGTTGTTATGTTGCGCTATGGTTTAGTTCCATCGGACACGAAGGATCAATCATTAGGCTAAAATAAGTCGGTGCCATGGTTGTTACTGCATACATTTCAGGATTATGAGGCGGTAGGGAATTTGCCGATGAAAATGATAATAATGTTGTAAAACCATTACGATTGACACCTTGCAAAAATGGTGGTGTTGTGAGAATAGGTTCGACCGATAAATCTATCGCTTGATTCGCGGTATAATAATGATTAGCGACCTTATTGGAATTCCAAGGGTTTTGATAAAATGGCTGACTGGTACAGAGTGAAGAAAATATATCATAGCCATCATACATCGTACTCTGTACAGCGCGCTGCGCTACATTGTTAGCATATTGTCTGCCCGTAATCATATCAGACAACATCAACAACCTTTCGACGGTAGGTTCATCGAGGTTGCACCGCACATTCTATCGCAAGTTAACTTGGCTGCAGCATAATTAGTCGACATCTCATTTTCAAGTGCCTGAAGCACGATTCCAGTACTATTTAGACTTGCTAAAAAATTTGTGCGGTAAGAAGCATATTTTCCTAATACGGTGTTACACATCTGGCAAGTTTGTACAAGAGGAGTTCCACTATCCGAGGTAGCTAATTGTGTATTGTAAACTAACTGCTACTGTGTTTACTACACTTTTAAGTTTTGACTAATTGTTGTGAACTGAATTTGTACTGCCCGGTTGCCTGCCCCGTAAATAATGGAACGGGCCCACTATAGTCTATGCTGAGCAAAAAAGTACTTGGAATTATTACTGCAAATTATGCGAAGCTTTTTTGTAGATCAGGAAAATGAAAACATTGTGTCCGGTTGACTGGGCTCATTTTTATACTGCTGCCATGTATGGCTTTTATACCTCGGTAATTAGCCATAGGGTAGCACCTTTTATCGCCGGTGGTGGCAGCCATAAATTTTTAAGAAACGCTCTCTTTCTCTTCCCCGCTTTCCAAATGATTGGTGAGCGCTATTTTAATAAAGAGTTTATTGTAATGCCTGTTCCGGCGGTTGCGTTTTTCCATTTTGCGT
>JAYTHI010000388.1:0-2255 GCA_043732685.1 Ferruginibacter sp. | reverse complement strand
CCACCACTACGGGTAATTGCAGAAACAAAAGGTGGCACCAACCCCTATTTTGGCACCGGTGCCGGGGGAATTTTACAGAGTGTGCTGATGGGTTTTGGAGGGTTAGAAATAAAGCCCAAAGGCATCACGCAGATTAAAACAGCCCTTCCTCCTAAATGGAAAAGCGTTACACTTACGGGTATTGGGGTAGAGAAGAAAACCTATATTAATAAATAAAATGGGCAGGAAGTCGTTTATAATCTGCTTAAATATGTTGCCGCATTTGCCTCCTTTACAGCACTGTCTCCTCATGAGACCCGAAAGGTAGCCGGGGACGTTGCGTTTTAGGAATCGAAATTTGAGCTAAACAAGGATTTTGTTTACCGAAGGCATCGTCCCCGGCTAAGCTGCAAAAGCTCGTTGAGGACAGTGCTTGGAAATAAAAAAATACATCTTTTATCTTTATGAAAAATAATTTATGAAAAAAGTAATTTCCTTTATGTGTTTTGGACTATCCCAATTACTTTTATTTTTTTATACGATAAATGTATTCGTTCAAACACCTAAAGAAAATGTAACTAAAAAATATTGTTAATCATAATTGCAGGTATTTGGTTCTTATGCTTTGTGATTGCCATTTATAGATTATTCAAAGTAAAAAACAATGTAGAAAAGCATTAAAATTGCTTAAATCTATAGCCCAGCCATAGAAAAAATTACCCAGGAAAACATACACCATTACCATCCACCGCCCAAGCCGTCCATTAAAGCAATATTGTAATTTTTAACATCAAAACTATATAAAAAAGGAGCTTTATGTGCCACACCTTTTTTTACCTCTTTTAATTTTTTAAGTATGCCATACCCCAATATTTTTCTTTGAAAATTTCGCCTGTCGAGCGGTTTATTTAAGATGGTTTCGTATAATTTTTGCAGCTCCGGCATGGTAAATTTTAAAGGCAACAAATTATATCCGATGGGTTGATTATTTAATTGCTGCTGCAGGGTTAACAAGGCTTTGTCCAAAATATTATTATGGTCCATCATTAGTACAGGTGCGGGGTGAAGCGTTTGCCAGGCACAGCTGACCGAGAGTTCATCTGCCGCAGGCAACACCCTTGAAAAATCTACCAGCGCATAATACCCAATACTTACAAAACGCTGTAATAGCCAATTCTCTTTATCTGTGGATATACCCTCTTTTTTAATGGTATTCAAGTGCACTTTTTTATCCGATCGTTTGGGGTCCGCAAACGTGTAAAATTGTTGAAGAAAAATAGTATCCAGACCCGTTCTTTCTTTTAAAATTCGTATGGCAGCCGCATCTGCCGGCTCATCTTTTAAAATAAAACCACCTGGTAATCCATGTAGTTCGGCATGCTTCATTTTAAGCAACAAAACTTTTAATTCATTACCGTAAAATCCAAAAATTACACAATCAACCGAAACGGAAGAAAGAAAAATTTTTGAACCATTTTGTACAATATTTTTTAAGGTTGGCTTTGCTTGCATTAAATAATTTTAAACGATAAAGATAAGTTTTCAATCAGGGACAAAAAATTTGCGTCAAATTGATATTCATCCAGTGCCCAAACATTTTATAAACCTTAATAATAAAGTTAATCAACAAAATAATTTAATCTTTTAATTATAGGATAAAATAATTATTTAGATATCAGCAAAAATAATTATCATTGTGTCGTATTGACACAATGATAATTTAAACAACAATTTATGAAAAAAATTTTTGCCGTTTTTCTCTTACTGACAGGCTGTAGCGCCATCGCACAAAATAATACCACGCAACAAGCAAAAGAATTAGTGTCTAAAATGACATTAGAAGAAAAAGCCAATTTGGTGGTAGGTATGGGGATGAATATTCCCGGATTTACTACAGGTGGTGCTGTAGGGCAAACTCAGGACAAGGTTGCCGGAGCTGCAGGTACAACCTATTCCATTAGCCGCTTGGCTATTCCTGCAATTGTGTTAGCAGATGGACCGGCTGGCTTAAGAATTGAATCCAACAGAAAAAATGAAACAAAAACCTATTTCTGTACTGCTTTTCCGGTAGGCACTTTATTGGCGTCTACCTGGGATACCGCCCTGGTAAAAAAGGTAGGCATTGCCATGGGTGATGAAGTCAGGCAATACGGAGTTGATGTACTATTGGCGCCTGCTTTAAATATACAACGCAACCCGTTGGGTGGTAGAAATTTTGAATATTATTCTGAAGATCCATTTGTTGCCGGCAATATAACCGCAGCAATTGTAAATGG
>JAYTHI010000387.1:0-2260 GCA_043732685.1 Ferruginibacter sp. | reverse complement strand
ATTAATAAGATTTATTGGTAATTGTACCGTTAATTCCATAAGTTTCTATTGGGATTACTTTGCATAAAAAATACGGATGGTTAAGCTATAAAGGTTATCCCATCCGTATTGTAGAAAAATTTTCTATTTCCTGATTTTAATATTGCTCATTTTCGTTAGGAAAATCCCTGCTTTTTATATCCGTAACATATTGTTTTATTGCACCGGTTATTTGTTCATCAAGGTTTAAATAGCGTCTTAAAAATCGGGGGTTAAATTCAGTATTAATGCCAAGCATATCATGCATAACCAATACTTGTCCGTCGCAATCGCCACCCGCTCCTATTCCAATGGTAGGTATGGATAAACTTAAAGAAACTTCTTTGGCCAGTGCAGCCGGTATCTTTTCCAGTACAATGGCAAAACAACCTACTTCCTGTAATAAAAGGGCATCTTTTTTTAATTTTTCAGCTTCGCCTTCTTCTGTTGCCCGTACTACATAAGTCCCAAATTTATTTATGCTTTGCGGAGTCAGGCCAAGGTGTCCCATTACGGGTATACCTGCACTTACAATTTTTTTTACAGAATCAATAATCTCTTCACCACCTTCTAATTTCACCGTATGTGCGCCACTTTCTTTCATTATTCTTATGGCAGAAGCAAGGGCAATATCAGAGTTGGATTGGTAAGAACCAAAGGGAAGGTCAACCACAATCAAAGATCTTTCTCTTGCCCTTACTACACTTTGTGCATGATAGATCATTTGGTCTAAGGTAATGGGCAGGGTAGTCATATGACCAGCCATAACGTTGCTGGCACTGTCTCCTACCAATATAACATCAATACCGGCCGCATCAAATAATTTTGCGAAACTGAAATCATAGGCTGTGATCATGGATATTTTTTCTCCCGCAACCTTCATTTTTTGTATGGTATTGGTAGTCACCTTTTTGTATTCAGGATTCATTTTAAAAAGTTTAATAGAAATGTAGATAATAATTTTAGCCAGGTTAGTAGCGAACGTGGGGAATTGGCTCTGCATTAGAATAAAACAAACCCGGAGATTATACGCTGGTGTAAAAATAGATAATTAAAGTACAATATAAGATTTCTGTACCTGAGGGTTGGTATTATTATTTTATTCGCTACAATTACTTTAAAACAAATGACCTTATTTAACCTGCAATTATTAGCAGGTTGGCGGATTTTTTTAATTTTATTCACTGATTATGCCTTTTTAAAAATATTATTTACAAATCATAAATAATGGTATAGGAAAGTAAATTATTATTAAACAAATTAAAATACGCTATACTATGTTTGCTGTAAACATCCAACCATTTTAAAATAAAGTGCCAAAATATATTTTCCTGATTCTTTATCTTTAGAAAATGTGGTAATAAAAAATCAATATTTTTATGAAGCCATCAAACATTTAAATTGTTCGAAATCTACATCAGCAGCCCTTTCCTGCACAATGCATATAAAACTGTTATACTATTTATCATTACAATAGTTAATGAATTTTAAAGCCATAATAAACAAAATTTTCAAATAGTAATGTAAAAAAATTATTATGTAATCATTACCTAATCGCTAACAAATAGAATTGCTTAAACAATAAGTTCATTTTAAAACAATATTTGCAAATTATTTACCAAGCGTACTAAATGCAAATTATGATGAATCCTTATTTAAAAAAATACCTGCTCTTAATTTTAATGGTGGGTGTTATTAATTTTGCTTTTGCCCAGGTTATAAGGGGTAAAGTTTTTGATGCTGCAAGTGGCGAACCCTTACTTGGTGCCCATGTTCATTTAAAAGACACCAAATACAATACCATTGTAAATTTGGATGGTTCTTTTATTTTCAAAAATATTAAAGCCGGTAAATATCAAATTTTAGCCAGTATGGTCGGCTATAATAAATCAGCTGAAATAATAGTTGAAGTAGGTGCCAAAGACCTTTCGATCGTTGCAGCCATTCAACTAACACCGGATACAAAAAACTTACAGGAACTACTGATAACGGGTACGGATAAGCGCGCAGATCTTACGGTTAGAAACATGGAAAAAAATGCAGCAGTTATCCAAAATATTTTATCCGAAAAAACGATACAGTTGCTACCTGATGTTACCATTGCCAATGCTTTGCAACGGGTAAGTGGGGTAACCATTCAGCGTGACAATAGCGGTGATGGTCGTTATGCAATAATTAGAGGCATGGCACAACGCTATAATAATACCCTGGTAAATGGGATTAAAATCCCCAGTCCGGATGA
>JAYTHI010000386.1:0-7741 GCA_043732685.1 Ferruginibacter sp. | reverse complement strand
AATAAAATTAATGGTTAATCATATTAAATCAATTATATCCGTTAACATTTTTTAAATATCCATTTCTAATTACAGACGATAAATGCTGCCAATAAATATTTATTTATCAGGTACAAAAACTTTTATTTAAAATAAAGTCCATTTTGCCCAATTCAATTAAATTATAGTAATTCAACAACAATAATTTATAATGTTTTTTACGAATATATTATTTGAAATCTTTAGGTAATTTATATAATTCCTCTTTAGGTAAAGATTTAAAATATTCATAGGTAATTTTAAGGCCTTCGGCTCTGTTTACTTTTGGCGACCAGCCCAATATTTCTTTTGCTTTAGTGATGTCGGGCTTTCTTTGTTTGGGATCATTTACCGGTAAAGGCTCATAAACAATTTTTTGCGTTGTACCGGTTAGTTTTATTATTTCTTCAGCAAAATCCTGTAAGGAAATTTCATCCGGGTTACCGATATTAACAGGAAAAGCATAGTCACTCATCAGCAATTTAAAGATACCGTCTACCAAATCATCAACATAGCAAAAACTTCTTGTTTGGCTGCCATCTCCAAACACAGTAAGATCTTCGCCCCGTAAAGCCTGACCAATAAATGCAGGCAACGCACGGCCATCATTTAACCTCATACGCGGACCATAGGTATTAAATATTCTGATGATTCTTGTCTGCACCTGGTGAAATGTGTGGTAGGCCATGGTTATAGCTTCCTGAAAACGTTTCGCCTCATCGTAAACGCCTCTTGGACCAACGGGGTTAACATTACCAAAATACTCTTCTGTCTGTGGGTGCACCAGGGGATCGCCATACACTTCGCTGGTAGATGCTACCAATATCCGTGCTTTTTTTGCATAGGCTAAACCCAGGCAATTGTGCGTACCTAAAGAACCTACTTTTAATGTTTGAATAGGAATTTTAAGGTAATCTATCGGACTAGCCGGAGAAGCAAAATGCAGGATATAATCAAGTTCGCCGGATACATGAATAAATTTAGAAACATCATGATGGTAAAACTCAAATTCTTTTAAAGGAAATAAATGTTCAATATTTTTTAAATCGCCGGTAATAAGATTATCCATCCCAATTACATGAAATCCCTCTTTTATAAAGCGATCACATAGATGAGAACCTAAAAATCCGGCAGCACCTGTTATTAATATTCTTTTGTTAGCCACTTACTTTATTTTTAATTTGTTATGTTTATTTTAATGCTTTTTAGTTAAAGGATTATATGCAATATTTTTTAACTTATCCTCTTTGTTAAGTTGCTTTACAATTGGATTGTATTTTAACTTATTTCTTTACGTCCAATGCTTACATAATAGAATCCAAGGTCTTGCATTTGGTTAAGATCAAAAAGATTTCGACCATCAAAAATGACCTTATTTTTTAACAGTGACGCTATTTTTGTAAAATCAGGTGTTCTGAATTCGCTCCATTCTGTAGCAATAACCAGACAGTCGGCATCTTTTAAAGCTTCATACTGGCTATCAGCATAAGCTATTTTATCTCCTATCAAATCCTTTACATTTTTCATTGCTTCAGGATCAAAGGTGGTAATGGTTGCACCTGCTTCCAGCAATGCATCAATAATATACAAGGCCGGAGCCTCGCGAATATCATCCGTATTTGGTTTAAATGCTAAGCCCCAAATGGCAATTTTTTTTCCTGCAAGGTCATTGTTAAACCAGGCTTTTATTTTTGGTACCAAATGAAGTTTTTGCTTTTCATTTACCTCCATAACAGCATCCAGTATCTTAAAATTATATTTCACTTCAGCAGATGATTTGGCCAGGGCCTGTACATCTTTTGGAAAGCAAGATCCCCCGTAACCAATACCAGGAAACAGAAAGCGTCTGCCAATGCGCTCATCGCTACCCATGCCTTTACGCACCATGTCAACATCGGCACCTAATAATTCGCACAATTGTGCAATTTCGTTCATAAAGGTAATTTTTGTAGCTAGAAAAGAGTTTGCTGCATACTTGGTAAGTTCTGCACTCTTTTCATCCATAAAAATTATCGGATTTCCTTGCCGTACAAATGGTCCGTATAAATCACTCAATACCTTTTTTGCTTTTTCGGATGAGGTACCAATAACTACTCTGTCAGGCTTCATAAAATCGTCTACAGCAACCCCCTCCCTCAAAAATTCCGGATTACTAACAATATCGAAGGATCCTTCAATACCGCCGTTTTTCAACAAGGCATTTCTTACTTTATCGGCTGTTCCAACGGGTACGGTACTTTTATCAATAATAATTTTATAATCCCCTTGTTTTATCAGTGCGCCCAAATCTTTTGCAACGCCTAAAATATATTTTAAATCGGCACTTCCATCTTCACCCGGAGGTGTAGGTAAGGCTAAAAAAATTACCTGTGCATCTTTAATTCCATCCGTTAATGAGGTAGTAAAATGGAGCCTGTTTTCTTTTTGGTTTCTTAAAAATATTTTCTCTAATCCGGGTTCGTAAATCGTTATTTTACCTGAGGCCAATTTATCAACTTTTGCTTTATCAATATCCACACAAATAACTTCGTTACCGGTTTCTGCAAAACAGGTTCCGGTTACCAATCCAACGTATCCTGTGCCAATAACTGCAATTTTCATAATTAATTTTTATTTAGATAGTTTAATATGTTTGAAACAATAAATGATTGTTGTTCTTCATCAAGTTCAGTATGGATAGGTATGGATATAACGTTTTCTGTAAGCCAATCTGTTACAGGTAATATAAAATTATTACCTCCAAAATCAGCAAACATTTTTTGTTTATGGCAGGGAACCGGGTAGTAGATCATGGATGGAACACCGTTTTCAGAAAGATACTGATTAAGGCCATCTCTATTTACATTATTTAAAACCAAGGTATATTGGTGGTATACATGGGTGCAATAAGGAGCGATAAACGGAGTAGTAATTCTGGGGTCGCCGTCAAATGCAGTGCTATAAAAATCAGCCGCTTTTTTACGGGCAGCATTGTACGCATCCAAATGCGTTAATTTAATAGTTAAAACCGCAGCCTGTATAGCGTCCAATCTTGAATTGCAACCCACCATTTCATGATAATAACGCTTGCTTTGACCATGAGCTGCAATCATCTTTAATTTCTCGGCAAGTTCATCATCATTGGTAAAAATTGCCCCACCGTCACCAAAGGCACCTAAATTCTTTGAGGGATAAAACGAGGTACAACCAATATGCCCGATGCCGCCGGTTTTAGTAACCGTTCCATCGCTAAACGTATAATTGCAACCGATGGCCTGGGCATTATCTTCAATTACAAAAAGATTATATTTTTTTGCAATGGCCATAATTTTTTCCATGTCAACGGCATGACCATATAAATGTACCGGTACAATCGCCTTTGTTTTAGACGTAATAGCTTTTTCAACAGCCGCTGCATCCATGCAAAACGTGCGCTTATCTACCTCAACAAAAACAGGCTTTAAATGTAATAAGGCAGCGGCTTCAACCGTTGCTATATAAGTAAAGGAAGGGGTAATTACTTCATCGCCCGGTTGTAAACCAAGGGCCATCATTGATATTTGTAATGCATCTGTACCATTGGCACAAGGTATAACGTGTTTTACGCCATTATAAACCGCTAAACTTTTGGCAAATTGATTTACAACACTGCCTCCAATAAACATCGAACTTTCCATTACACCCAATACTGCCGCGTCTATTTCCGGCTTTATTTTTAAGTATTGAGTCTTTGTATCTACCATTTGCAAGGGCCTCATATATTCATTTTTTTCGATGGCAAAGATAAGGAAACACGTTCAGTATTAAATTGTACGACATAAGTGTTTTGATTAATAAAATTTAAAAAAATGCTGGTAAATTTGCAAGAAAATATCAGTTGAGCCAATTTTTTTATTCCATTTTTCTTTTTCTGTATGTCATTGGTGTAAAGGTGTTATCCGTATTCAATCCTAAGGCTAAGTTGTGGTTAGATGGAAGAAAGGATTTCCCCTCCCTTACCTTTACCCCATCAAAAACCATTTGGGTGCATTGCGCCAGCCTGGGCGAGTTTGAACAAGGGAGACCGGTTATTGAAAAAATTAAGGATCAATATCCTGAAAGTAAAATTATACTGACTTTTTTTTCTCCCAGTGGGTATACAGTGCAACAAAATTATACTGGTGCAGATGCTGTTTTTTATTTACCGATGGATAATAAAGCCAACGCAATAAAATTGATTGCAACTTTTAAACCCGCATTGGTGATATGGGTTAAATACGAATATTGGTTTTATTATCTGCAGGAATTAAAAAAGCAACAGATTCCGGTTTTATTGGTATCGGGAATTTTTAGAGATAGTCAGCCTTTTTTTAAGTGGTATGGCAGTTTTTGGAAATCTGTACTACCTTGTTTTACCCATCTTTTTTTACAGGATAAAAGTTCAGCAATTCTTTTAAACAGTATTGGTATCAATAATAATATAACCGTAAATGGAGATACCCGCTTTGATAGAGTGATAGCAATTGCAGAAAGATTTGAAGAAATACCACTGATAAAAGAATTTTGTGGCGATAGTAAAATTATTGTAGCGGGCAGTACCTGGGAAGAGGATGAAGCCGAATTAATTCACTATGTGCGGACTAATCCAACAATAAAATTTATTATAGCACCACACGAAATTGATACAGAAAATTTAAAGGAGGTTCAAAAAGAATTTTCCGGTTCGATATTATTTAGTGCGTTGGTCGAAAGCGAAAAACCAAGCTCCAATGTACTTATAATTGACAATGTAGGAATGTTGAGCAGGTTATATAAATATGCCGACATAACCTATATTGGTGGTGGCTTTGGCGATGATGGGGTACACAATGTTTTAGAAGCTGCCGTTTATGGAAAACCGGTTATTTACGGACCGGAAATAGATAAATTTATTGAAGCGGTAGCATTAACAGCTTGTGGCGGCGGAATTGTTATAAATAATGCTTTAGAGTTTGAAAAAGTGGCAGGGGATTTATGGAAGAATTCAGACTTACTTACAGCGAAGGGGTATGCCGCAAAAAATTACGTATATTCCCAAGGCGGAGCATCTAAAGAGATTATGGATTATATTTATGCAAATCGCCTTTTAACCAATTGATCAAACTGCCTTACAATTGGGTTATCAATCCAGCCTAATTTTGTTTTCAATTCCCTTTTTATCCAATATTCTGCTTCGGGCCATATTGAAAAACTGTTTATGGTTTTAATACTGCGCTCATACATTACTTCATCTCCCCTGAATAATTCGTTGATATACAAAAAACGATCATTGATGCCAATTGCCTTTTTGAGGTCTTTAACCGGTTCATCACTTAGTTTGTAACTTAATTCAGGCTTGTTATTTTCTTTTAAAGTATCATTAACGGAAATAATTTCTTTTCGAACCCATTCATTAACTTCCTTTTTTGGTGAATCTACCTGCTGGTGAATTAATGTTGGAATATCATCGTCTGAAGGTGCAAAATATAAAGGAGGTTTGCTGTGCACTCCCATACCTTGCATCGCGCTGGCATTGCGTTTAAGCTCTTCCAGCTCTGCATCTATTTCAGCTTCATCTACTACTAAAACTTCAACGGTCTTTTCTTCAGCCACTGCATGATTAAGGACATTAACAGGCAAAGGTTGAACGGCAACGGCTTGCAAGGGCATAGATATAACAACTGATCTATTAGTTTCTTCCGGTAAATTATTTTGTAAATGCGTTAATTCATGTTGCATCATCTGCACTGTGATCAACAATTTACTTACCGGCAACTTTTCATTGACCTGCTGTAGCAACTTCTGCAAAAGTGTTTCCACTCTTTCCATAAAAACCATTATTTATATAATAAAAAATTGTAAAGAAAATTAGTTTTGGTTAATGAGCCAAAACGATAAACTTTGCAGACAGTACATTAAAGTTACAAACTCAATTTTTAAAATTTATATAAATGTTTATTGAACCTTATTTAAATGCTGGTCGTGGCTCTATAGAAGTAATTTGTGGCAGCATGTTCAGTGGCAAAACAGAAGAATTGATACGCAGGTTAAAGCGGGTAAAAATTGCCCATCTTAAAGCCGAAATATTTAAGCCTTCCATTGATATGCGATACCATAAAATAAATATTGTTAGCCATGATACCAATTTTATTCAGAGTACGCCTGTATCCAATTCAAATATAATTTTACAACTTTCTAAAGGAGTGGATGTAGTGGGTATTGACGAGGCGCAGTTTTTTGATGCCGACATTTGCGCCGTGTGCGAACAATTGGCGCTTAATGGAGTGCGTGTAATTGTTGCAGGGTTGGATATGGATTATATGGGCAAACCATTTGGACAAATGCCTAATTTATTGGCTATTGCCGACTACATATCAAAGCTTCACGCTATTTGTGTGGTATGCGGTAATATTGCCAATATAAGTTATCGCAAAACCGCAGCGCCCGGTCAGGTACTTTTGGGAGAAAAAGATATATATGAGCCCCGGTGCAGGACTTGTAACCATTTAAAATTGCAAAGAAAAGTTGCTCCGGAGGAGCAGAAATAAAACAGAATGATAAAAACAATTTATGCTTTACTAAAGAAAGATTTGCTGCTGGAGTTTAGGCAGCAGCATAGTTTTTACGGAATATTATTGTATGTAGCATCTACAATATTTTTAGTAAAATTGGCACTGGATAGTCCGGCGGCTGATGTATGGAATGCGCTGTTTTGGATAATTCAATTGTTTGTTTGCGTTAATGCTGTTGCTAAAAGCTTTTTGCAGGAAGGGCGTGGGCGAATGTTGTATTTCTATTCGATTGCAGGCGCAAAAGAATTTATTATTGCAAAAATTATTTACAATATTATTTTAATGCTGTTGATGAGTTTGTTAAGTCTTGCTTTATTTTTTCTGCTCTTAAAAAATCCATTGACAAATCCTGGTCAGTTTGCAGGCATTGTTTGTATTGGAAGTATAAGTTTAAGCCTGGTATTTACATTGCTGGCAGCAATTGCTGCCAAGGCGCAACAAAATGCGGCTTTAATGGCCATTTTAGGATTTCCTTTAATAGTACCCCAATTGTTATTGGTAATCAGGCTTTCAAAGGTATCGTTTGGTGAAGCATTTAGGGAGGGAGCCTTAACCCAGTTAACTTTATTAATTGTTGGATTTAATGTAATGGTATTGGTTTTATCTATAATATTATTCCCTTTTTTGTGGAAAGATTAGCCTATGTGTAAATAGTACGGTTCATTTCAAAAGCGGTATATAATTAATTGCCATCGCAATTTTAAAATTTGATAAATAATAATTTCAATTAATTGGGTAGTTAATAATGATCTGGCTAAATTTCCCGACGTTTCCCATTTAAAAATAAAGTGCACGTTACCAATCTGCAAAACTGTAAAAAATAAAAGCTGCATATTACTTCCAAAATTCTTAACCAATAATAACATTTATTGGATTAGGTAGATAATTCGCAAAAGCAGTAGAGCCTAAGCTGTATAACTTTTAGATAAAATAATAATGTACTTAATGCATATTGATTCACAGACTTATTTGTGCTTAGTTTTTATATTTTATCCATGCAAATTTTACATTTTCAATAAATAATGCCCTTTGCAGTATGCCCTTTAAAACACCAGTAATTGCATAAGCCACCTCATTGGGTTCGGTCCGCCAAGGGCGGATTCAATAAAAAATGCGCAGCTTATTTTTTTTGAAAGAAGCCAATGGAGCGGCGTTGCAGTTACGCAGCCCGCCGG
>JAYTHI010000385.1:0-2265 GCA_043732685.1 Ferruginibacter sp. | reverse complement strand
TTTTTAAGTATATTCCTTTATTTTATCCTACTATATTCAATTGCAACTTTAAATGATTTTATTACATTTAATGAAAGTTTATTATTTAATTTTAAAGCCCTGAAATAAAATGTATTGCTGAAAATCTATAATTTAAATTTAAACTGCTATGGAATTGAAGTCCTTACTGAATAAATATTTGCCGGTCTTAATGCTATTGTTTTTTGTTACGCCGCAACTTGTTTTTGCCCTTCCTCCCGGAACCTACATTAAGCTTGAGGATGGTATTTTAGTTAAATTAAACAACACAAAAAAAAATGGGACAAAGTCTGTTAAAGTTCAAATTATAACTGAAAGTACCTTCCATATTTGCGCATCCCCAACAGAAAATAGTAACCCCGACCTAAGTTTATTTGTAGAACCCATGTCTGGCATGCCGGTTAAATGGACCTTGAGCGAGCAGCCGGGTGTTGTGCTGTTAAGTACCCAAAAAATGCAGGTTAAGGTTGATTTAGAAACGGGGCAGGTTATTTTTCTTTCAAAATACGGGCAGCCGGTTTTAAAAGAAGTAGGGGAAGATGGTAGAAATTTTACAGGGATCACCGTAGATGGTGAACAGTCCTATATAATACGTCAGGCATTTGAAACTGATGATGCTGAAGCCTTCTATGGTCTTGGGCAACACCAGGCAGGTACTTTTAATTATAAAGGAACGCCAGTTTTATTATCTCAATACAATACCGAAGTTGCGGTACCTTTTATGGTGTCCAATAAAAATTACGGCATTTTATGGCATAATAATGCTATCAGCAAAACAATTGATACCAGAGATTACGAACCCTTATCTACTTTAAAGTTATTTAGTGCTGGCGGTGATGAAGGTTGGTTAACGGCAACTTATTATGACAAAGCACATCCTGAATCGGTAATAACCTCAAGACCTGAATCTCAAATTGATTATAGCTATATTCCTTCCTTAAAAAACTTTCCAGATAGTATAGATTTGTCTAAAACCCTGGTAAAATGGGAAGGCAAAATTGAAAGTGGATTTACAGGAGAACATCTTTTTAATTTCTATTTATCAGGCTACTCTAAAATTTATATGGATGGAAAACTACTTGCCAGTCGCTGGAGGCAAAGTTGGAATGCAGGTACCGAATTGGTAAAAATTAATTTAGAAAAAGGTAAAAAATACGATTTTAAAATTGAATGGGATCCATCAAGTAAAGAATCTTTTATGGCCTGCCATTGGTTAAAACCTTTGTCGGGTGCAGATAAAAATCAATTTGCTTTTGAATCTGCCGCAGGCAATACTATTGATTATTATTTTGTAGGAGGTAATAACCTTGATGAAGTAATTGGTGGATATCGTATGTTAACCGGTAAAGCCACCCTGCTTCCTAAATGGGCAATGGGCTTTTGGCAAAGTAGGGAAAGATATAAAACGCAGGAAGAAATTTTATCAACAGTTGCCGAATTTAGAAAACGTAAAATACCGCTGGATAATATTGTAGAAGATTGGAGCTACTGGCAGCAAGACCAATGGGGTAGCCAGGAGTTTGATAAAGCCAGGTTTCCGGATGCCGCTGCAATGATAAAGACATTGCACGAAAAATACCATACTCAATTTATGATTTCTGTATGGCCAAAATTTTATGCCAATACTGCCAATTATAAAATGATGAATGATAGTGGCTATATGTACAAACGCAATACGGCTAACCAACAAAGAGATTGGATAGGTAAAGGCTATGTATCCAGTTTTTATGATGCTTATAACCCAGGCGCAAGAAAAGCCTTTTGGGGTACAATGAATAAATCTTTGTATCCTGCGGGCGTTGATGCCTGGTGGTTAGATGCTACCGAGCCTGATGTAAACAGTAATTTCAGTCCGCTGCAAAGACAAGAATTAATTACGCCAAATTACCTTGGTTCTTCTATAAAAAATTACAATGCCTTTGCCCTGATGAATGCAAAAGGAGTGTACGAGGGGCAGCGGGCAACCAATCCCAATAAGCGGGTATTTATATTAACCAGGTCATCGTATGCCGGTATTCAAAAATATGCAGCAGCAACCTGGAGTGGTGATATTGGTGCAAGATGGGAAGATTTTAAACACCAGATTCCTGCTGGTTTAAATTTCTCTTTATCCGGAATGCCTTACTGGACAACAGATATAGGTGGTTTTGCAACAGAACCACGTTACGAAAATGCTACCGGAAAGGATTTGGAAGAATGGCGCGAGCAAACTACCCGTTGGTATCAATACGGTGCCTTTTGCCCCTT
>JAYTHI010000384.1:0-7752 GCA_043732685.1 Ferruginibacter sp. | reverse complement strand
TAGAATTAAATTGCATTAAAACCTGGTTATTTTTCAAAACAATAATGGGAGGTAATTTATGGGCGGTCTTATCACTAATGATAGTGCCTGGCAGCGTGGGTTTTAAAAAACAACGTACTTGTAACGGGATCCCTTTATTTTGCAAAGGTTTAATGGTTTTTGGATGTATTACCTGGGCACCATAGTAAGCCATTTCAATAACCTCCTTATAACTAAGTGCTGCAATAAACTGCGCATCGGTAAATAGTTTAGGATCCGCATTCATTACCCCCTCTACATCTTTCCATATAGTTTGGTTTTCTGCATCCAGCATATTTGCAAAAATAGCAGCAGTATAATCGCTGCCTTCTCTGCCAAGTGTAGTACTTTCATTTTCGTCTGTAGCACCAATGAATCCCTGGGTAATAACAATATCCCCTTCGTTAAAAAGCGGTAAAATAGTTTCACTTACTTTTTGCTGTGTAAAATTCCAATCAATAGAAGCCTCCCTAAAATTATCATCGGTTCTAATAATATCCCGTACATCTATCCAATTGTTTTTTAAATTGATGCTGTTAAAATAATTGCTGATGATGGCGGTACTTAAAAGTTCGCCGCAACAAACGATCTGATCATAATAATAATCGTAGTCCCGTACCGGTTTATCATGTAATAACCATTCAACCTCAGTAAATAAATCACTTAAACAATTGGAAGCTCCGGGATGGAGTATTTTTAAAAGACTGATATGTTCCTCTTTTATTTGTTGAAATAAAAGAAGGGCTTCGTCTTTATTGCCGGCAAAAAATGTTTCGGCTACTTTTTCAAGCGCATTGGTTGTCTTGCCCACAGCCGAGATAATGATCAATAACTTTTCTCCGGTAAATGATTGAATGATTTTTGATACATTTTTAATTCTTTCAATACTATTGATGCTGGCGCCGCCAAATTTAAAAACCTTCATTTGTTAAACTGCTATTAGATTAGGTAAACAAATTTTATAAAAATTTGAACTGCAAAAGTCGGCCTTCTTTGTCAATAAACAGAAGCTAATCTTTTACAGGGCAATTTAAAACAAATACGGTTAAACTATTTTATAAGGCTATTTTTTCATCAAAACATAGTCATTTAAAAAAATTAAAACGTTAAAGTAAAAGTTTATATCAGGCAGATAAGGTAACAAATAGCTTGAATAGCCTTCAAAATGCTTAATTTGCAAAATAATTTGTAATTAAATAAAATGCAAAAAACAATAATCTCCGTTAAAAACTTGCAAAAGCAATACGGATCTTTTGAAGCGGTAAAAGGTATTTCTTTTGAAGTGTACGAAGGAGAAATATTTGGCTTGCTTGGACCGAATGGTGCAGGCAAATCAACCACCCTTGAAATAATAGAAACACTTCGTTCTAAAACCAGCGGCGAGGTTATTGTTAATGGTATGGATCTGGATAAAGAACCGGATAATATTAAGAAAATAATTGGTGTTCAATTACAGTCTTCCGGTTTTTACCCGGGATTAACGTTGGTTGAACTTTTAAAATTATTTGCTGGATTGTACAATCGTGAGGTAGTGCCAATGGAATTGTTAAAGCTGGTGAATTTAGAGGAAAAAGCAAAAAATAAGTACAAGGAATTGAGTGGTGGTCAAAAACAACGCTTTTCTATTGCGACCACTTTAATAAACGATCCTAAAATTGTTTTTTTAGATGAACCCACTACAGGTCTCGATCCGCAGGCGCGTAGAAATTTATGGGATCTAATTAAAAGCATTCGTGCCAAAGGAACAACCGTTATTATTACCACACATTATATGGATGAAGCAGAACAATTATGTGATAGGATTGCCATATTGGATGAAGGTAAAATAATTGCCCTCGCATCGCCGGATAAAATGATTGATGACCTTGTTGCTACTGGTTTTGAAAGACCAAAGCAAGTTAAAGCGGCTAATTTGGAGGATGTATTTATTAACCTTACCGGTAAAGAAATCAGGGAATCTTAAAATGTTTTTATTATACTTTAAAAATTGTACATTAAATTTCAACATCAATAAAATCAAACAAATGAAGCAAATTTTTTTAAGCGTATGCGTATTATCCGTTTTTGGGATTAGCGTTACTGCCCAAACCAAACCAAAAGCAAAGCTAAAGGTAGTAAATCCAACTGGCGTAGTTAAGCCCGGCATCAGTGCATTAAAAACTCCGGTAGATTCTTTTAGTTATGCCTTGGGTATGAATGTGGCTAATAATTTAAAGCAGCAAGGTATAGAAATTCTTAGTTATGCAAGTATGCAAAAAGCAATGGAAGATGTGTTTAAAAAAAGAAGTGCTTCTTTAACTGAGCAGCAAGCCAATAGTTGTATTCAGACTAGGTTACAAGCAAATGCAGCTAAAAAAAGTAGCGGCGAAAAAACAAAATCTCTTGTGTTTTTAGACGCCAATAAAAAACGTGCTGGTGTGGTAACATTGCCTAGTGGTTTACAATATGAGGTTATTAAAAAAGGCGATGCAGCATCTGCCATGCCTAAAGCAGAAGATACCGTTGTTGCAAATTATGCAGGTACTTTAATTGATGGTAAAGAATTTGACAACTCCTATAAAAGAGGAGAACCATTAACCATACCAGTTAGCGGTGTTATTAAGGGTTGGACAGAAGTTTTGCAATTAATGCATATAGGCGATAAGTTTAAAGTTTTTATTCCAAGCGAACTTGGTTATGGCGAAAGAGGTGCCGGTGCCGAAATTCCTCCGGGAGCTACATTGATTTTCGATATGGAATTATTAAAAATTAAACCGGCTGTTGCAGTAGTAAAACCAGCTGCCATTGTACCTGAAATGAAACCGGTAACTGATTCTATTAAAGCTCAAAAATAATTTTTTGTTATGGAAGATATAAGGTTCCCCATCGGCAAATATGTACCGCAACCTTTTACTGAAACTCAATTGACAGAATGGATAAATGACATTAAATATTTACCCAATCATTTAGAAAATACGGTTGAGAATTTAAATGAACATCAGTTGGATACACCCTATCGTCCGGAGGGCTGGACGGTTAAACAATTGGTACACCATGTGGCCGATAGCCATATGAATGCTTATATCCGTTTTAAATTAGGACTTACTGAAGTTAATCCGGTGATAAAGCCATACGATGAAGCAGCCTGGGCCGAACTTAGTGATACCAAAAACTTGCCCGCCAACCTGTCGCTAACTTTGTTGTTTGCGTTGCATTCCAGGTGGGTAGATGTTTTGACTAATATTACCCTTGAGGATTGGAATAGAACCATATATCATCCCGAACAAAAAAAGGAAATATCCTTGTGGCATTTATTGGGTATGTATGCCTGGCATGGTCGTCACCATACAGCTCACATAACGGCCCTGAGGCAAAGAATGAATTGGTAAATTCTTCATCCGTTTAGGCGTAAGTAATTCATTTAAGAAGGTAATTAATTTCTTAATGGAGTTTGCGTTTAAACGGATTTATTTTTAAATAACATCCCATGAAATGGAAGGTATTATCATCAGAATATATAACTAAACATCCCTATTTTACAGCACGCAAAGATGTATGTGAAATGCCCGATGGTAAATTGGTTCCAGCTTACTTTGTGGTGGAATTACCGGAGTCGGTTTGCGCTATGGCTATAACGCTTGAGGGCGAAGTTATTTTAGTAAAACAATACCGGCATCCTATCGGAGAAATATTATTCGAACTACCCGGAGGTTTTGTAGATAAAGGAGAAGATTCCAAAACTGCTATTGCCCGGGAACTACTGGAAGAAACCGGTTATGAATTTACACAAATTGACGAACTTGGTAAAGTTGCCGGCAACCCCGGAGTTTTAACAGGATATACCCATTTATTTTTAGCAAGAGGAGGGCGAAAAATAGCCGCACAAAATTTGGACGCTAATGAGCAGATTGAAATAATACTTACTCCATTAAAAACCGTTAAAGAGCAGTTGAAAAACAATGAGTTTGTTCAGGCACTGCATGTGAGTTGTATGTTTTACGCCTTTCAAAAATTAGCAATCGATTTGTAAATTATCCGCTCCATTATATGGTTTATAAACCATCAGTCTTAGTTACACAACCGGTTTGTCTACTTCTCCCACTAAAAATATACTGCCGCAAACTAATATTATATCTTGTGTTGCAGCTTTTGCTTTTGCTGCTTCTAAGGCTTTGTTTACATCTGTAAATAAATAGCCGTTTAAGTTTAAAGCGCTAGCCCTGTCTTTTAATTCTTCTGCAGGCATGGCCCTTGGTATATGTGCATTGGTAAAATAATAAAGCGCATCTTTTGGTAATAAGACCAACACATTGGTAATTTCTTTATCCCTTACCATCCCAATTATAATATGTGTCGTTATAATTTTTAAGTCAGTATCATTTGAAGATGGATATTTTTTTAACCAGTTAATTTGTGCAATAACTTGTTTAATTCCATCTTCATTATGCGCTACATCCAATACTACGGTTGGGTTTTGTTCAATAACATCCCACCTTCCAAATAGGCCGCTTAATTTTTTTGTATTTGCCAATGCAAACTTTTCTGCCGCATCCGGGATGATAAAACCAAGTTGTTTTACTATCTTTTCTGCGGCTAATATAGCCGGTAAATTCCTCGTCTGGTACAGACCATTTAAGTCGAGCGTATAATTTTCTATACAATTTTCTTTGGTATTGGTAACCTTGCAAATTAGATACCGGGTATTTATTTCGATATCAGAAACGATATAATCTTCTGATGCAAAAATAATAGGGGCATTGCATTCTTTGGCTTTTGCAATAAAGAGCTGTTTTGTTTCTTCAAGGTATTCGCCAATGATAACAGGCGTATTTTTTTTGATGATACCTGCTTTTTCTGCAGCAATCTTAGCAAGCGTATCTCCCAAAATATTCATATGGTCGTAACCGATATTTGTTATGATGGATAAGATGGGTTCAATAATATTGGTGCTGTCAAGCCGGCCACCAAGGCCTGTTTCAATAATGGCAATATCTACCTTTTGTTGCGCAAAATAATCGAAGGCCATGCACATAGTCAATTCAAAAAAGGAGGGTTCAATCTGCGCCGTAATGGAACTTGTTCTTTCTACAAAATCTACCACAAAATCTTCACTAACCATTTCCCCATTAATTTTTATACGTTCTCTGAAATCTTTTAAATGCGGCGAGGTATACAAGCCTGTTTTATAACCTGCCTGTTGTAATATGGCAGCTAACATATGGCTGGTACTGCCTTTTCCATTGGTACCTGCAATATGTATGCTCTTAAATTTAGTGTGGGGACTTTGTAAGGCATTGCACAAGGCAATAGTATTATCGAGGTCTGCCTTGTATGCTGCAGCGCCTATCCGGCTGTACATGGGTAACTGTGCAAATAAAAAATCAATGGTTTGTTGGTAGGTCATCTTTACAAAGATAAAACCTATCAAAAACTATTGGCATTAATTTACCTGATTTTGAAAATTAAACTGCAGACATTTTTTATTTATATTTTGCCGTTATGCTACCCTAAATTTTATTTAGAAAGAAACACCAGACTTAAGGTAACGACCTCAATCTAAGATTATAAAAATACCAATAGGAAGCGGGTTAATTTTGAACTTTAAAATTAAATAGTATGGTAGAAACCCCGCCATCATCACTTGCAGGAAATTTTAATTGAGCCGCTTTTCGCTTGGCGATGCCTGTAATGGTATTATTAAATGTGGTAGTGCCTTTTGCTATTTCACAACCTGTAAAACTACCGGATGCACTATAGGTAACATCAAGGTACACTTTAGCATTTTCATTAAAATCATCCTCAAATTTAAGCGCACCTAAATTCAGCGGACGTGTACCGCGGGTTACTGAAACGCCTGATCTTCCACCAGGGTTATTACCGTAACTATCGGGTTTACCACTTTCTGTGCCGGCATCACCTTTGCCGCCTGGTTTGCTTCCCTGATAGGTATCACCATTGGTTTCTGTAGCGCCATTCCCTTTACCGTTACCGGAGCCGTTATAAAATGCCTTGGGCTTTTGTGGTTTTGGGGTTGGCATAACAACGGGTGCAGGTGTATTTACTTTTATCGGTTTATTAACGGGCACCGTGGCGGTATTGCTTGGTTTTATAATTGCTTTTGTAGGTTTATCAACAGGTGCAGCGTCTGCATCCGCCTTTTCATCCGGAACAATATCTTTGGGAGAGGGTTGCTGGGCAGCAGCTTTTTGTTGCACCACTTGCCTTTGCTGAGCAGCACCCATATCGCCTTTAATTAAAGGTTGTACCGTACCAAAACCTTCCTCATTATTACCTAAGTTTATTTCTATAAGATCTTGTACAACAATGGGCTTTGGGGGTAAGTTTGGCCAGGTGATAAATAAGGCCAATAGTAAAAAAATAGCGACAATAACAGCAGTGTAAGTAAACGCTTTTCTGTTTTTTTCTGCATTAAATGAAGCTTCTATTGTGCTGTTATAGTACATACTTCAAAGTTATTTTAATAATATTGAATGAGGATGATCAAATTCAAAATAGATTTTATCAATAAAAGCTTTAACAAATACTTACAATACAGTGCAGCAAACTAAAGAGTAGCAAAAAATGATGTTGATTAAGCAAGTTGCAGTGATTTCTTTTGAAGAATAAATTTTCTAAACTGTTCAGGCATCCAACTTTAAACTAAGCGGATATCCGGGTGATGGTTGAAGAAAAATTACTACGTTTATTACCTAACGTTAATTGAGGTATACTTTTTTAAATACTTTTACTGGCTTTTAGTTTGCACCAGCCACAAATTTTTATTACTATATATTACCAGGTTGATTTCATTACCTCATTTAAGAATTCTTCTTACTTTAACTATCCAAATTTCTTATAAATACCGATCGGTATTATTTTCATTACTGTAGCAATAAACCACCACCTTTTTGTAATGTACACCTTTCGTTTTTTGTTGCTGACACCCTTATAAATTTGTTCAGCGGCCTTTTTTACCGATGCTACCCAAAATTGACCCTCTCCCTTTGCCATAGCCGTTTTTACAAAGCCCGGTTGTATATCGGTTAGGTATAAGGGGATTTTTAATTTGGCCGCTTTAATATATAAACCTTCCATATAATTACTCATAAAAGCCTTGCTGGCACTGTATGCCGGGGCAAAACTACTGCCCCTGTTGCCCGCAATAGAAGAGGTAGCTGCAATTTGCCCCTGCCCTTCCATCATAAAAAAATTGAAAGCATAATTTACTATTTCAACAAAACCATTAACATTAGTTAGTGTGGTGGCTTTATCAATATTCCAATCAAGTTCCTCGGAGGGTTCTCCATAGCCACTATTGTAAATTAGTAAATCCAGTCCGCCTAATTGCTGACTTAAATTTTTTATCGATTCAATATTTTCACCACCGGTAACATCAAAACATTCGGTGACAATATTTTCCGGAAATTGTTGACGCAGATTTTGTAACAAATCTTTTCTTCTGCCGGTAGCACCTACGAGCCAATTTTTTTTGGCATACAAAATGGCCAGTTCGTAACCAATCCCGGTGGTGGCACCCACTATTATTACTTTGTTCATCTAATGGTTTTTTAAGAAGATATCATAGCCAAAACGTATAATCGTGCCCGTTATTACAATTAAAAAAAAGATGCGTATAAATTTATTGCCTTTTAAAATGGCCAGCCTTGCTCCCAGGATAGCGCCTAAAAGGTTAAAAACCGCCATGGGTATGGCATAATGGTACAAAATATGACCGCTGTGCGAGAAGAAAAATAT
>JAYTHI010000383.1:0-7765 GCA_043732685.1 Ferruginibacter sp. | reverse complement strand
GTCCGGTTGAGGCCCGTCAACTTATTATCAACCGCTGGAACAGTGAGTTTGCGCATCGCCCGACACCGGATTATTTTCAAACATTCGGACTGGGATTTTTTGAATATTTTCAATTGGCAGAAGATATCGGTGCTTCTCCTTTACCTATTTTAAATGCAGGAATGGCTTGCCAGTTTAATACCGCAGAAGTTGTTCCTATCGATGAATTGGATCCCTATGTACAGGATGCCCTTGACCTGATTGAATTTGCTAACGGTAATATATCCACGCAGTGGGGTAAAGTACGCGCCGCAATGGGACATCCTACTTCGTTTAATTTAAAAATGATGGGTGTGGGTAATGAAAACTGGGGACCACAATATGTAGAACGTTTAAAAGTTTTTAGTAAAGCTATTAAAGCCAGGTATCCGGATTTTAAATTGATCAATAGCTCAGGCACTGATCCGGATGGAGAAAAATTTAATTTTTTGAATGGAGAATTAAGAAAGATGAATGCGGATATTATTGATGAGCATTATTACCGCAGGCCGGAATGGTTTTTGGCCAATGCTGCACGCTATGATAATTATCCACGTGATGGCACTAAAGTTTTTGCCGGAGAATATGCGGCACAAAGTGATGCAACCGTAAGCATTAATAATAAAAATAATTTGCAGACAGCCATTGCGGAGGCAGCTTTTATGACGGGGCTGGAACGCAATGCAGCCGTAGTAAACTTAGCATCTTATGCACCGCTGTTTGCCCATGTTGATGGCTGGCAATGGACACCGGATCTTATTTGGGTTAATAACCTTCAATCTTATGGTACACCAAATTATTATGTACAAAAACTATTTTCTACCAATAAGGGAACCAATGTAGTACCGGCTATAATGAATGGTAAAGCCATATCAGGGCAGGATAGTTTATACGTTTCATCAGTTATTGATAAAAATAGCGGCGACGTAATTATAAAAATTGTAAACGCTTCTCTGAAGTCTATTAATAAAATAATTGAAATAAAGGGTGCTAAAAAATTAGCCGCAACGGCAACGGTTACCGTGTTAAAAAGCAATAGCTTATTGGATGTAAATAGTTTTATGACACCGCAAATGGTTAGTCCGGTTGCGAACACCATTGCAGTAAAAACCAATAAATTAAATGTGGAACTTGCTCCAAATTCATTTACCGTTTACCGCATTGCCATTCAATAAGGTTGTTATAATATTAATATAGATTTTATGAAAAATATGTTGTCAGTTTTAATACTCTTGCTGACCAGCAGCCTTTTTGCACAACCAAAATTTATACTTAACGATACCTTGATCGGCGTTCACGATCCGGTAATAATCAGGCAGGATAGTACTTATTATGTATTTTGTACCGGCCAGGGAATTACCGCTTTTTCATCTCCGGATAAAAAACATTGGAAACAATTAATGCCGGTATTTGCAACCCCTCCTGAATGGGCGGTAAAAGCAGTTACCAGTTTTAAAGGGCATATTTGGGCACCCGATATTAGTTACCACAACGGGTAATTTTATTTGTATTATGCGGTATCTGCCTTTGGAAAAAATACTTCCTGTATCGGATTGGCAACAAATAAAACTTTGGATCCATCGGCAAGTAATTTTAATTGGATTGACCATGGAAAAATAATTCAATCTGTTCCAGGAAGAGATATGTGGAATGCCATTGACCCTAATCTTATTATTGATGAAAATAATATTGCCTGGATGGCCTTTGGCTCGTTTTGGAATGGAATAAAATTGGTAAAACTGGATAGTACTTTAATGGCAGTTGCCCAGCCTGAAACCTGGTATACCATTGCATCGCGTAAAAGATCAGCTACTTTAGCAGATACCGATGCCGGCGATGCAGCCATAGAAGCACCTTTTATTTACAAGCACCGGAATTATTATTATCTGTTTACCTCCTTTGATTATTGTTGCCGTGGAGAAAAAAGTACCTATAAGATGATGGTGGGAAGATGCGAAAAAGTAATGGGTCCATATATTGATAAGGATGGCGTAGCCCTAAATGCAGGAGGTGGATCTGTAGTTTTAGAAGGAAATAAAAATTGGTATGGAGTAGGGCATAATGCAGTAGCGGCTTTCAATGGCATTGATTACCTAATTTTTCATGGATATGATGCTGCAGATAAAGGGAAATCTAAGTTAAGAATTGAGAAATTATTGTGGCAAAATGGATGGCCTGTTGTTGATTTGTAATACAGATTGAAATTAAATACAGGTTCAAAGATTGTAAAAAATAAAAACGCGGATTTAAGAAATTAAATATTTATTTTAGATTCGCCATCTTAAACTTCATGAAGTAAACAACAACTCCAGTCAATATCTTTGCCTCGGCAAGGAAGGAAGAAATTTAAAAAACAAAATAAACATGAAACAAACAGTACGATTCAGCATTGCCATTGCAGTAATTTTTACCGCATTCATTACATCTTGCAAAACAAAAAAAACGGCTACTACAATGGAAACAAAAACCGGCATTTCCAAAGCTGCCTGGGGAAATACAAATGGTAAAGAAGTATTTTTATACACCCTTACCAATGCCAATGGGGTGCAGGTTAAAATTACCAATTATGGTGGAGCCGTAACTTCCTGGGTTACTCCCGATAAAAATAATAAACGCAGTAATATTGTTTTAGGCTTTGATAGTTTAAGCGGATATCTTGCAAAACCACCTTATTTTGGTGCACTGGTTGGACGTTATGGTAACCGTATTGCTAAAGGTAAATTTAAAATTGAAAATACCGAATACACTCTTGCAACCAATAATGGCGTTAATCATTTACATGGCGGTAATAAGGGATTTGATAAACAAGTTTGGGATGCGGCTATTGCTAACGACAGCATTGCCTCCCTTCAGTTAAGTTATGTAAGTAAAGATGGTGAAGAAGGTTACCCCGGAAATTTAAAAGTTAGTGTTCGCTATACGTTAACGGACGACAATGAATTAAAAATTGAGTATACTGCAGAAACTGACAAGGCAACTCCGCTTAACCTTACCAACCACAGTTACTTTAATTTAAGTGGCGATGTGGCAAACACTATACTGGATGAAACGCTTCAGATTGATGCTGATAATTATACTCCGGTTGACAGTTCTCTTATACCTACCGGCGAAATAAAATCTGTAAAAGGTTCGCCTTTTGATTTTACCAAACCAACAAAAATTGGTGCGCGCATTGATAGCGTTAAAGGTGGCTACGATCATAATTTTGTATTGAACAAAAAGGATACTTCTTTAACAAGAGCAGCTACCTTAACAGACGACAGCAGCGGAAGAACGCTGGAGGTTTTTACTACCCAACCGGGAATGCAATTTTATACCGGCAACTTTTTAGATGGTACTATAAAAACCAGTCAGGGGGTAGGTATTAAGAAAAATGCTGCGCTATGTTTGGAAACCCAACATTTCCCGGATTCTCCAAACGAGCCTAAGTTTCCTACAACTATATTGTTACCCGGACAAAAATACCATAGCCTTACTGTGTACAAGGTATCAATCAGCAAATAAGTTAAAAATCGTTTTTACTTCTGTAGAAACTTAAGTTTATATACAAAACCTCTGCAGTTGATTGATTCAATTACGGAGGTTTTGTATTTTATTTGCAATTGAAATATAAATGGAATTTTAGTAGTTAAATATATAGATGTGATGAAGATAAAAGCAAAAGCTTTTCTGTTTGATTTAAATGGAACCATAATAGATGATATGCCCTATCATGCCGATGCATGGTTTGATATTTTAAACAACGAGCTTAAAGCGAATCTTAGCAGAGCAGAGGTAAGCTTGCAGATGTATGGTAAAAATGCAGAGTTGTTGGTTCGTATTTTCGGTAAGGACTTTTTTACAAGCGCTCGAATCGATGAATTATCTTTTGAAAAAGAAAGACGTTATCAATTAAGCTACCGGCCTAAGCTGGCGTTAATTGATGGTTTGAAATTATTTTTGGAAGCTGCCAAAAGGGCTGATATTTTGATGGCTATCGGTTCTGCAGCCATTCCATTTAATATTGATTTTGTGCTTGATAATCTACAGCTACGACAGTTTTTTCCTGTAGTAGTAAGTGCCGATGATGTCAACATCAGTAAACCACATCCGGAAACCTTTTTATTATGTGCCAAAGCTTTAGGAATTATGCCGCAGGATTGTATCGTTTTTGAAGATGTACCAAAGGGAGTAGAAAGTGCTCGCAATGCGGGTATGCGCACCTTTGTATTAACCACCACCCACCCTGAAGAAGATTTTGCAGGGTTTAGTAATGTGATTGGTTTTGGAAAAAATTACACTGATTTGGTTATTGGTTAACTGGATAATTTCAGCAAGCTGTTGAGGTTGATGTTGTATCTTTTTTTTGAACCTTATTCGTAACGGGGATTTTTCGGTATATTTTTTTATTAAATCATTATGAACTTAAACGGCAAACTGGTTTTCATTTGATAAATTTTTTGGGTGTCAGGGATGAACTGTTTTATTTGGTGGTGATTGTACTTTTTGGGGTATCAGGGGTGAACTGTTTTATTTGGTGGTGATTGTACTTTTTGGGGTGTCAGGGGTGAACTGTTTTATTTGGTGGTGATTGTACTTTTTGGGGTATCAGGGGTGAACTGTTTTATTTGGTGGTGATTGTACTTTTTGGGGTATCAGGGGTGAACTGTTTTATTTGGTGGTGATTGTACTTTTTTGGGGTATCAGGGGTGAACCCTGAGGCTACGTTGAAACTGATATAACCTTACCCGAAGGTTTATCCTTAATTTTTTCCTTTCGTCACAAATGCAGTATTTTCCTTTAACCACTCATCTTCTCAAACTGCTTATTCATCCCAATTATGTATGACCTTAGTTATTTTTTTTATTGGTTTGTACTTCATTAAATCAATCAAATTAAATAATCAAGTACAATGAGAAAGATCCCAATTATCGCCCTTTGCCTACTGCTGCTAACCGGGTTTACAACGCTTGCCCAACAGGGTAATAAAATAATAGGAAGCGTTGTAGATAATGCAAATAAACCCCTTCAGTCTGTAACTATCTCTTTATTAAATGCCTCCGATAGCAGCCTTGTTAAAATGAGCCTTAGTAATGCAGAAGGTAAATTCGAAATTACTACCAATCACACCGGAAAGTTGCTGGTAAGCTATTTTCAAGTGGGGTTTAAAAATACCTATTCTGAGGTTTTTATCATAAATAAGGAAGATATTTTTACAGTAAAACCAATGGTACTAAAAGCTGCTGATAATCAATTGCAAGGTGTAACGGTTACTTCAAAAAAACCTATGATTGAAGTTAGAGCCGATAAGACCATATTTAATGTGGAGGCGAGTATTAATGCTACCGGCAGCAATGCCTATGAACTTTTACAAAAAAGTCCGGGTGTTACTATTGATAACAACGATAATATCAGCATGAAGGGAAAAACTGGTGTTAAGGTTTATGTAGATGGAAAAATAATGCAGTTGGATACCAAGGATCTTTCTGCCTATTTAAAAAGTATCAACAGCAATGATATAGAGGCTATAGAAATGATTAGTAACCCAAGTGCGAAATATGATGCCAGCGGTAATGCCGGTATTGTAAATGTCCGGCTTAAAAAGAATAAAAAATTCGGCACAAACGGCAGCGCTAATATAGGTGTCGTGCAAGGCGTAACGCCAAAAGGAAACGCTTCAGTGGCTTTAAATTACAGGGATAAAAAAATTAATCTCTTTAGTAATATAAGTGCCAATATTGGAAGGTATCAAAATAATATGGCTTTATGTCGTATACAAAAAGATACTTTATACGACCAGGTTAACCTTAACCATAATTATGATAAGAGCACCAATGTAAAAGCAGGTGCCGATTATTTTATAAATAATACAAGTACGGTTGGCGTACTGGTCACTACTAATTTTGGAGACCAGCGTTTTACAAGTGAAAGTAATACGCCCATAACCTACACCCCAACAGGTGTTTTTATTAAAAAGTTACAGGCGTCTAATAATGTGCCTGGAAGCAGAACCAATGCCAACTTTAATGTAAATTACCGCTACGCTGATACAAGTGGCAGAGAGATAAATTTTGATGCTGATTATGGAATTTTTAGAGGAACAGGCAGAAGCTATCAGCCCAATAATTATTTTAATGACGGCAATAGTTTATTGTACAGTATCATTAATAGAAGCTATACGCCTACTGATATTGACATAAGAACGGTAAAAATTGATTTGGAACAAAAACTAGGTAAAGGTAAATTTGGCTATGGGGGTAAAACAGCCTTTGTAACCACTAAAAATACCTACGATTTTTTTAATGATGATGCACAGGGGTTACCGGTAAAAAACCTGGCAAGAAGTAATAAATTTAAATACACCGAAAATGTAAATGCATTGTATGTAAACTACCAGCAACAATTAAATACCAAGTGGAGCATACAGGGTGGTGTTAGAATGGAACAAACAAATAGTAAGGGAGAACTTACCAGAGAGGATGGTATTTTGCAAGCCGATAATCTGGTGAAAAGAAATTACCTGGATTATTTTCCAAGTGGTGCCGTAACCTGGAACTTGCATAAAAACCATACCTTAAACTTAACGTATAGCAGAAGGATAGACCGGCCTTCTTATCAGGATCTAAATCCTTTTGAAAATAAATTGGATGAACTTACGTATGAAAAAGGCAATGCTTTTCTGAGGCCCCAATACACGGATAATATTACATTGACGCATACTTTTATGGGGCTAATTAATACTTCCGTAAGTTATAGCCATGTAAAAGATTATGCCACCATTGTTACGGATACTTTTAAAAATGCCACATTTATTCAACAACAAAATTTGGCCACGCAAAATATTTTTGGTGCCAATATTGGTTCCTCTACCCCAATAACAAAATGGTGGAGCGGTTATGCTAATGTATGGATTAGCTACCAAAAATTTAATGGCACCGTCGGGGGTAAATCCTTAAAAGTTACCATCCCTTTGTACGGGGCTTACCTGCAACAAACATTTACCCTGGGTAAAGATTATACTGCCGAAATTAGTGGCTATTTTAACGGGCCCGGCATTTGGGGTGCTACCTGGAGAAACAAATCGCAGGGTGGTCTAGATATCGGGTTACAGAAATTGTTTTTGCAAAAACGTGCCACAGTAAAAGTTTCCGTCACAGATATCTTACATACCGCATCGCCGTGGAGAGCAATTAGTGATTTTGGTGGCGTGTATATTAAAGGTACCGGAACATGGGAAAGCCAGACTGTTCGCCTCAATTTTAGTTATCGTTTTGGTAGTAACCAAATCAAAAGTTCACGTGATAGAAAAACGGGTTTAGAATCAGAATCAAAAAGAATAAAATAAATTGGTGCATCCGCAAAAAATATTTTACAATTTGTCAACCTATATCATCCGTTAAAAATAAACCTGTACAAAAGCCTCCTGAAATCGGGAGGCTTTTGTATAAATAAATTTAAACGAAATTTAATTATGTTATTTTCTTAAAGGAATTAAAAATCGGCAAACAAATTATTTAGTGTTCATTGTTTATGAATGCCCTAAGGATGCTTTAGCTATTTAAAATTGTAAATTATTGTTGGCAATTAAAGGAATGGGAAAGTATTTTTTATGTAAATCGCTACACTGTTTATAACCGGATACTATTTAATGCTATTAAAATTTCAAGATTTTAACCCACATTGCAGCAAAACCTGCTTAAATTTTCAAACTTGTTAAATTATGCTTGAAAAACTGTTAAAATTTGCAAATTTTAGTGTTTTTTACTCG
>JAYTHI010000382.1:0-7781 GCA_043732685.1 Ferruginibacter sp. | reverse complement strand
AATAATTTAACAGCCTTTTTTGCATCATCCATTCTGCCGGCGGCATTAATACGTGGAGCAATTACAAAAACAACATCGTTGATGGTCAAAATCTTTTGTATGCCTCCAAGTTTTATCAAAGCTTTTATTCCGGCGCAGGTGTTGGTATTTATTTGTTGAAGTCCAAACCAGGCAAGTATCCTATTTTCTCCGTTCATTGGTATTATATCCGCTGCAATGGCTAAGGCTACAAGATCCAGGTAACAAAAATACCCGGCTTCATCAATTGAAAATTTTTTGGCAAGGGCAGTAATTAATTTAAAGCCAACACCGCAGCCACACAATTCTTTAAAGGGGTATTGGCAACCCTTTTGTTTGGTATTTAATATTGCTGCGGCATCAGGTAAAATATCATCAGGAAGATGGTGATCGCAAATAATAAAATGCACCCCAATATTTTTTGCATAGGCTATAAGCTCAGTAGATTTTATGCCGCAGTCCAAAGCAATCACTAAGGTAAAATTATTTTCCGCGGCATAATCAATGCCTAATTTACTAATGCCATAACCTTCCCAATAGCGATGCGGAATATAAAATTCAATAAGCTCTTCCTGATAAATGGTACAAATAAATTGATACATTAATGCAACCGATGTGGTGCCATCTACATCATAATCGCCGTATATTAGTATTTTTTCTTTTGCCTCAATAGCTGCAGTAATTCTTGTTACTGCTTTGTGCATATCCTTCATCAAAAAAGGATCATGCAAAGCTGTTAAAGATGGTTTGAAAAAGGACTCGGCTTTGTTATAATCCGTAATACCTCTTTGAACCAAAACTTTACATAGGTTGTCATTAATTTTTAAAGAATTTCGTAAATCAGTAGTTGCGGTTTCGTTGACCGGTAGTATATTCCAGCGTTTTTCCATGGTGGTAGGGTGTCCAGTTAAAGAGTAGGGGTTGGTGTAATGTATTCAATTCTTTTGGAGACTTCCTTAATATTTTCTATCTGTTGTATAGCGCACCAGTTCTTCTAAAGTTTTTCGCACTTCAGTTTCCTTAAATTCATGTAATATCGAAAGGGCTTCATCTCTGTAAAAAATCATTTTTTGTGCGGCGTATTCTATTCCTCCTGCTTCAACCACCGCATCAATTACGAATTGAACTTTTTCGGGATCTTTATTTTCATTTTTAATTATATAAATAAGTTTTCTTTTTTTTGCTGAATCAACTTTGTTTAAGGTATAGATGAGTGGCAGGGTTAGTTTTTTTTCTTTAATATCGTTACCGGTTGGTTTACCGATATCTGCTTTGCCATAATCAAAAAGATCATCTTTTATTTGAAAGGCGATACCAACCTTTTCGCCAAATAGTTTCATTTTATTTACAATATTTGCATCCTTACTGGTTGTCCATGCTCCCACGGCGCAGGCAGAAGAAAGTAAGGAAGCTGTTTTATTTCGAATTATTTCAAAATAAATTGCTTCTTTTAAGTTAAGGTTACGTGCTTTTTCAATTTGTAAAAGTTCTCCTTCACTCATTTGCTTTACTGCTTCAGATAAAATGTGCAAATGTTCAAAATCGTTATTTTCTGTTGATAAAAGTAATCCTTTAGATAGAAGGTAATCGCCAACCAATACAGCTATTTTATTTTTCCAGATGGCATTGATAGAAAAATAACCCCGGCGTTCTAAAGATTCATCAACTACATCATCATGCACTAATGTTGCGGTATGAAGAATTTCTACTAATGCCGCTGCTCTGTAAGTGCTATCATTTATCGGACCATGAAGCTTTGCACTCAAAAAAACAAACATGGGGCGCAGTTGCTTTCCCTTGCGTTTTATGATGTATTTCATTATCCTGTCTAAAAGAGGGGTTTGACTTTTTACAGCCTCCGCAAACTTTTTTTCAAAAATATTTAATTCTTCTCCAATAATATTTTTTATAAAGTTCATTGTGAAAGCAATATAGTGCGATAATTTTCTCCTTCAAATTATATTTTTAAAATTGTTGATATTCCTATGAAAATCAGGCAATTTCAGTCAGTTACATAGTAAAACGAGCCTTTTTATACCTTAAATTTTAACAATTTAGGTATAAAATAATTTTAATATATCAAAAATTTTTATAAAAAAATTTGGTTATTAATTTCCAGCATCTAATTTTGCAATTGAAAACTTCTACATTTTAGAAATTTAATAATCAAATAGTTATGATAAGTAAAAAGTATAGTTTAATTTTAGGACTCATTACCCTAATAGCAACAACAACTTTTGCCCAAACGGGTTCTAGTTACAGTGTGTTGGATTCTTCTGTTGTTCCCTCCAAGAGGTTGCCTCAACAAAATGAATTTTGGAATAATACGTATAATTTTCCTGCCAAGCCACGTAACCAAGTTGAAGTTGGTGTTTCCTTCGGAAATATGGTTGTCTCAGGAGATGTAGATTCCAGGTATCCACGTTTTGGATTTGAAGCGCACGTTAGAAAAGCTTTAGGATATTTATTTTCCTTAAGATTGCAATATGCAAACGGTTCACCTGAAGGATTAAACTGGCAACCATCTTATAACTATGGAAAAAATACAGCCTTAACTTCGTCTGCGAATGGTGGAAGTTTAACACCAGCCCAGGCTTACAAACCCGGATCAGACGCAGTATTTTATAATTATAAATCTCATATACAAGATTTAAGTATTCAAGGTATTTTAACTTTAAATACAATTAGATTTCACAAACAAAAATCCGGTATAGTTTTTTATGTGGGCGGTGGTTTTGGTGCAACCTGGTATAACGTTAAAGTAAACGCATTAGATGCTAATGGTAATAATTATTCAGCATTGTTTAACAGTATCGCAGGCGGAAGTGCAGGACCAATTACCTGGAGCAACAGAAAGAAAATATTTAAAGCATTAAGAGCAGGAATGGATAATACCTACGAAACTGCAGCACAATCTGAGGGCGACCGTCGTCCTAAATTGGGTAACAATACACTAAGGCCTTCATTAAATGTTTTAGCTGGTGTTTCTTATAAACTTAGTACAAGAATAAATATCGCTTTAGAAGATCGTCAAACATTCATCAAAACAGATTTGTTGGACGGACAGCAATGGGCAGAGCAAGTTCCAGGCAATGCCGTTTTAACTGGTAGCAATGATTCTTACAATTATTTGTCACTTGGAATTAACTTTAATTTAGGTGGTAAATCTGTTGAACCATTGTGGTGGGTAAATCCTTTGGATTATGCTTACGGAGAAATTAATAATCCAAAGCACATGAAATTACCAAAGCCAATTTTGGATGATACTGATGGCGATGGTGTAACTGATCAATTAGACAGAGAACCAAATACGCCTGCAGGATGCCCTGTTGATTCACATGGTGTAACTAAAGATACAGATGGTGATGGTGTTCCGGATTGTAAGGATAAGCAATTAATTACCCCTACTGAATGCCAGCCGGTTGATGCTGATGGTGTTGGTAAATGTCCTCCTCCTGCATGTTGCGCTGCTATTGATAGTTTAAGCAAATTGGTTGGTGCTTCTGCTTGCGCTGGTGACTATCCTAGTCTGTCAGTTAAAGTAGTAAATCTTACTGCAGACACTAAAGCTTTGTTGGCAACAGTTGCTTCTAAATTAAAAAGTAAGCCAAATTGTACCATTACAATCACAGCTTATCCTGGTGCTTCTAAATCTCAGCAATCTTTAGCTGATAAAAAATTAGATGCTGTTAAAATGTACCTTGTTGAAAAATTAGGTATCAGTGCAGACAGGATTTCAATTGATAAAGTAATTGATGGTGGAGATTTTAATACAATCGATATCAAGTCAAACTAATACAATTTATATTATTAAAAAAGCCTTTTCGTTTATTCGAAAAGGCTTTTTTAATAATATCCTACCATTCCAACTATATATTTGCAATGGCAGTTAGGTAGATAAAAGCAGTCGCTTTTTGTTAAAAATAGAATTGGTGCAAGGGCAAACAAACAAATATTTATACTATTGTATTAAAATTGGCTCCAATTTCTTATGGTTTGCTTTACCAAAATCTTAACGGGATGTTTTTTGCCAGGTGATATTAACAACTGATTTTTGAGTTTAAATCATTAATTTTGCAATTCTTTATGAATTTTATAAAAGCAACACTAACAGCATTCTTATTGGTAATAATTTTCTCTTCTTGCAGTAAGTACGGTAAGATGATGAAAAGTAAGGATACAGCTTATAAGCTCTCCATGGCTGATAAATTTTATTCAGAAAAAAAATACCATATCGCACAGCAACTTTATGAAGAGCTTTATCCTGTTTACAAAGGCACGGATAAATTTGAGGAGTTGTATTTTAAGGATGCTTTTTGTTTTTATTATTTAAAAGAGTATAAAGACGCGGAAAACTTTTCTAAAGGATTTTTAGAAGTATTTCCAAATAGCAGTAAAGCAGAAGAAGTAGATTTTATGCATGCCATGTGTTTTTATAAACAAGCACCCAAGGTTGAACTGGATCAAACCAATACTGCAAAATCTATTGGTGTGATGCAAACTTTTATCAGTACGCATCCAGGCTCAGCCAGAATAAAGGAGGCCACTGAAATTATTGATAAAAGTCGGCTTAAATTGGAAATAAAACAGTTGAGGGCAGCCGAACTTTATTTTAAAGTTGGGCAATACAGGGCCGCCGCAATTTGTTATACTGCGTTGTTAGGGGATTATCCCGAATCTGTTTCCGGTGATTCTTATAAACTAAAAGCAGTTACTTCCTACTATAAGTTCGCTAAACTAAGTATTTACGATAAGCAATCAGAGAGATTTGAAAAAGTAGTATCAGAATATCAGGATTTTGCCGACAGGTATCCACAAAGCAAGTATTTAAAAGAAGCACAGGAATATAATAATTTAAGTTTAACCATCATTAAACAAATAAAAAATGAGCAAATTAAGACGACAACTCAGCTCTAGTACCAGTAATGTGGTAGAGCCTAAAAATCTTTTTGACATCAAGCAAAAAACGGGCAATTTGTACGAATCCATTGCCATTATTGCTAAACGTGCCAACCAGATCAATATCTCTATTAAAGAAGAGCTTCATAATAAATTAGAAGAATTTGCCAGTCATACCGATAGCCTGGAAGAAATACACGAAAACAAAGAGCAGATTGAAATATCCAAAGCTTATGAGCGTATGCCCAATCCGGCATTACTTGCTTCACAGGAATTTATGGATGACAAGGTTTATTTCCGTAAAAATGAGGAAGATTTATTTAGTTAATATTTTTACTTTAATAGTTATTGTTAAATAAGAAGTTTTACTTTTAAGGACGGCAAAAGCCGTCTTTTTTTATGCTGCAAGGAAAAAAAATACTTTTAGGAATATCAGGTAGTATCGCTGCATTTAAATCGGCTGCATTGGTGCGCCTTTTAGTTAAGTCGGGGGCCGAAGTAAAGGTTATAATGACGCCATCCGCAAAAGATTTTGTTACACCGCTTACACTCTCAACGCTTTCTAAAAATGAGGTATTATCCGATCTTTCCAATAATGACACCTGGAGTAATCATGTACTTTTAGGAAGGTGGGCAGATATTTTTTTAATTGCGCCCTTAAGTTGTAATTCTTTGGCCAAGATGGCGAATGGCCTTTGCGATAATATTTTAATGGCTGTTTATTTATCTGCCACATGCCCTGTAATGGTTGCCCCTGCTATGGATGAAGATATGTGGCACCATCCTTCTACCCAAAATAACCTTAAAATAATACAAGGTTTTGGCAATACAATAATACCTGTTGAATTTGGCGAATTGGCCAGCGGATTGTTTGGCTCGGGTAGGATGGCCGAACCTGAAGAAATATTGCAAACAATAATTGATTACTTTTTAATCAGTAAAGATTTTCTCGGAAAAAAAATATTGGTTACCGCCGGTCCTACTTACGAAGCCATTGACCCGGTTCGTTTTATTGGCAACCATTCCTCCGGTAAAATGGGTATCGCAATTGCTGAAGAATTGCAAAAAAGAGGCGGACAGGTAACGCTGGTAATAGGACCAGTATCTATAGTTATTCCAGATAATATACAGGTTATTAAAGTTACCACTGCTGAAGAAATGTATGTAGCCAGCATTGCCGTTTTTGAAGATATGGATATTGCTATTTTGAGTGCTGCCGTAGCTGATTACACGCCTTTTACTGTTGCAGAAGAAAAAATTAAAAAAACAGCAGCTACCTTTTCCATCCCTTTAAAAAAGACAAAAGATATTTTGAAGTCTTTGGGAAGTATAAAAAAAACAGGTCAGCTATTGGTAGGTTTTGCCCTGGAAACTGTTGAAGAAGAAAAATATGCCTTACAAAAATTGAAAGATAAAAATGCAGACATGATCGTTTTAAATTCTCTAAACGATGCAGGGGCTGGTTTTGGTTTTGATACCAATAAAATAACCATTTTTGATGTTAAGGAACGGGTTTATTATTTTAATACAAAATCTAAAAAAGAAGTAGCTACGGATATCGTTAATTCCATTTTATCTTTATAATATGCACCTTACTAAATTAAAATTATTGTTGTTTTTTTTATTGCCGGTTCATGTGGCACTTGGCCAGGAGCTTAATGCAAGGGTGACAGTAAACAGTAGTCGTATTGGGACTACTGTAAATAAAAATACCTTTACAGCTCTACAAACGGCCTTAAATACTTTTTTAAATACTAAAAAATGGACTACCGATAATTTTTTACCCAACGAAAAGATTGATTGTAATATTTTATTGAATTTACAGCCTGCTTCCGACCCTGATGTGTACACGGCTTCTATAACTATACAAGCCGCAAGACCAGTCTATAATTCGGCCTACTTATCGCCTATCATAAATTATCAGGATGTTGATGTTACTTTTAAATATGTACAGTTTCAACAACTGGAGTTTAATGAAAATAGGGTGTCAGGAACCGATCCGCTGATCGCTAATTTAACCGCCGTTTTTGCGTATTATGCATATATGATTATTGGTTTTAATTACGATTCTTATGCGCAAAGAGGCGGATTACCTTATTTTGTAAAAGCACAGAATATTGTAAACAATGCCCCTGAATCGCGTGGTATCAGTGGTTGGAAAGCGTTTGACGGTATTAGAAACAGGTATTGGCTGGTTGAAAATATGCAAAATACCCGTTATGGAATTATTCACGATATCTATTACGATTATTACCGAAAAGCCCTTGATAAAATGTATGAAGATGAAAATACCGCAAGAGCAGAAATGCTTAATGTATTGAATCTGCTCACTAATTTTAATGCGGATAATCCAAATACGATGATCAATCAATTCTTTTATCAGGGAAAAACTACGGAATTGATCAAGCTTTTTTCAAAAGCTCCTCCGCAGGATAAGGAACGTGCATCTTCCTTACTACAAAAGCTCGATATTACTAATTCCGCAAGGTATAAAGCAGAAATTAAATAATGAGGATATTTGGCGTATTGATATTAATTTTTTGTGTAAGTAGTTGTAAACAAAAGGATGGATTACCTGCAGGGATTTTAAAAAGTGATAAAATGCAGCAGGTCTTTTGGGCAATAATACAGGCCGAAGCTTTTACTACCCAATTTATAAAAAAGGATGCTTCAAAAAATGCGGCATTGGAAAATGTGAAATTGCAGCAACAAATATTTAGTATAAATAAGGTTAGCAAAGAAGAATTTTATAACAGCTATTCCTACTACTCTACACACGTAGAGCTGATGCGTAGTTTATTAGATAGCATTAGTGCCAAAGCTGAACGCGACAAATATGCATTATTGTATGGAAAACCGGCTAA
>JAYTHI010000381.1:0-2286 GCA_043732685.1 Ferruginibacter sp. | reverse complement strand
GGAAAGAGGAAACGAACTAATTGCATATTACAGAAATAATTATCCAAAGGGAAAAGGAAAAATTAAAATTATACTATCCGACTTATTTTCATTTGAATCTATTGTGAAGGCTTGCAATCAAGTTAAGATTGAAAATAATTGTATAGATGTTCTTATTGATAATGTTGGGGTTTGGAATTTTAGTTATCGTGAATCTCAAAATAATATTGAAGAAACACTTCATGTAGATGTCTTAGCTCCACTATTAATAAATTATCTGTTATTAGATATTCTGTCAAAATCAAATCAGGCAAAATCAATTTTTGCGGCTTCTGCACTCCATCAAGGCGATATTGATTTTTCAAATTTTGAAAACAAAGAACATCTTAGTGGAATTAATGCTTACCGCCAGTCTAAATTGGAAGTAATTTTATTATGCCGCTTATTAGCGAAAAAATTAGCTAGTATTAATGTTGCTATGTATTGCGAACATCCGGGCTTAGTAAGCACAAAATTAGGAAGAGATGCTAACTGATTTTCTAATTTATTTTTCCGTGTTTTTGGCTTGACTCCGAATAAAGGCGCAAGAATTCTCATCTATTTAGCCGAAGAAAATAAAAACAACTTAATAACTGGCGAATATTATTATAAAAAAGAAGTTAAAAAAATAACCAAGCAAAGTTACGATTTAATTGTTGCTCAGAAACTACTTGATAAACTAGAAATTCATTTGAAAGGTTATATATCTAATCCTTCCTTAATATTGCTTAATGGATTAAAAGTATAACTCAAACAATAGCGATTAAAATTTGTAAAATGATTAGAAAATTAAAATCAGGTGAATATAGAATTTATTCGATTAAAATAAATCCAAAAACAAACAAGCGAAGGAATCTAGGAACATTTAAAACCTTAGATGAAGCAAAAAATCACGAACAACAAATTGAATATTTCAAAACTCTTAAAACGTAAATAATATGAATAAAGTAATTATCTTAAATAAACGCCCCATTGGAAAGCCAACACTAGATGATTTTAAAATAATTAATGAAGAAATCCCTACTACAAAAAATGGGGAGATTTTGTTAAAAACAATCTATGTTTCCGTTGATCCATATCTACGAGGCAGAATGAATGATTCCAAATCCTATGTTCCACCATTTGAATTAAATAAGCCAATACAGTCTGGTATTATTGCAGAAGTCGTAGAGAGTAAACAGTCACAATTTAAAACAGGTGATTTTCTGTCGGGCAATTTAGATTGGAAAGAATATCAAATTTCTAATGGACAAGGCTTACACAAAGTTGATGAAAATGAGGTTAAACTATCAGCGTATTTAGGAGTTCTAGGAATGACTGGGCTTACTGCTTACTTAGGCTTAACTGAAATTGGATTACCAAAAGAAGATGAAACACTCGTGATATCTGGTGCCGCAGGTGCTGTAGGAACAATTGTAGGTCAGGTTGGTAAATTGCTTGGATGCAAAGTTATTGGCATTACAGGTTCTGATGAAAAAGTGGCACTACTCACATCAAAATTTAGATTTGATTACGCTATTAATTATAAAACAATTCCTAATTTAACAGAAGCCATTAAAAATGCAAGCCCTAAAGGTGTTGATATATATTTTGACAATGTTGGTGGTGAGATTTCTGATGCCGTTTTGGCAAATATAAATAAACACGCAAGATTACCAGTTTGCGGAGCTATATCACTTTATAATGAAACTAAAAATTCTCTTGGTCCCCGCTTGCAACCCATTATTTTAACTAAAAGTGCAACCATGCGTGGATTTATAGTAAGCGATTTTTTTGAAAAATTCCCAGCAGCTACAAAACAATTAACGATTTGGCTTAAAGAGAATAACATCACTTTTAGCGAAACAATCGTTGAAGGGTTTGATAATATTCCTCAGGCGTTTATTGATTTGTTTGAAGGGAAAAATGAAGGTAAAATGATTGTAAAAATTTAATAATAACCATAAAAAATAAATAAAATGAAAATATTAATTGTATTAACGTCCCATAGTGATTTAGGAAATACTGGTGAAAAAACTGGATTTTGGATAGAAGAATTTGCAACGCCTTATTATGTTTTAGCAGATGCAGGGGCAGAAATAACAATTGCTTCTCCAAAAGGAGGTCAGCCCCACCTGTTGATCCTAAAAGTGAATTAGCAGATGCACAAACTCCTTCTACAGAAAGGTTTTATAAAGACAATGAATTAATTGATAAAGTAGCGTATTCCTTAAAATTGAGTGATGTAAAGCAAGATAACTATGATGCTGTTTTTTATCCCGGGGGTCA
>JAYTHI010000380.1:0-7866 GCA_043732685.1 Ferruginibacter sp. | reverse complement strand
TAAATTATATTACCGGCAACTACAGCATGTTTATAGAAATTGTTTGCAAAGACATTACAGAACTTCGTTTTGTATTGCATGACGCACTTCAAAAAATTAAAGGAATCGACCGTACAGAAACCTTTATCTCATTGGAAGAAGGCTTTAATAGAAATGTTCAGGTAGCGCCGGTAGAATAGCAATGTATAAAAGTTATGAGTTATAAGTGTTTAAATTAGATTGCATTATGAAATTGATATGCTTCAATATTTTTAAAGGTTGACTCAAGTAGTAGTTTTATTCTTTCCAATTATACAGCTACTCAAAATAGTTCCATTTGCTATCAGCATTTATTTTTTTGACAGTGTTTTAGGTAGCGGTCATAAGTATTTAAATTAGGGAATGTTATATTTTTATTACGCTTCCAAATTTTTTTATGTACGCTCCTATCTTTATTTTAAACCTCGATCTTTATTCACAATCCAGCCAAACATTATTTTTAATGCTATCAGAAAATTTGTTTTTCTGGTAGCATCTTTTTTCAATTTATTCGGAAAATAAAAATTTTACCGGCTGCAATTGGTATTTCCGGCAACTGTAAAAAATATCCAAAAAATTAAGCCTCGCTTCGCACATCTACGGCGTCTCTTAAACCATTTCCTAATAAATTAAAGGCAAGCACCAATAACATAATGGCAAAACCAGGTATCAAAGCCAGCATTGGTTGATGCGTAATTATAAAATTGTAATTTTCTTTAATCATAAGTCCCCAGCTTGGTTGCGGTGGTTGTACGCCAATACCCAAAAAACTTAGGCCCGCTTCTATAATAATTGCCGTCGCAAAATTACTTGCCGATATTACCAATAAGGGTCCCAAAATATTGGGCAACATGTGTTTTACTATAATACGGCCATCACTATAACCAAGCGCTTTTGCAGCTTGTATATATTCCAATTGTTTTAAGGCCATTATTTGCCCTCTTATTAATCGCGCTACACTTACCCACATGGTTAAACCTACCGCTATAAATATTTGCCAAAAACCTTTGCCCAATGCCATAGTTAATGCAAACACCAGCAGTAAGGTTGGTATGCTCCAGGTAGTGTTAACCAGCCACATAATTATTTCGTCTACCCAACCCCGGTAGTAACCGGCAATTGCGCCAAAAAATATTCCAATTGTTAAGGAGATCAAGACCGCTATCATCCCTACAGCTACACTTACTTTTGTACCAATAATCAAACGGCTTAATATATCGCGGCCAAATTTATCGGTACCCAGATAATACTTTTTTGTAACAATATAGTTGGCCATTTCCTGTTGGGAGCCTTTATTTTTAAACAGGCTGATCGCAAAAGTTTGAAGGGTGCTGGTATCATCATCTACCCTTTTATTTACCTGCACAGAATCTCCCTTTACGAAATATTTTGTGATGGGTAGGTACTTATAATCATTCTCTCTGCCACCAATTAAATTGGCCAACCAGCCCACCGTAACCATCTTTTTATCGGGTATCTTTAAAAAAAGCTGGCTATAGCCCGGCGACTTTGCCTGAATCTCAACTGTTTGCATATCCGCATTGGGCGTTGCATCCGGCGCAATCAGGTAGCCAAATAAGGATATTATTATAGCTATCCCTATCAGCATTAACCCAAACATGGCACCCCAATTTTTACGCAGGCGTCTCCATATTTGTCTTCTAAAGGAAAACGATTTATTCATGCAGACTAACTTGTATTTTAAAAGTATACCATTTCGCGCAGCTTATTTTACTTTTCTATCCTTCCATTGATAAGTCCCGAATTTACCCAGCCACCCCGCAATTATTGTATATAATATATGGAAAGGCTGTGCCACAGGAAACCACCATAAAATTTTTCTTTTTCCAAAAAATACTGCCAGCGGGTATAAAAAAATTAACTCTGTAATAGTTTTAAATAGTAGTAATACAAAACAATAAGTTATTAACGAAAATCGCAGGTTGCCAATAAAAATAACCGGATTATCAAAGCTTGCCAACAGGGGTAACAAAAATAAAAACAGGTTTAAAAAATAGACAAGCATCAGCACTGGTAAAATACGGCGATCGTTATATTTATCGGCCTTACTGGCCCACCTTATCCGTTGATTAAAAAAGCCTTTCCAATTATTAACCGGCTGCGTTTGTACAATGGCTTTTTCACTTTTTAAAAACATTACCTTTTCCGGAAAAAGGGTAACTATTTTATGCATCAATAACATATCGTCTCCGCTTGCTATACTATCAATATTTTTAAACCCATTTACGGCTGTAAATGCAGCTTTTGTATAGGCAAGGTTTGCGCCATTACACATACTATGTATCTTACTATTGACTGCCGCACCGGTAATACCTTGCAGTGTCATAAAATCCAGGGTTTGAAATATGGATATAAAGCTGTTGGTATTTTTTATTAAAACCGGGGCAGCAATAAAAACCGGCTTCTTTTCTTCATAAAAAGCTACCATCGTTTGTAACCAATACGGGCCCATAAAGCAGTCTGCATCCGTTGTAACAATTAACTCCCCTGTAGCTTGTTCTACAGCAATTTCAATAGCCTTTTTTTTGTATGAATTTATACGATCCGTAACAAAATCTTTTAAATTGATACATCGAATATTTGTTTTATTAAAAGATTGTACAATCAGGGCGGTATGGTCTGTAGAGTGATCATCAACTACAATTACCTCCACTAAATCAGAAAAATAAGTTTGTTGTACTATCGAATTCAGGCAGCGGCCAATATAAGCCGATTCATTTCGTGCGGGTATAATAATGGATACGGTGGTTGTTAAGGAGGCAATCATTACTCTATTTGCATCTGTTGGCTCAAAGTCTTTTATACTAACCCAGCATTGCCGGTAATACATAATAAGGATCGCATAAATCACCAGTAAAAAAAACGTAAAAAAAAGTAAAAATGCTACCATATTGTATGTAAGCTATATAAATTTTGCAGTTGCGCCCTCCGTTTGTATCCTTACCAATCGCACAAAAATAATTTTTAATATCACAAACGAATCATTATCTTTATATAGTTGTTTAAACAACTATATGCCAAACAACCAATTTAAACGCGGAGAATTATACAGCTTTATTACAGGTAAGGCCAGTACAGCCATTGCGCGGCGACTTCAAAAAAATTTTAAACAGTCCGGCGTAGATATTACCATCGAGCAATGGAGTGTTTTATACCATCTTTGGAAACAAGATGGCCTTAGTCAGCAACAATTGTGCGATGCCACCTATAGAGACAAACCCAGCATTACCAGATTGGTAGATAATTTAGAAAAACTTTCCCTGGTAAAACGTGTACCCAGTAAGGATGACCGCCGCATGAACATGATCTACCTTGAAAAACAAGCAATTGAACTTCAGGATAAAACAATGGAACTCGCTAACCAAACCTTAAACGAATCTTTAGAAGGCGTTACTATTGAACAAATTGAAATAGCCAAAATGGTATTACAAAAAGTTTATGATAACCTTGCCAATACCCAGGTTTAACTAATGATTTTTGTGGTGTAATTTTAGCTGTTATAATACCAAATGATAAAGACCTCAATTTTTAATAACACAGCAGGAACAAAAATATTTTACGCATACCATTTCAAAATGATCGTTTTAAGAATACAAAACAATATTTAAATTAACAGGCCTTACCGCTTAAAACCGTTAAGGATAAATTTTACTTTATGAGCACCTCAACATCAGCCAATACCATTCTAAAAGGCGGCGAATGGCTTATTAAAGAAAGCAATGCTTTCGAAACTTTTACACCCGAAGATTTTAACGAAGAGCAATTGATGGTTAAAGAAATGTGCCTTCAATTTCTTCAGTCCGAAATTAACCCCATACTTGACAGAATTGATAAATTAGAACCCGGATTAATGCCATCGCTATTGCTCAAAGCAGGCGAGCAGGGCTTATTGGGCGCTTCAGTTCCGGAGAGTCTGGGCGGTCTGGGTAAAGATTTTATTACTTCCACACTTGTAAACGAAGGGCTTGGCGGCGGCTGTTCTTTTAGTGTTGCAGTGGCAGCCCACACCGGCATTGGCACTTTACCCATTTTGTATTTCGGTACAGAAGCGCAAAAACAACAATACATTCCTAAACTGGCCAGTGGCGAATGGAAGGGTGCTTATGGCCTAACGGAACCCAATAGCGGCAGCGATGCTCTAGGAGCAAAAACAAGTGCAGTACTATCTGCGGATGGAAAACATTATCTTTTAAACGGACAAAAATGCTGGATAACCAATGGGGGTTTTGCAGATATATATACCGTATTTGCAAAAATTGACGGCGATAAGTTTTCAACCTTTATTGTAGAGCGTGGCTTTGAAGGCTTTACGCGGGGCCCCGAGGAACATAAGATGGGTATTAAGGGATCATCAACCGTTCAGCTTTATTTTCAGGATTGTAAAGTTCCGGTAGAAAATTTATTGGGCGAAGTAGGCAAAGGCCATATTATAGCCTTCAACATTTTAAATATTGGCAGGTTAAAATTGTGTGCCGCAACATTGGGAGGCGCTAAAATGGCCTTAAATACAACCATTCAATATGCAAAAGCAAGAGAACAATTTAAAACATCAATTTCAAATTTTGGCGCCATTAAATATAAATTAGCGGAGTCGGCCATTAGAATATTTGCTAGCGAAAGTGCACTTTACCGCACCAGTAACTGGATTGATGTTACCGAGAACAATTTGACCGCTGACGGCAAATTATTTAACGAAGCCGTATTGGGCGCAGCAGAAGAATATGCAGTAGAATGTGCCATTTTAAAAGTGCATGGCAGCGAGGTGTTAGACTATGTTGTTGATGAAGGCGTACAGATACACGGTGGCAACGGATTTAGTGACGAATACATCATTAGTAAAGCCTACAGAGATAGCCGCATCAATAGAATTTATGAAGGCACCAACGAAATTAACCGACTATTGATTGTTGACATGATCTTAAAAAGAGCCATGAAAGGAAAGCTAAACCTGATGGGCCCTGCCATGGCTGTTTCAAAAGAATTAATGAGCATACCGGAATTTGGCAATGAAGATGAAACCCCTTTTGCTGCAGAAAAAAAGACCATCCTTAATTTAAAGAAAGCTATCTTAATGATTGCCGGTGCTGCTGTGCAAAAGTTAATGATGAAGTTAAATGAGGAACAGGAAATTTTAATGAATATTGCTGACATGACCATTGAAACATTTGTTGCGGAAAGTGTATTAATGCGCATTATTAAAATAAGCGACAAACAAGGTGAAGCCGCAACAACACTGCAAATAGATATGATGCGGTGTTATTTAAATGATGCTATTGATAAAGTGAATAAAGCAGGTAAGGAAGCCATTAACGCCTTTGCTGAGGGAGACGAACAACGCATGATGTTATTGGGTTTAAAAAGATTTACAAAAGCTGCTCCATTTAATAGTAAGGTTGCCCGTAGAAGAATTTCTGAAAAATTAGTGGCAGAAAATAAATATGCCTGGTAATAGAAGCCGGTATTAGATTTAACAGATATTAAAATAGAAAACGTTGGTTCCAAAAAGACCAGCGTTTTTTTATGTACAAATTCTTAAAACCAGCATTTCCATCCCTTAACAAAAACCCACATAATAGTAACGCGCAATAATTAATAAATTTTAAAGGAACTTAAGCATTTAAAGAAAAATATAAATAACAACGCAGTTTTATAAAACACCGCCAATTAAATATATTTTTTAATAAGGCTTCCCGTCTTTTTTTAGGACATAATTAGCAGGTAATTTGTCAACTTTGAATGTTGTAAATTTGTTATCATTAATATGAATATTTTGAACAAGATAATGCTCCTTACCATTTTGACCTTTTTATTTATACATGGTTCTGCCCAAACCAATGAAACTCCCTTTATAAGACTAGTGCAACCTGCAATGGAAAATAATAACACCAGCTCTGCCACCCATTTTATTATTGGCAGCACTTGTAAAACCTGCGGTATTTCTATAAATAAAAAGATGGTTAAAGTTTATACTACCGGAGCCTTTGCGCTTGAAGTAACCTTAAAACCCGGAGATACCACCTTTACAATTATAGCTTCACTTGGCGGTAAATATTTATCTAAAAAAATAAGCTATACTTATACCGTTTATAAACCTGCTGAACCAGTAAAATATTTAACTATTGAAAATATTCAGACTTTCCCGGAAGGAAATCTGATACTATTACCGGGCGATAAAATTGATTTCAGGGTTAAAGCATTAACCAATTGTATAGTAACAAGCATCAACAATACGCGCCTATACGAAATGCCTTTAAGCCAAACAAAGGGCATGGCAGGTATTTACCAGGGCAGCTATATTATTAACGCGGCGGACAGTTTTACTAAACTAAAAATTCCAATAACTGTCACCGACAGTTCCGGCACAAAGGTTAGTAAAGAAACCAAGTTTATTTTTTCGGTAATGTCACCGCTTGCACCAGACATTGCCCTTACAAAGGGTAGGTTGGCGCACCTTGAATATGGTTTGGGAGATGATCGGCTCGGGGGTGCAAAAATTGGTTATATCGATAGCAATATTGTGTTAAAAATTATCGGTAAAGTGGGTACACATTATAAAGTGCAATTGGCAAAAACCCGGACCGCCTACATTCCGGAAGAATTAGTGACCTTAGAACCAAAAGGCAGTTTTAATCCGGAATCCTTAACGGGAAAATGGAATGCTTATGGCGATGAGGTGTATGACTATGTAAAGCTGGGTTTATATGCAAGGTTGCCTTACCAATCCTTTCAACTAACTGATCCATCTAAAATTATAGTGGATGTTTTTGGAGCTACAAATAACACCAATTGGATAACGCAATTACAAACCTTAAAAGAAATTACCAAACTCGATTACGAACAAATAGCCGATGATATTTTCAGGATAACCATTAGCTTAAAACATGCACAACATTGGGGTCACCTTGTATATTATAATGGAAATACTTTGGTGATTCGGGTAAAGCAACAACCCAAAAATTTATCGCTAAAAAATTTAACCATTGCTATAGATGCCGGCCATGGTGGCAGCAATACCGGAGCCGTTGGTGCTACCGGAGTGTACGAAAAAGATATCACTTTACCCATTTCATTAAAGTTGCAAAATGCCTTTTTAAAGGAAGGTGCCAAAGTAATAATGACACGCACAACCGAAAAATTTGTTGACAACAAGGAGCGTATACTTTTTTACAGAGATAGTTTACCCGATCTATTGCTGAGCATTCACTTAAACTCATCTGAGGATCCTTTTAGAACCGGCGGTACAAGCACCTATTATCGCTACATTGGCTTTAAAAATTTAAGTCTTGGTATTTATAAAAATATGCTTCAGCTTGGCTTAAAAGATTATGGCAACACGGGGTCTTTTAATTTTATGCTCAACAGCCCTACAGAATATCCAAATGCATTAATTGAAACCTTGTTCCTGAGTAATCTTGAGGAAGAAGAAAAAATTTTAGAGGAAGGTTACCAGCAACAAATGGTTGACAAAATAGTGATGGGAGTAAAAGATTTTTTAAATGACTGCAGGGATAAATAGCACTATACATTGTGGAGCCTTATTTAATTTTTGAATGCAGCATAAAAGTTACTATATACCAATCCGCCTTCATTAAATTGGGTATTCATTAATAATATACGGTGTGGTATAAAATAATTATATGCGCTAATAGTATTTGTAAAAAATGTTGCGGTTTTTAGTAATAATAATTAGGGGGGCGGTGCCCAACACCTCCGCTGCGTCGCTTGTTGGGCCCGGGCTATTCGTTTCAAGTCCGCACAAAAAGAGTTTATAATTTAAAGTGCCTGCTGCGGGCTTTACACTACTATCCCTACCGCATAATTGCCTAT
>JAYTHI010000379.1:0-2324 GCA_043732685.1 Ferruginibacter sp. | reverse complement strand
CGCTGCCCAATGCAGATCGGAATAAACTACATGCACTAATTACTTATTTTAAAAAGGTTGCTGAAACTTTACAACCACTTTGCTTTATTAAGAGCAATTCTGCCATACAAGGAATTATAATCGGAGATAATTTTAAGGCAAAGGTATTAGCCGAAACTCTCTTTGCTAAAGGTTTTTATGTACGACCAATATTGAGTCCTACGGTGCCGGTTGGTACAGAAAGAATTCGCATTTGTTTACATGTTTTTAATACGTTTGACGAAGTGAATGCACTGATGCAGGCTATAAACGAACAATTATCATGAGTATTATTATTGCAGGCACACACACGGGAATTGGTAAAACACTTTGTTCGGCAATAATTTGCCAGGCTTTAGGGTACGACTATTGGAAACCAGTACAGGCGGGCGACCTGAATAATAGCGACAGTATTTTTATCAAAAATCATATTGATAATACAGCATGTACTATACATCCTGAAAAATTTAAATTAACTACACCTGCATCGCCACATTATGCTGCGGCAGTGGATGGAGTACAGATAAATAAAGAGGATTTCGTACTTCCAAAAACTAAAAACAAAATAGTAGTAGAAACAGCAGGTGGTATAATGAGCCCGCTTGCAGATGACCTGTTAAACATTGATTTAATAGCGCACTTTAACTTACCTGTAATTTTAGTAGCTGGTATCTATTTGGGGAGTATTAATCATACTCTACTTACGGTGGCTGCTTTTAAACAACAACAAATTCCCATATCAGGTATTGTATTTAGCGGTACGGCAAATGAGGCTTCTACCAGTTTTATTGTTGCACATACCCAACTACCGGTATATTTTTCAATTCCACATTTAGAAAAGATTAATCAAAAAACAATAGCAGCTTTTGCAGCTACACTTAACCTAAATTTATACTAATGCCTGAAGTTTCCCACCATACCGATAATATCTGGCATCCTTTTACACAGATGAAAACGGCAGGAACACCTATTCATATTGTAAAAGGTAAGGACTGTACTTTATTTGCTGCCGATGGAACAACCTATATTGATGCAGTTTCCTCCTGGTGGGTAAATATCCACGGACATTGCAATAAAAAAATAGCCGGAGCGATTGCAAAACAGGCTGCTATTTTAGAGCATGTGATATTCGCAGGATTTACCCATACACCTGCTATTAATTTGGCCAAAAGCCTGACACAATTGTTACCCCCTAATTTAAAAAAGGTATTTTTTTCTGATGATGGTTCTACCTCGGTAGAAGTAGCCCTTAAAATGGCCATACAATATTGGCATAACCTTGGGTTTAAAAATAAAACCAAACTAATTGCATTTGAAAATGCTTATCACGGAGATACCTTCGGGGCAATGAGTGTGGCAGAAAGAAATGAATTTAATGCTCCCTTCGCTAATTTATTATTTGACGTACATCATATTCCCATTCCTACTAAAGATAATATTGACACCGTTAAACAACAATTTTTACTACTTGCCAAAGACGATAATGTAGCGGCTTTTATTTTTGAACCCTTGGTTCAGGGTGCAGCAGGAATGCAAATGTATGCATCCGTTTACCTTGACCAATTAATGGAACTTGCCGCTGAAAAAAATATTCTTTGTATTGCAGATGAAGTGATGACTGGTTTTGGCAGAACAGGTAAATATTTTGCCATCGACCATTTAGTTAATAAGCCGGATATCATTTGCTTGTCAAAAGGTATTACGGGGGGCTTTTTACCATTAGGCGTAACGGTTAGCTCACTTAAAATTTTTAATGCTTTTTATGCTGATGATATTACAAAGACCTTTTTTCATGGACATTCCTATACGGCAAATCCGTTAGCCTGTGCTGCAGCAAATGAAAGTTTATTGATTTTGCAAAGCAAAAAATGCCAAAAGCAAATAAATGCCATCTGCAAAAGTCATAAGGGTTTTATTACCCTACTTACTGGTAACCCAATGGTAAAAAACATACGGCAAACGGGTACCATCATTGCTTTTGAGTTAAATACTAAAGAAAAAAATTCTTATTTTAACTCCATAAAAAACGCCGCCTATAATTATTATTTAAGTAAAGGCGTGTTTTTACGGCCAATGGGTAATGTGGTATACATTCTTCCTCCCTATTGTATTACACCGCAAGAGCTGCAAAAAATATATGATGTGATTATAGAATCCTTACCTGTTTTACTCCATAAATAAATTATAATTTAAAACTTTAAAATACGGTATAATAAATAACAAGTATTAGGCTTAAAATAATAATTCATCCCTAAAAATTTACGACCTATATAAATTTTCAGTGATGATAATCCTCAGCGATTTGC
>JAYTHI010000378.1:0-7950 GCA_043732685.1 Ferruginibacter sp. | reverse complement strand
TCTTCAAAAGACATAAAGACGCCTGGCTCTTTGAATTTGATTGCACCATTGATTAAAAAATCAATTCCCAAAAGGGTTTTTCCAGAGCCGGCACTTCCGCTGACTAAAGTGGTTCTGTTTTTAGGGAGCCCACCCTCAGTAATTTCGTCAAAGCCTTTGATGCCGGTGGGGCACTTTTTTAGTTGCTTATTGGGAGAAGCACTTTTTTTATTGGTAGTTTTATTCATACAAGTTTCTTTTATTATACAGTTAAGAATTACAAATTAAAAGAAAGCAACAAGAGTTTTAGTTGGACAGACTTGTCTGTTAGTTAACAAGCAGCCTCCAGTTCATACTTATGCCTCATGATAAACTTCCAGTTAATATTAAAGTACCATAACCACAAAGTCTTTACAGCTTATTTAATCCCAAAATTTCTTCCCCATCTGCGTTTTTGTAAAGCATTACCTTATAATCACCGTCATCACTAACAACTATGTATTTTAAACCTTCCTTTATTTTGTCAACCATTTCTTTTGTTGTTAGATCATTTTCTCCTTTACTTATTGCTTGAAAGTTTTCTAAGCTGATTTTTTTTATTTCCATTTTTACAATTTAGGTTATTAAAACAATATTTTATTTAAAGTCGCATATTCCGTTGCAATTGTTATTGAATAAAGAAGTAAAGGGGCTTGGCATTAAAAAGCATTTTTAAAAGAAATAGTTATGGACAAATTATTTAGTGCGTTCCCTATTGGCTATATGGCTACAAAATAGCAAGTGCCTTAATTAATTATTCAACCTTTATTTTGTATTCTCCGATAGAACCATTGCTTGGCTTTTTCAGCAGTAAAAACATACGCACTTACTATAAGCAGCACCCAGCCGTAAAAAGATAATGGCAATTTTACAAAACCAAACAGCGCAGCAAAGGGCAGTAAAGGCAGCAGCAGTACTAACACTACTACCAGCCCTGTGGCAATGGCTAAATATTTGCCTGGCAAGCTTTTAAAAAATGGCAGCCTGGTGCGTATAACCAATACTATCAATGCCTGGGAAACGACAGATTCTAAAAACCAGCCCGTTTGAAAAACCTTTTCATTTTCTTTCATCAAAAACAATAGCACCCCGAAAGTTAGCAAATCAAAAACGCAGCTCAGCAACCCAAAAACTATCATAAACCTTTTAATAAATTTGATATTCCAACGTTGCGGCCTTGCCACCGACTCCGTATCAACGCGGTCTGTAGCAATCGTCATTTCAGGAAAATCAGTCAGTAAATTATTGAGCAATATTTGCTTTGGCAACATAGGAAGGAACGGTAAAAATAACGAAGCGCCCGCCATGCTGAACATGGTGCCGAAATTGGCGCTTGTTGCCATAAAAATATATTTCATTGTGTTGGCAAAAGTTTTTCGGCCGGCCACGATACCGGTTATTAATACCTCCAGGCTTTGGTTCAGTAAAATAATATCCGCAGCCTCTTTAGCCACGTCAACAGCGGTATCTACGGATATGCCTACATCGGCAGCATGCAATGCAGGGGCATCATTAATGCCATCGCCCATAAAGCCGACAACGTTGCCTGACCGCTGTAAAAAAAGTATGATGCGCTCCTTTTGGTTCGGTTCTACTTCAGCAAAAATATTGGTAATAGGTGCCTGGTTAAACAATGCCCTGTCGCTCATATCCCTTATCTGCAAGCCTGTAAGTATCACCGGTTTTTTGATGCCTATTTGCTTTGCGAGGCTGGCGGCAACAAGGGCGTTATCGCCGGTTATTAATTTAAGCTGTACACCTAATTTGGCAAGCCCTTCAATTGTTTGCTGCACATCTTTTTTTGGTGGGTCAAACAAAGTGATGAAGCCAATGAAAGTCATTTTATTTTCATCTGGCTTTGTAAAGTTTTTATCATTGCTGCCCTTTTTATATGCCACACCCAACATACGATATCCCTGTGCACTTAGCTTTTTATATTGCTCCAGAATATCTTCCTTCTTATCGTTTAATGGTAGTATAACGCCAGCAGCAGTTTCAACGGTTTCACAAATATCCAGGACAGCATTGAGCGCCCCTTTTGTAATGGCAATATTTTCCTTATCATTTTTAACCTGGATAGTGAGTCGCTTGCGGTTAAAGTCGTACGGTATTTCTGATTGAATAATAAAATCGGTTTTTTCGCCCTGGTAGCTTAACCGTATTGCTGCATCTATCGGGTTTTTAAAGCCCTGCTGCATGGTTGCATTCAGCCAGGCATATTGAAGTGTTTTATCGGAATGATTGCCATCAATATCCAATGCCTCTTTAAGCGTTACTTTTCCATCGGTGATGGTACCGGTTTTATCAGAACAAAGGATGTTCATGCAGCCAAAGTTTTCAATAGATGCAAGGCGCTTTACAATTACCTGTTGCTTTGCCATGGCCCTTGCACCAACCGAAAGGTTTACACTAATGATTGCGGGTAGTAACTGCGGCGTAAGCCCAACGGCCAGTGCGAGCGAAAATAAAAATGAGTCCAGCGCAGGCTTATGCAACAGGATGTTAACCGCAAATATTACGAGTACCAATACCAATGTTATTTCCATTAGCATATAACCAAATTGGCGTATGCCTTTTTCAAAATCAGTCTCTGGGTTTTTTAAGCGCAGCCTGTCGGATATTTTACCAAATTCTGTTTGCCTGCCCGTAGCAATAACCAGTACCCTTGCGGTGCCACTAATAACGTGTGAGCCCATGAATAGCGAATTGCTTCGTTTAGCTAAGGTTGCATCAGCAGCAACTATTCCAACATTTTTTTCTACAGGAAAAGTTTCACCGGTAAAAGCTGCTTCATCAATAAATAGTTCTTTACATTCCAGCAATAAGCTATCGGCTGGTATCACATCTCCGGCAGATAAAACAATAATGTCTCCCGGCACCACATTTTCAACCGGTAGTTCGGTTTCTTTTCCATCCCTTACAATGTCGCATTTTATCTGCACCATTTTTATTAGTTTGGCAACGGCATTGGCGGCTCCTTTTTCTTGCCAAAAACCAAGGAAGCTGCTTACCAAAATAATGAACAGTATAATAGCCGCATCAGAATAATCGCCCAATGCCATCGATAGCAGCGAAGCAATAATAAGCAGTATGGTAATGGGATTTTTAAATTGTAACAAAAAAAGTATAATGGCCTTAGATCGTGGCTGTGCCTTGAAAGTATTGGCACCATATTTTTTAAGCCTGGCTTTAGATTCATTAAAGGATAACCCTATATCCGAACTTGAAACAAGCTTAAAAGCAGCTTCTTTTGTAAGGCTCCAAAAGTTTACTAATGGTTCATTTACGATTGGTGGCAGCATGGCTTAAAGTTACTTTTGGAAATTAGTTGATAAATTGCTGTATGCAATCCTATAAAATTTTACCTGTTTCTTCCTTCATCTTTTTGAACTTTTAATTAGTATCAGCTCTTCTTCCAATTCCCTGCAAGCCTGCACACATACGTTTTCAATTTGTAGCACCATGTCGGATATACCATTAGTTTGCTGTTGTGTGCTAGCATATTCCTGAATAGTTTTTGCAATCAATTCAAAATCTGCACTGATGCCCATTATTGAAAATGATGGTATCATTTTGTGTACTGCGGAATACAATAGCTTCCAATCTTTATCAAGGAAGCTTTGCTTCATGGAATAGATCAACGGTGGTGTTTGCTCCAGGTAAAGAGCAATCATTTCCATCATTATAGTGGGATTAGATTTCGTACGGAGATTTAAATAAGCCAGGTCAATACACTTCGCCTGTTTAACTTCTCCATTAGCATCTATTTTTTTCTCAATGATAGTTACCGGCTTTTTTACCAGCCCGACTATTTTACTGTACAAGGCCCTTTCATCAACAGGCTTTGCGATATAGTCATTCATGCCAACCGATTTACATTTTGCTACATCAACCGTAGTAACATCCGCCGTTAATGCAATGATAGGTATTGTGGAATGCATGGTATTGCGTATAAATTCTGTTGCCTCAAACCCATTCATTACCGGCATTTGCAGGTCCATCAAAATAATATCGTACACTTTGCTTTGCAGTTTGTCAATGGCAATTTTTCCATTTGCGCTAATGTCGCACTCAAACCCAAAATCATCCAGCAAGGTTTTCATCAGCAACTGGTTCAGTGCTATATCTTCTACAACCAAAACGCTTATGTTTTTATTTTCTGTATCCAATTCTACGATGTCTGTTTCTGCTTCGGCTGCTTCTTTTGTTTTTTGAAAAGTTAATATAAAACAGAATGTGGACCCCTCTCCAATTTCACTTTCAACTGTAATGCTGCCTCCCTGCGGCTCTACCAGTTGCTTTACAATGGCAAGCCCTAATCCGCTGCCGCCATATAGCCTGGAAGTGCCGCTTGTTGCCTGCTGAAAATTATCAAAGACCTTTTCAATTTTATCTTTGGTTATTCCAATGCCAGTATCGGTTACAGTAAATGCTATAGTGGCTGTATCATCATCTTCGGAAAGTAAATGTGTGCTTACTGTAATTTTTCCAGCATTGGTAAATTTTACTGCGTTGCTTACCAGGTTAAGGATAATCTGGTGCAGCCTAACAGGGTCGCCCACCAGCACTTCAGGAATTTTGTTATCAAAATCGGTAACTAATTCCAGGTTTTTTTCCTGGATCTTTGTTTCAAATAAATGGACCATCACTGAAACAGAGGCCGCCAATTTGAAAGGTGTTTTTTCAAAGGTCATTTTTCCGGCATCTACTTTTGCAAGGTCCAGTATATCATTAATGAGTGCGATCAGGGAGTCGCCACTTATTTTTATAGCGGTGATATATTCTTTTTGCTTTGCTGTAAGGTCGGTTTTTAAAACCACTTTTGTAAACCCGATAATGGCATTTAATGGCGTACGTATCTCATGGCTCATGTTCGATAAAAATTGCTGTTTAGCCCTCATCGCATTCTTTGCCGTTTCTGTGGCACTTTCTGCATTTTTTTGAGCCTCTTTAGCTATTGTAGTTGCCAGTTCGGCTACCGTTTTTGCAGCGGTTAATTCTTCTTCTATTTTTTTTTGCTCGGTAATATCTGTCCTTATCACAATATACTGGTAAGGCATTCCGGCATCATCCAAAAAAGGCACAATCGTAGTATCTACCCAATAAATAGTTTGGTCTTTTGCCTTATTGCGCAATTCTCCTTTCCATATTTTTCCATTGGCAATGGTAGCCCATAAATTATGGATAAATTCTTTTGAATGATAACCAGAGTTAATAATACGGTGGTCTTGCCCAATTAATTCTTCAGTGCTATACTTTGAAATTTTGCAAAAATTATCATTTGCATACTTGATGGTCCCTTTTTGGTTAGTAATAGAAACAATAGAAGATTCATCCAACGCATATTTATAATCAGAAATTTTCTTTAAGCTTTTTTCCAGGCTTTTTTCAAATTTTTTCTGCTCCGTCATATCTCTTGCCACTACTACAACACCCAAAATATTGCCTTGCCCATCTTTATAAACAGACCCGTTAAATAATACATCGGTTAATTTATGGTCCCTTATGGTTAACGGGTAATCTGCTACAAATCCATTGGCAAATACTTGCTGGTACACCTCCTTAGCTTTTTGAGGCTTGGTAAAATAATCGAAAAAATTGGTGCCAATTAAATTTTCACGGGCTACACCAATTATATTTACCGATGCATTATTCATGTCGGTAATTTTTCCTTCGGGGCTAATGGTAAACAGCGGGTCCAGGCTTGCTTCAATTAGGCTTCGGGCGTAATTGGCTACCCTTAGCGCTGCGGCTCTTTTTTCTTTTTCATCATTTTGAATCAGCAATTCTTTATTGGCAATAGTCAATTTAACTGCTTGTTTTTCCTTCTCCTCCTTTTGCAAAGAAATTTTTGCATGGGCTTCGCCCAGTTCTGCTGCTATCAGTTGTTGGTTTGCCGAATTTTTTTTTCTTTCCATCACTTGCACTGTTACTTCTGTAAATATTATAATGATGCCTGTATTTGTTCCGTCATTTTCTTTAAGGGGCTGATAGTCACAATCAAAAAACCGCTGCTCTTTTTCACCATTCGTTACAATATAAACTTCATGCTCATCAATATGCTTTGTTTTGCCATTTTTAATCATATCGTCAATAAAAGCTACAGAGCCCTGGGCTTTAAGTTCAGGAAATGATGCTAAAAGTGGTTTGCCAAGAATATCTTTTTCTTTGCCCAATATCTGTAAATAAAAATCGTTGGCAAATTCGATGCAGTGGTCATTGCCTTTTAAAATACCAATGGCAACGGGCGACTGCATAAAAGCTTTGTAAATATCCATTTCAGGTGTATTTATAACTGGTGCAGGTTGTTTTATTTTTGGGATATCCATTTTGTTATTTTTTGTAGCCTGTATTTCATATTTCTTTAAATAGAAGCCCTTTTTTATTTCCGCCATTTTGTAGGGGTTGCTTACGATATATTTAATGAATAGTTTTTAATTTTACCGGGGGTTTAAAAAAACAACAAAGATGCCTCCCTTTTAAGCAGGTGTAGTTATATAATTTTATTAAGAAATTACATAATTCACACCTTGTATTAAAAGCACCATGCAACAGTTATTAAGCGCCTCAATATGCAAGGCTTAACATGGCTGTTCGTATTTGTTACGCCAAAAATTAAAAAACAACAGGCTGGCTGTTAGCAAGGTTATTAAAAGAAAGGATAAAACACGTTCCTTCATCTTCTGTAGATAGTATGTTTACCCCCACATCATTAGCCCGCAAAATATCATAAGTTAAGGCCAAACCCATGCCTGCCCCATTTTGTTTTTCTGAAAAAGACGGCAGGAAAATATATTTTAACCGCTCTTTTTTTATGCCGCATCCATTATCCTTAACTTCTATAGTGTATTTGCCATCGGCAATTTTTGTAGAAAGTTTTAATGCCCCTTCTTTAATGGGCAACGCATCCATGGCATTCGTAAGGATATTCGTTAAGGCAACTTTCATCTTCGGTTCATTCATCATAACAATAAAATCCTTTTCATCATACTCTTTGCTTACTGATATATTTTCAAGCAAAATCCTTTCATTCAAAGATTCAATTGTTTCGTCAATAAACTTTTGGATGGAACATTCTTTTAACCGCATTTCATTGTTTGGTTGTTGCAATAAAAGCAGGGCCATTAAATTATTGATCCGTGAATAATTCTTTTTTATTAAAGACAGGTAATGCTGCTGGTTACTATCAATTATTGTGCTTTCAAGCAGCCCAACAGCAAGGCTTATACAGGTTAACGGATTTTTGGCATTGTGTGCCAATGCCGAAGAGAAAGGCAAGCAATAATAATCAGCATCATCATTAGCCCAATTATTATTGCCGGCACTATCTGCTGAAATAAAAATTTTAGAAGGCTTTTTATCGGGCATTTTTTTAAATTTATAATTACTGGTTAATGTTGCAAAGGTTGCAATTGCCTACTTATAAAGTGTTACATAACTTTTATAGTAATTTATGTAATTCACACATTTTTACAGCCAATATGTATAGGTTAAAGCACCTTGTTAAAACCTTAAAAATTTGTGTTGAAAAAATACCTTCTTTTTTTTAACGATGGGTGCAGCGGGGCTTGTATCATATTACTTTACTCCTTTTCACTTTTTTAAAAAAGTACATTAATTAAGTTTTATAAATATTGCTAAAGAATGCAACCTGCTACCCAAAAGCTGCAGGATTAGTTGGCCATTAAGATGGGATGGTTAGAAACGATAACTGAAAAGTTTAAGATAGCCGAATAGTGCCGGCGGCGAAATAAGTAATGTAATGCCCTTATAAAAACTGTGAATGATATAATTATTTTACAACATTATGTAACAGTTAAGGCAAGATAAGCAGTGACCTTTACAGTGTTGCAAAAAATCATTTGCGATATTAACTTCACTAATATGAAAAATAATGCAGAATTACAAAAAGACGTTCAGGATGCCATTAAA
>JAYTHI010000377.1:0-2330 GCA_043732685.1 Ferruginibacter sp. | reverse complement strand
CTGCCAGAACTGAAGCTGCTACTTTGCTGAACCCGAAGTAACAACTGTCTACCCGTTTTTTGCAAATACTGCTTGTTGTGCTTTCGTACTTACTTAGTCGTAAATTCTTGAGTGTCATTTAAGCTTAAGTAGGTCGCTTTTATAAGATCGTTTTTGAGACCTCTTAAAGTCATTACTATAAAACTAGAAGAAGATTTAGAAAAATACACTTGATTAAATTCAAGCGAACCTAAATAACCATTATATTTTGAAAATTGCTTTTCTAAAATTTTTATCTTGCTTTCGTCTGTTATTGATTTTAAACAATATTGATAAATTGAATTTGCACCTTTTGTCAGCCTTAGTCCAACTGGAGAGTTGACTAATAGGCTTAGTCCAATTTCACGACTTTCACCTGTAGAGTCAAATTTTTCAACTATAAAAATGAGGCTATCAATGGTGTTAGTTATTTCTTTAGTAGTTCGAAATAATGAGTCAGCTAATAATACTTGTGAAGGATATTCTGCCCGTTTTAAAATAATTTTATTATGCAAACTATCATAAGAAGGCAACTTTTCTATCTTCAAATTATTACTAATACTTTTACTAGTCTCAACTTCTTTATCATAGTCACTCTTGCAGCTAAAGCAAAAAATTGTCGATACTGAAAAAGCAAGAATAATGTTCTTACAAATCATAAAAAGGTTGTTTTAGTATGACGCACTACGCGCTCATTTGCGCATGTTTATCAATTTTAATATTAGTAATCAACATCTTATAAAATAAAACGCAAAAACGATTATTATTATAATATGAAAATAAGCAAAAATTAATTATTGCTTAATAGATAATTTAACCAATTATTTAGCATCATCATCTTCTTTACGCTTTATTTTATAAGGCGGTGTTTCAACTTTTGGAATTGTTTTTTTACAGACATGGGTATAAATTATGATAGCCTTTATACCTTAAACACCATAAAATAACAGCGGCTTAATACTAATTTTTATTTATTATTTTATGCTGCCGCCCAAAACCTTACTGCTGCTTCTTTTTCCCGTATTTTGGGTAATGGCAATGGCTTTTTTGGTCCGGCTACTTTAAAGGTAAACCGTTTCATATTTAAAATATTTCCTTATTAATTGTATTCTATTTCTACATTAATTGCTACATCCTTTCTTCCTTAAATGTATAGCCTATATCTTTGCCTGCTAAATAATTTTCTTTTGCATTCTTCCCAACAAAATTTACGGCTTCAAAAAATAATAACTTTCATTGGTTTTATACTTTTTTTGATGAAGTTAATTGCATGGTACCTTACCGGATCCGTGGCTATTTTAACCGATGCATTAGAGAGTACCGTAAATGTGATAGCGGGTCTTATTGGTATATACAGTTTATACGTAAGTGCCAAACCAAAAGATTCAGATCATCCTTACGGTCATGGAAAAGCAGAGTTTCTTTCTGCTGCCATTGAGGGCACACTTATTTCGGTTGCAGGGGTTTTTATTGTTTACGAAGCCATTAATAATATCATTCATCCCCACCTTATAAAAAAGCTCGATTATGGTATCGGCATTGTCGCCATTACCGCAGTTATTAATTTTTTTGCCGGACGAATTTGTATTGCCACCGGTAAAAAAAATAAGTCCCTGGCTTTACTGGCCAGTGGTAAACATTTACAGAGCGATACCTATTCTACCCTCGGTATTATTGCAGGTTTGCTACTGCTTTATTTTAGTAAAATATGGTGGATAGATAGTGCTGTAGCCATATTATTTGCCTTCATCATTTTTTTTACAGGCTATAAAATTGTACGCAGTTCTATTGCGGGTATTATGGACGAGGCCGATACCAGTTTGCTGCAAACTTTAATTGACCTGTTAAATGCCAACAGGCGCGCCAACTGGATTGATTTGCATAACCTGCGCATTATAAAATATGGTGGAACAATACACCTCGATTGTCACTTAACGGTGCCCTGGTACCTTAATGTACACGAGGCTCATGAAGAAATTGATGCCCTGGCAAATTTAGTGAAGACCAGTTTTGGAGAAACCATGGAGTTATTTGTTCACTCGGATGGCTGCCTTAATTTTAGTTGCGCCATCTGTACAAAAACTGATTGTCCGGTTAGGAAACATGCCTTCGAGAAAATGATAAACTGGGATATGAACAATATTGTTGCTGATCACAAACATTCAATTGAAACGGTTAGTGCTGTCCAATAACTGTATTTACCCGACCTTAATTTCAAGAACCTAAAACCGCGGAGCTTAAGCCTATTCCTTTTTGATAATTACCTATGGGAATATAAAATTAACCATCGAATTGTTGTGTTATTTTACGCT
>JAYTHI010000376.1:0-2338 GCA_043732685.1 Ferruginibacter sp. | reverse complement strand
AAGTAAATTTTTTTTTGAAGAAACAAATTTTGCACACAGCTTTACCCTGATGGTGCTAACCAGGTTAATGCTTAGCAGTGGCCTGCCTGTATTGTTTTTTTATATGGCATCTTATAATTACGAAAAAAATGTGAGTATACGTTACCAGCATTTGCAATATGCCAGGCATTTACCTAAAACATTAACCAACCAGCAAGTGGCTGGTATTAAATTAAATAACCGCATCGATAGTAATTACTATTATTACGATGGGGCATGGATAAAAGATATTTTTTTAGATAAGGAAAATACTATTTTGCCGTATTCAAAAGAAGAATACATTACCATTCAGCTCCTTAGCTTATTTCGTATTAATTTTAGTGAAAAGGCCGTTAATGAAGATAAGTTTTATGCCGCCAATGCGGGAGACAGCTCTTTTTTTTACAACCCCTTATTAAAAAATGCCTGTAAAAGTGATAGCGCTACAGTAACCTTTATGGCAACCTTGCCCGCCGGAAAAAATATTGCAATTAAATCGGCTAATCTAAATTATAAGTTACCCGGTTTTTTTAATGATGAATCATTACCTATCAGAGGATTCTATTTTAATGGTTATTTATTCTGGTTGTTCTTATTGCTGACCTTAGTAATATTTTACTTTATCATTCATGATATCATCAATAAATTATTTTGTCTCAAATTGCCCGACTTATCCTTATGGAACACCTTGGACAATACTATTTTGGCAAATGCATCCATCAATAATTTGGTATTCGTTATTGGTTTGCCGGGTGCCGGTAAATTATCTAAAATTATAGAAAAAATTAAATTGGGTGAAATTCCTCATGGACAAGTTCCTTATGTGATTGATCAAAATGATCCGGCAAACAATGTATTTATTGCCGACCTGTTAAATATTCCGGATGTTGGTGATGATCGCGAAAACGATATCGCCTGGGAAATATTTAACGCCAGGGTCTTTGATAAAAAAAACAAGCTTATCATAGTGAATCACTTTGAATATAATATTTTAGACACCACTACTACAAGAATAAAACTTAATTTTTTAGAGAAGATAATGCTGGCTAATAATAGCAAGGTAATCATACTAAGTACTATACATCCTGATGCATTTTTAGATGCGGCCATTGAAAAAATTGTTGGCCCTGCAGGTGACATAATCAAACAGGATCAGGAGCGGTGGCATGTATTGCTGGGGCATTTCAGAATGGTAGTATTTCCTTTAAAATTAATGGAAGATACCAATGTAGCCCCCACCTTTAAAACCATATTTAAGGAAACAGCCTATACACATTTTTTAAATAAAATGCGTACAAGTTCAATGCAGGTAGCCGCCGGTTTACCAAGAAATAAACGAACAGAAAAAGGCGATGAAATGGTTTTTAAATTGCAGATCACTGCCCATTATTTTTATATGTATATCTGGCATTCTCTTACAAAGGAGGAAAAGTTTTTGTTGTACGATCTGGCAGAAGATAACCTTGTAAATTCTTATGACGAATACAACTTAAACATGTTATTGGCCAAAGGGGTAATAATAAGAGTGGACGGTGGCCTGAGGTTATTTAACCGCGGGTTTAGAAATTTTATTTTAACGGCTATTGGTAATTCCGAAGCCATGAAGATTAAACATTTAATGGAGGATCACGGAAATTGGAGCAAACTAAAAAATCCCTTAATGATTGTTATCGTGGCAATTCTGCTCTTTCTATTGGCATCGCAGGAGGAAGTATATTCAAAACTGATTACCTATGTAGCCACCCTGGGTGCAGCAATTCCAATGGTTTTAAAATTATTTTCTTTATTTGATAAAACGGAAAATAAATCCTGATACTAATAATATTTCTAATCAATAATTCAAATAAAATTTAAAATATATGGTCAACAAAAATAAAGCGGTACCCAAGCTTTCTGTTAATGATTTTATTTTAAATGATGCAGTTAAGCAATGCATCATTGATCTGAAAGCAGCTTTTCCTCCCGGCGGAAAAAAATTTATTGTGTCTGATGTCCTGGACGAAAATGGTAATCAATATGTGAACCTCGTGCAAAAAGGTGGGGGAGTGTTGGGTATTGCATTGGTTGGATATACCTATATTCTGGAGCAAATGGGTATTAGGTTTATAAGGTTGGCAGGTACCAGTGCAGGAGCTATCAATACCGCATTGATGACCGTAATTGGAAAGAAGGATGATCCGAAATCAGTCGGTGTACTGGATGCCATCTGTAAACTCGATTTCTTTAAATTGGTTGATGGACACCCGGTAGCAAAATGGATAATAAAAAAATTTATTACCAATGATAAATTTATATCCTTACTAAAAAAGTTGATCCGCCG
>JAYTHI010000375.1:0-22045 GCA_043732685.1 Ferruginibacter sp. | reverse complement strand
CGATCTGGCTATATAAAAATGCCGGACTGAAAGCTACACTATTGGGATTTTGTGCGGTACTGGCACTTTCAATTATACTGCGAGCTGCATAACCGCTGCTCCAGGCAACACAACTTCCCTGCTTACCCTGATTTTGTCTGTCGGGCGCAAACTTAAGCAGGGATACACTTTCGGGCAAGGGATTTTTTGTATTGTCATCTTCCAAGCCTTCGTACACACTTGCCTTCTTAAACTCATTTGGATCTAATTTACCGCCTCGGGTAAATTTGGATACGGCAGTGGTAAGGCTTGAAAGGCTTCCGCTATTGCAACCGGAACCGTTAAAAAAAAAATAATATGCTACAGCAGCCAATACTGCAATAATAATTATCGAAGTACAACCACAGCCACTTTTGCCATTGCCACCATTATTACCACTATTTCTATTGCCAAACAATCCAAAAGCAAGGGGTAAAAAATTGAGTAAATTACCCAAACCTCCTCCACCGCCTGAAGATCCGAAGCCTCCGCCAAAACCACCTCCACCTCCATCACCACCGCCGCCATCTCCACTATTATCATTACTATCCTGCGGATCGTCTACCATTTCTAATCCCATAAAATAATTTTTTATTTAAGTTAACGAAGTTTTTTATTATGGCAAAGCAACAATTGTACCTTTTACAAAAATGGTATGCCACATTTTATTTTGTGGAATAAGTTATCGTCAACATCTTGACAACCATAGAAATACCAATCATTAAAACCCCTGTCAGTAGTAAGTTTCATTGAACTTTGTACTTTTAGAAAACTGCTGTATAAAAAATTGAAAAAATAAATATCAGGTAAAAATTGGGGAGATTATTTTACACTTTAAGTAAAATATTTAAAACGCTGCTGCACTTAGTAGAGCTGTTCATCAAATTTTAGAGAAGGCATGGGCGTACTTTTATTGATTAAAAACTTATTTCGCCAGGCCACAACAGCAGCACCAAGCACCAGTACAATCAGCAGCGATAAACCCTTAGGCAGCGAAGCTTTTTCTGAAATAAAACCAATCAGCGAAGGCCCGGTAAGAAAACCAATTAAGCCACCGGTAGTAACCATCGCAAACCCTTCCACAGTACTAACACCCGGAATATTTGCCGATGCACTAAACAATACCGGCACAATGCAGGAGGAGCCGCAACCAATTAAAATATATCCAACTATTGCAAGAAGAACAGATGGCGCCATTACCACTATTGAAAAACCAATGGCTGATAAAAGGCATCCTGCAATTACAATTTTTTTACTGCCGATACGGGCAATCAACCCATCCCCGTTTAACCTGCCAAAAGTCATGGCAATGGAAAAACCTGCATAGCCCAGACTAACCAATTCTTTTGGGGCGTGCAATGTTTCTTTAAAATAAATGGCGCTCCAATCTGCTACGCAACCTTCGGCCATAAAGGTTACCATACAAATAAAGGAAATACCTAAAATGGTTGGGGATGGTAATTTTATGCCCGACCTGCTGTGAATAATATCTTTATTGGCTAGATATAATTTTTGATTACCGGTAATAACAACCAAAATAATACTGGCAACTGCAATTATTTGCCAGCCCGAAACAAGGTGCAGTGAAAATAATAAAGCTGCTAAACCTGCACTGGTAGCACCACCCAGACTATACATGCCATGACAGGTACTCATAAACAATTTATTATTTTTTTTCTCTAAAATATTTACAGTGGCATTGGAGGATACGCCGTTTAAAAAACTTATCAATCCAAATAAGTAAAGACAAATCCATAGCATCGGCCTGTTTACCGCATTTATCTGCAATACCATCAGCAGGCATAAAACCCGGTAGCCATTAAGCATCCACCTGCCAACAGGAATTTTACTAAATACCCTTGTAGATAATAACATGCCTGTGATGGCTCCCAACGGACTTAACAATAAAGATAAACCCAGACTACCATCTGTAAAATGGAGGCGTTGTTTAATTCCCGGAATGGCGGCTACCCAAGTTCCAAATAAAAGGCTTGAAGTAGCAAATAGAAAACCGATTGCCAGGGCAGGTTTATTTTTTATGAAAGCGGATATATTTTTGATCATTTTACTAATACGAATTGATTATTATAGACTAAAATGCTATCATTGCAAATGTAGGGATTGATATTTTGTACTTATTAAAATTTGATTACAAATTATTTTAGTTTATGTTTTTCTTTTGCGAATTGGATAAAAAAATAGCAGGAATTGGTAACAAATTGATGCGACGGCGAACTACATCTAATTATTCTTAAAACAACGCTGGTTTTAATTAAAAAAGTTTAACCGGGTAAACGTAATTGCTTTCATTGCAGTAACGCGAAAAAGTAGAATTTATGAAAGACAATCCGGTTCTACCTATACCGGTAAGAAGTAATAATAATTATATAAAATGACAGAAAAAGAAATAATTGCGGCCACTATACAATTTGTAAAAGATACTTTAGCCAATGCAGAAGGTGGTCATGATTGGTGGCATATTGAAAGAGTTTATAACAATGCATTGTCGATAGCAGAAAAAGAAAAAGCAGCTATTTTTACGGTATCGCTGGCTGCATTGTTGCATGATATTGCCGATTCTAAATTTAATGAAGGTAATGAAGATATTGGTCCGGAAACAGCGACCAAATTTTTACAATCTTTAAATGTTGATCCGATTGTAATTACGCATGTGGAAAATATTATAAGAAATATTTCATTTAAAGGAGGCAATTTTACAAGCCATTTTAATTCAACAGAACTTGCCGTGGTACAGGATGCGGACCGCCTGGATGCCATCGGTGCAATTGGTATTGCCAGGGCATTTAATTATGGAGGTTTTAAAAACAGAGAAATATACAATCCCGATATTGCTCCGGATCTGCAAATGACAAAAGAGGTTTATAAAAATGCATACGCACCCACTATTAATCATTTTTATGAAAAATTATTACTGTTGAAAAATAAAATGAATACCGCAAGCGGCAGACAAATGGCAGAAGAAAGGCACCTGTTTATGGAAAGTTTTCTAAGCCAATTTTATCAGGAATGGTCCGGGAAAAAATAAGCTGTTCAAAAACAGGACATTACTTATTATTACGATTAAGGGTACAGGTAATGCCGGAGCCATGTTACTGGTTCCGGATAGGTTTATCAAACATAAAAATCTGCGGATCGTTTACAATTAAAAGTAATAATAACGGTGCCATTACAACATATCCATTGCAATTATAAAATTAAAGATTCAATCAATTCCAGGTCGTCGCTAAATTTTACAAATCGGGCTGGAAATCCAACTTTAATTTTTCCAACTTCATCTTGTAAATTGATAGCTTTAGCAACCCTGCAAGTAGCCATTTGTACAGCTTCTGCTACAGTTACATTGAGGTGCAGTATGGCATTTCGAACTGCATCCGCCATAGATATAGTAGCCCCGGCTAAATTTCCCTCGGGGTTTCTATACAAACCATCCACCAGCTTTGCCTCAAAGCCTCCCCATATAAAATTTTGTTTTTTATGACCTAAAAAAAGCGCATCGCTTATTAAAATTAATTTATCCTTTTTCAATTCATAAGCAATTTTAGCTGCTGCATAATCGCAATGGCCTCCATCTAATATAATTGGGGCATACACCTCCTTATTTGCAAAAGTTGCCCCAACCAGTCCGGGTTCCCGATGACCAAATACAGACATGGCATTGTATAAATGAGTAACCAGTTTAATCCCTTTATCAAAATAATAATTGGCTTGTTTAAAGGTCATGTTCGAGTGTCCGGCAGAAATAGTAATACCACTTTCCAGTAACATATCAAGCTGGTCATCTGAAAAACATTCCGGTGCAATTGTCATTACTTTAATACAATTTCGACCATACCGAATAAGCTCCTCCAACTCAATAGTAGTAGGTTTACGAACATATTTTAATAAGTGTGCACCCCGTTTTTCAGTACTTATATACGGACCCTCAAGGTGCATACCCAAAACCCCGTTATTGTTTTTTAAACGATAATTTTTAATGGCTTCAATACCCTCTAAAATATTTTCGTGGCTGGAAGTTATTAAACAGGGCAGTACTTCGGTGGTACCATATTTTAAGCTGCTTTGATAGATATCATCGATACTTTGCGCATTAGGAAATTGGGTAAAATAAAATTGCTCCCCGCCATTAATATGCATATCAATAAAGCCCGCTGCAATATTGTATCCTTTCAGATCAATTAATTCACTGTTTTCGGGAGCTTCACTTTGAACGGCAGTAATAAAACCATTTTCCACAACAATTACCTGGTTCCGTACGATATTATCTTCAGAATAAATAGTGCAATTTATAAGCGCTTTTTGCATAAAGAGTAGGTTTATTTTTAGGTTATTGATCAAAAATACTTAAAAATAATTGGGCTCAGTGCTTCATAATTTAAGCCAAGCTATAATTATCTTATGGAGTATGTTTGTAAAATAAACACGCCTTACCAATAACTATTAAGAAAAAAAATATAAAATTTTACTATTCCCTGTCTTGGAATTGGCGCATTTAATGCATAAAATCCATACAATTATCCATCTTTCCCTTTGCATTAGCATTACAACCTTTTCAAAAACAAGGATTAAAACTTTTTAATGGCAAGAACAATAAGGCAGTAATATTCTTTAACCGCTGCAACCTCAAAAGCAGTTTCCTACTCTAGATTTAAAGTGCCAAAGTAAATACCATATTATTATTTTGATGGTATTAAAGACACAGTCCTCTATTAATAATTACCCTAATTAACTTACCCTTCAATAGAAGAAAATATTCTACTAATTATTTAAAAGTTATTGTGTAAAAACTAAAACTACAGTCGAGTTACATAAATATTTGGTTTTACCAGCAGTATCATAAAAAACATTATTGTATAATTTCGTTTTTTTTCATAGGTTGTGCAATCGATTGCAAATAAATTAAAACAACTATGCTTTCATCGAAATCATCGGAGCGATATAGCGCTTTACCTGATTCAATTTCAGGGCTATCAAAGTATAAACAGCTGCATGCTTCTATGGTTACCTTTAATTTAATACCGAAGTTATTATTGCATATTGGTTGTAACCACCGCTTATAAAAATTAATGGCGTATTGCAGCGCAGCTACATACTGAAATTAAAATTGAACAATAAAAAATTTAAATAATGAATAAACTACAGGTAGCTATCGTAACTGGTGGTGGATCAGGATTAGGTTTTTCCATAGCCCAAAAATTTGTTTTGCAAAATATTACCACCATAATAATTGGGCGTAATATTGAAAAATTAAACGCAGCAAAAGAACAACTGGGCGAATTGTGCATTGCAATACCTTGTGATATTAGCGACCTGAAAACTATTCCCCCGTTTGTACAAAATGTTATTGAAAAATTTGGCCGAATAGATATCCTGGTAAATAACGCCGGTATTAATTTAAAGAAAGATTTTATTGAGGTCTCCGATGAAGAATTTCAAAATATTTTAACCACCAACTTAACGGCAGTATTTTGCATGAGTCGCGAAGTAGTGAAACATATGCTTCAAAATAAATCAGGTTGTATCATAAATATTAGTTCGATGGCTGCCCAATATGGATTACCAAAAGTAATTGCCTATAGCGCAAGTAAATCGGCTATTGATGGAATGACCAGGGCAATGGCGGTAGAATTATCACCCAAAGGCATACGAATAAATGCTATTGCACCGGGTTTTATTTATAGCGCCATGACGGAAAAAGCATTAAATAGTGATCCTGAAAGAAAAGCAAAAGTTTTTGGAAGAACCCCCATGGGCATAATGGGGCAACCGGAAGATATTGCAGCTGCAGCCTGGTTTTTAGCAAGCGATGCTGCGAAATTTATAACAGGCGTTATACTGCCGGTAGACGGTGGCAACAGTATCGGCTTTTAGATTGCGCTTATATTTTTAAAGCCCGTTTTACTGGTGCATTTTAAGGAATTTCAATTTAATAAAAATGAAAAAAAAAGTTTTACTATCCATCTTTCTACTGCTGGCATTAATTGGTGTAAATGCACAATTGGTAAGCATTGGTAAAACAAATTTTGATCTTTCAAAGGCAAGTATTGTTGTAGATAAAAATGATTTTGCATTGGTAAAAAAAGTAGCCACTCTTTTACAACAGGATATTGAGGCTGTAACAGGAAAAAAATTATCCATTGTTGACACCCTAAACAGCACTACTAAGAATAATATTATAATTGGTAGTATCAGCCATAGTACCATATTACAGTCAATGTATGAAATAAATAAATTAAACTTTGACGACATTAAAAATAAATGGGAAGCCTTCCAAATTCAAACCATCGGAAATAACCTGCTAATTGCCGGCAGCGACCGAAGGGGTGCGGCATTCGGCGTATTGGAATTATCTAAACAAATAGGTGTATCGCCCTGGTACTGGTGGGCAGATGTTCCCATAAAAAAACAAAACGCCCTTTATATAAATACTAAAATAATAAGTACAGATGCCCCAAAAGTAAAGTACCGCGGCATTTTTATAAATGATGAAGCACCTGCATTAAGTAGTTGGAGTAAGGAAAAATTCGGAGGTTTTAATCATAAATTTTATGATAAAGTTTTTGAATTGATGCTCCGGCTAAAATCAAATTATATATGGCCGGCAATGTGGGGCAATGCCTTTTATGATGATGATAGTTTAAATATTAAATCAGCCGAGGAATTTGGTATTGTAATCGATACTTCGCACCATGAGCCATTAATGAGGGCACATGATGAATGGAGGAGGTATGGCAATAAACAAAAGTGGAATTATGATAGTACCGAAAAAGGATTGAAAGAATTTTGGAAGGCCGGAATAAAAAGGGCCACTAACGAAAAAATAGTAACTGTAGGCATGCGCGGCGATGGAGATGAACCGATGAGCAGGGAAACAGCCACCACCCTGCTTGAAAGAATTGTAACTGATCAAAGAAAAATTATTGCCGATGAAACAGGTAAGCCCGCTGAGGAAACCCCGCAGTTATGGGCCTTGTATAAAGAGGTGCAGGAATATTATGACAAAGGGATGCGCGTTCCGGATGATGTAACGCTTTTACTATGCGACGACAATTGGGGCAATATCAGAAAATTACCTGCGCCTGATGAAAAAATTAGAAAGGGTGGTTACGGTATTTATTATCATTTCGATTATGTTGGAGATCCAAGAAATTATAAATGGCTTAACACAAACCAACTGCCGCGCATTTGGGAACAAATGAACCTGGCCTGGCAATACAACGTAAAACAAATTTGGATAGTAAATGTGGGCGATATTAAACCCATGGAATTTCCCATTTCGTTTTTTTTAGACTATGCCTGGAATCCGGAGAAAATTGATATAGCAGATATTGAGCAATATACTAAAAGCTGGGCTGCTGCTCAGTTTGGAGAAAAATATGCCAAAGAGATCGCCATCATTCTTTCAAAATATACAAAGTTTAATGCCCGCTGTAAACCGGAGTTGCTAAATGCCGATACCTATAGCCTGAATTACAAGGAATGGAAAACCGTTGCAGGTGATTATAATAATTTGCTGACCAGGGCCATGGCTATTAATAAATTATTACCTGCTAATTACAGAGACGCTTATTTTCAAATGGTATTGCATCCTGTTAAGGCTTGTGCCAACTTGTATCAAATGTACTATAATGTAGCTTTAAATAAACAAGCCTACACCAACAAATGGAGCACTACAAACAGCTATGCCAATAAAGTAAAAAAATTGTACATCAATGATTCATTAATAACACTGGAATACCATAAACTTAATGGTGGTAAATGGAATAAAATGATGAGCCAAACCCATATTGGCTATACCTATTGGCAACAACCGGAACTACAAAAGATGCCGGAGCTATTGTACCTTCCGCCAGATGCTGTTTTAAAAAGTGATACCCTATTACCTGCTGTTTTACAACGCGCAAAAGTTCCAAATAATATCACAGGAAATGTATTTTACGAGGAAGAAGAAAAAGGCATTTCTATTGAAGCCAATCATTTTACAAGGGCTATTAACATTAATGGTATCAAGTGGAAAATTTTAACGGATCTCGGTAAAACCGGATCTGCTGTAACTACTTTTCCCGTAACAGCAAAGCAGCAAAAACCGGGTAAACATACTCCACATATTACCTATGATTTTTATACTTTCAGCAAGGGCTCATTTTCAATAAATGCCTGCTTCTCCCCTACCCTAAATTTTCAAAATACTAAGGAAGGTTTACAATATGCTATTGCTGTAGATGAGGAGGAACCACAAATAATCAGCATAAATAAAAAGAATGAAATCACGCATAATAAGGAATGGAATAAATGGGTAGCGGATAATATAATTATCAAAGTAAGCAAGCATAAAATTCTTAAGCCGGGAAAACATACCCTTATCTATTGGATGGTTGATTCGGGACTGGTGCTGCAAAAACTTGTTATAGATTTTGGTAAGAATAAGTCAAGTTACCTGGGTCCTCCTGAAACAATGGTAAAAAATTTGTAAACCCTGCCTAAATATATTTATACAGCATTCAAAAATTTGCTTACGCTTTAACAATTACCGCATGATTAAATTAATTGCGATCCCTCTTTTACTACTGATGGTATTGAATGGATTTACACAGGTGAAACTTCCGCAACTCATTCAAAACGGAATGATTTTACAACGGGATCAAAAAATAAAATTGTGGGGATGGGCTGCAGTCAATGAAAAAATTACCCTTAATTTAAATGGAAAATCGTATACAACAAAGGCCGATAAGGAAGGCAATTGGGTAGTGCAACTTGCCCCCACCAAAGCCGGAGGTCCATACACAATTGAAATAGTAGCCAGTAATAAAATTATACTACAAAATATCTTGTTTGGCGATGTGTGGTTTTGTAGCGGGCAAAGCAATATGGTTCATCAAATGAACATTCATGATGTATCCTATGCTAAAGATATTAATGAAGCTAACTATCCGCAAATAAGGCAATTTTTGATACCTGCGCTTTCCAATTTAGAAGGTCCGCAAAAAGACATCACCGAAGCACATTGGCAATCGGCAGTTGGGGAATCAGTGCGGCCATTTTCGGCCGTAGCGTATTTTTTTGCAAAACAATTGTATGATAAATATAAAATACCGATCGGTATTATTAATGCCAGCGTAGGTGCTGCGCCAATTGAAGCATGGATAAGCGAGGCAGGATTAAAGGAATTTTCTACGGCTATAAAAACCATCGAAAAAAATAAGGATACCGCTTACCTTAACCAAATTTATAAAACGAAAGCTTTAAATTCAATACAATCAATACCCATTGCGGATGACGGATTATCAGCTTCAATAAATTGGTTTGATGTAAGGTATATGCCCAAGGGTTGGCATACTATCAATATCCCCGGTTACTGGAACGATCAGGGTATTAAAAATTTGAATGGTATTGTTTGGTACCGAAGGGAGCTCGATATACCGGAAAGAATGGCGGGTAAAAAAGCGACTGTTTTTCTGGGTAGAATTGTAGATGAAGATGAATTATACATTAATGGAAAACTTGTTGGTAAAACAACTTATCAATATCCGCAACGCAGGTACCATATTGCTGAAGGGATATTAAAAGCCGGCAAAAACACCTTTGTAATTCGGGTTAGCAACTTTATTGGTAAGGGTGGCTTTGTTCCCGATAAGCCGTATTGCATTTTTGCAGGCACCGATACTATTGACCTTAAAGGATACTGGCAATATAAAGTTGGAGTTGTGTTTCCGCCAATAATTAGTAAGGGTTTAAATGAAGGGTTTGCTGCACAAGACCAGCCTGCCGCTTTGTACAACGCCATGACAGCTCCTATAATTAATTATGCTGTAAAAGGTTTTTGCTGGTACCAGGGAGAAAGCAATACAGGGCAACCCGTACAATATGCAAAACTGTTAACTGCTTTAATTAAAGATTGGCGTAGTAAATGGGGAGTGGATTCCTTACCGTTTTTATACGTTCAATTACCGGGTTTTATGGAATATAATTATTTACCGGCCGAAAGTAATTGGGCAACGTTGAGAGAGTCTCAATTTAAAACTTTAGCCGTTTCAAAAACCGCAATGGCAGTAGCGATTGACCTTGGAGAGTGGAATGATATTCATCCGGATAATAAAAAAATAGTGGGAGAACGACTTGCTCTCGCTGCAATGCATTTAGCCTATAAAGAAAATATCGTTTATTCAGGACCGCTTTATACATCCTTTAGTATTGAAGGAAACAGAATCAGTATCAGCTTTGATAATACCGGAAGCGGATTAATAACAAATGATGGAGCAATGCCGGGCGATTTCGCCATTGCCGGATCAGATAAAAAGTTTGTATGGGCGACTACCAGGATAGAAGGGAATAAGATTATAGTTTGGAATAAGGAGATAGTTGAACCTAAATATGTACGCTACGGCTGGTCAGATAATCCGATAAACCCCAATTTAATCAATAAGGAAGGATTACCGGCTTCACCTTTTAGAACAGACAATTAAGTAAGAAGGAATAAGGTGCGCTATATTTTTCAATGAAAGAAATTGGTGCATTTAATAACGTAAAAAAATTAAGGCATATCTCACAAAAAAAACCTCATAAAAAAACCATTTCTACAAAAAATAGAAATGGGTTTTTAAATTATTTTTTATTAATCGGTATATTTTTTAAAAATACTGGTTGCAGTATGCCCCCCAAAACCAAAAGTATTATTCATCGCGTAAATTAGAGGCTGTTCAATTGATTTACCCAAAATAATATTCATTCCTGCAGGAGTATCTTCATCAAGGTTTACCGTATTAATTGTACCCGGAATTATACTATGCAGGATAGCTTTAATGGTAATGATGGTTTCAATTGCACCGGCTCCGCCAAGTAAATGACCGGTCATAGATTTGGTTGCACTAATGGCTACAGGCTGGTCTTTGAATATCTTTTTTATAGCCTTTAATTCGCTCATATCACCAAGACCTGTACTTGTTGCATGCGCATTAATATAGTCGATTTTATCTGCTGTAATACCGGCGTCTTTTAATGCTTTCATCATGCCCAAAGCAGCACCTAAGCCTTCAGGAGAAGTACCGGTTAAATGAAAAGCATCGGCAGCCATTCCACCACCCACCATCTCCGCATAAATTGTTGCACCACGTTTAATGGCATGTTCCCTTTCTTCTAAAATAATTGCACCGGCGCCTTCGCCAATAACAAAACCATCCCTGTCTTTATCAAATGGCCTGGATGCTTGTTGAGGCATACTATTGTTTTTAGACAATGCCTGGGAAGAACTAAAACCACCAACTGAAGAATCGGTAATTGCAGCTTCTGAACCACCTGCTATCATAATATTTGCTTTACCCATTCTAATAGTATCAAATGCACTGATGATGGCTGTATTGGAGGATGCACAAGCTGAAACGGTACAGTAATTAGGACCATGCAGTTTATTACGTATAGAAATTACACCTGCAGCAATATCCACTATCATTTTTGGAATAAAATAGGGACTGAATCTTGGAGTGCCGTTACCGGTATGGTACTCCTTAAGTTGTTCTTCAAAGGTACCGATACCACCATTACCGGAGCCCCACACTACACCAACTTCATACCTGTCAACCTCCGGCATGGTATTAAAATTTAACCCCGCATCTTTAATCGCCTGATCTGTAGCTGCAATGGCATATTGAGTGTACAGGTCATACTTTTTCAATTCCTTTTTATCGATGTATTCCGTGGCATCAAAATCTTTTACTTCACATCCAAAATGTGTTTTAAATTTCGAAGTATCAAATTTCGTAAGTTCACCTGCACCGCTTTTTCCTGCTACAATATTATCCCAAAATTCGTTTACGGTATTGCCTAAAGGCGTTATTGCTCCCAGGCCCGTTATTACAACTCTTAACATGTGTTTCTTTTAATAATCTGTAAAATATTTTTCTGGTATATACTGCATTAAATTTTACTAACCAGCAATAATAAAATTTTAAATTTTGTCCGCAAGGTACGCAAGGTGCAATCGTAATTTATAAAGATTGTTGTTTTATAGGGTTTACTTTTAAAAATATAAATAGATTTCAATACATTGTATTGATTGCTGATTAATTCATTTACAATTTAAACAAGTATTAAAAATTCATAAATTCAAGTTTTATATAATACGTCCATTTTACCCTTTAAAACTGTCAAACTTAATACAGGATTGAGTATTAGCGACAGCTTATTTTAAATTGGATGAAAGGATTTAATAAATTAAACGGCTATTTTTCTAAACCTGATAGCAATTGAAAAAATCTATTAATTTTATCTGACTACATTAAAAAGAAATCCAAAAACAAAAAACAACCAATCCCTTGAAATAATTTATGATTCTACCTGATATTTTATTTTGCCTCCCTTTAAAAAATACCAAATATGTCTTAAATAAAGGGAACGGGAAATACTTTAAAAATTATTTATTAAGGTCTTTATATTTGCCATTACTGCTTGCCGATAGGTATTTTTACCCATTAGTTTTGTAATCATAATACCGCCTTCCAACATTGCAATTATCGCAAGTGCTGCTTTTTCAGCATCGATATTTTTATTAAACTCCTTATCCGTTTTACCCTTTTCAATTAATAGCATTATATCATTTTTCCAGTCATTCAGTGCATCAGCAGCTTTTTGTTTAAGCGCAGGATGGGTATCATCTGCCTCGATGGCCGTATTTAGAATCGGGCATCCACCTTCCGGAAAAGCAGAACGCGCAAAACCATCATAAACATCGGCATAGGCCATCAATTTATTTTTAGCCGTTGTATGTTTTGCCAGTTGAGCTGTAAAAATTGCAGTTAATTTTTGATAATTATAATCAAATGCAGCTAGGGCCACTTCATCCTTATTGGCATAATTACCATAAATACTTCCTTTTGTTAATCCGGTTGCTTCAGTGAGGTCTGACAAGGAAGTACCTTGAAAACCCCTGGTATTAAAAATAGCAGCGGTCATTTTTAAAATGAAGGCCTTGGTTTGGTCGGCTTTTGACATATCGCTTTTATTTAAGTGTGCAAATATATACCAATCGGTATTATTTTAAAAGGAGATTTTTAATTTTATTGTAGCGATGGATTTTTTATAAACCTGCAGTGGTATTGAAACAGCGAAAGGGGCAAAGGCAATTTATTTTTATAGTTGGACTGCAAAGTCTAATTATGGAGCCTTTCTGTTGTGCAGCCCCATTAATTTTTCAGGACCGCCTATTGTAATTTTTACTCCTTAAAATATTCAAAAATTACAAAATTATTTAATGTAACTTTAAAAGATACCCTGAACCAGTAGAAGTGAATGGTACCAATTTCATTATTTTAGGCTGTTTCAATTAATTAACAACAATGTTTATAGAACCCCACCATATTATTGCCATTGGAGCATCTGCTGGTAGCATGGAAGAGATTAATTCATTTTTTGACCGCACACCCATCGATGGTGTTTCCTATATAATCATACAACATTTGTCGCCCGATTTTAAAAGTCGAATGATAGAACTTTTAGCAAAGCACAGCAAACTAAAAGTGATACAGGCCGAAAATGATATGCAGGTGCATTGTAATGAAGTATATCTGATACCTAATACAAAGTTCATGACCATTAAAGCCAATAAATTTCAGCTTACCAATAAAGAAAAAGTACCGGGACCACACCTTACCATCAATAAATTTTTTATTTCTCTCGCTGCTGATAAAGGAAGTAAAGCCATTGCTGTGGTGCTTAGCGGCTTGGGTACCGACGGATCGGAAGGAGTTCGAGCCATTAAAAAAGCAGGAGGTATGGTAATAGCCCGTGATCCTGAAACTGCTGAATTTAATAGCATGCCCCGCAGTGCCATTGCAACAGGAATGGTGGATTATATTTTAGAACCTGAAGAAATGCCCGGAAAAATTGAGGATTATGTTAAAAGTGAAGGCATAGTAACCATGGAAAATAAAGCCGATGCGGTTAATGTTACCGCTATAATAAAACTTATAAAACAACAATTACCGCTCGATTTTACTGAATATAAACAAACTACAATTTTAAGAAGGATAAAAAGACGGGCGGCTTATAACAACTTTACAAAACTTACGGAATACCTTAATTTTTTAAAAAAATCACGGGAAGAAGTTGAAACCCTCGCAAAAGATTTTTTAATAAGTGTCACTGCATTTTTTAGAGACCCTGAGGCATTTGAATTTATTGAAAAGGAAGTTTTGCCAAAACTATTTAATAAACTTGGCCCATCCGAGGAATTAAAAATTTGGGTAACCGGATGCGCTACCGGTGAGGAAGCCTATTCGCTGGCAATATTAGTTCAGGAATATTTAACCGAAATAGGAAGAAATACAATTGTAAAAATTTTTGCAACTGATATAGACCCTGTTGCGCTGCTGCATGCGGGTAAGGGTGTTTACTCAAAAGAAAGCATTAAAAATATTTCGGATAACCGGTTATCCGCCTATTTTGTTAAGGAAGGAGAACAGTTTAAAATACTGCCTGGCATTCGAAAAATGTTAATATTTGCCCAGCATGATCTTGTCAAGAATCCACCCTATTGCAACATGAATTTTATTAGTTGCCGCAATCTGCTTATTTATATGACACCAGCATTACAAAAAAAGATTTTTATGATGCTGCTTTTCGGACTTAAAACAGATGGCTATTTATTTTTAGGTAGCAGCGAAAACCCTATTCCTATCATTCACAAAATGGAAGTGGCCAGTAAAAAATGGAAGCTGTACCGTAATTTGGAAACCAAACGATTTGTACGCTTCGATGCCTTTAATCTACCCTTACTGGTAGATAAAAAATACGCTACTGAGCCATTTTCAAGAGAAGGATTACTATTGGATGCCTCTAATAATTTGGCTGATGCAGTAAATATAGAACTGGTGAACAAAGCGAACCAATTGGTAATTTGCATTGATGAAAACAAAAATGTTATTAAATATTATGGTGACGTTTCAAAATACCTTCTTCAAAAAAACTTTAACCTTCAACTTGCTACTTTATTACCCCGGCCACTTGCTGTTGCATTTAACACCTTAAGCAGACTTGCCTATAAAAAAAATGAAAAAATTACTGCCAATGGTATAAGTATTGTACACGATAAAAGCACCATTTTAATTTCGTTAACGGTAAGTCCGTTACTATTAAAAAAAGGGTTACAGCACATACAAATGGTAACTATTGGGGAGGATAAAACCGGAACTAATAATGCTGCAGTTACTGCAAATTATAATGAAAAAACATACCTTGACCAGTACACTATTAACCTGGAAGAAGAACTGAACGAACTTAAAGAAAAATTGCAGGCTTCCTATTTACAAATAGATGCTTCAAACGAAAATATGCAATCCTTTAATGAAGAATTGCTGAGTGCCAATGAAGAAATGCAAAGTACTAACGAAGAAATGCAAAGTGTTAATGAAGAACTCCATAGCATTAATGCAGATTACCAGTTAAAAAATAAAGAATTATTAGAGCTCAATGATGACCTTAATAATTATTTCAGAAGCAATATAAACGGACAGTTATTCGTAAATAAAGATTTGTTGCTAATGAAATTTTCACCTGGAACAGTAAAGTTGATAAACCTGTTACCAAATGATATTGGCAGGCCATTAAGCAATATCTCTACCAATATAAAATTTGAAACCATTATTCAGGATATTAAACAGGTACTTATTGAAGGAAATGTTATTACAAAAGAAATAGAAACCGGTGACGGGAAGTGGTACCAAATAATGACAATGCCCTATCTGCAACAGACAGATAATAAAATTAATGGCGCCATTATAACATTTAATGACATCACGGAGTTAAAGAAAATACAGAACGAACTTAAAAGCCTGGTAAGAATAAATGCTGATCTTAATAATTTTGTCTATACCGCAAGTCACGACCTTTTAGCGCCGCTGGGAAATATTGAATTAAGTATTGGCGTAATGAATAAGTTAAAGGTAATTGACCCTGAACTAAATAAATTTTTAGGTATCATTAATACTTCGGTAAAAAAATTCAGGACATTGATCAATGACCTTTCTATTATTGCAAAAATAGAAAGTGAAATGATGACAACGGAGATGGTAGATGTAGAAGAGATCATAAAAAATATTGAATGGAGTCTGGAAGATAAAATCAAACGCTCCGGTACCCGAATAATCAGTAATCTTAACGTAAAAGAATTGAAGTTTTCGAAAAAAAATTTCAGAAGTATCCTATTTAATCTTATTAGCAATAGTATTAAATTCAGGGGATTTGAGCCGCCTGTGATACATATTGTAAGTACAAAAGAAAAGAATAATATACTGCTATCGATAAAAGATAATGGAATAGGGATAAGTAAAACGGATAGTGACAGAATTTTTGAAATGTACGGCAGGCTTCATCGCGATGTGGAAGGAGACGGTATCGGTCTTTATTTAGCAAAAAAAATTATTGATGCTGCAGGTGGCAATATTACAGTAGAAAGTGAACCAGGCAAGGGTACAAAATTTACAATTTATTTAAAAGCAGAAACTGTTTTATGATACTTTAAAATACGCTATCCTTAAATAGATAACAAAATTATACTGCTTCCGTTTAAATTACCTGCTGTTGTCCAAATTGAGACAGGATTCTTTCTTTAAAAAACAGCATTTAAATATTTATTACAAATTATTTTTCAAATTTCGTGGCCTTATTTTTTCAAATATCCAATAAGTCAATTTTGTAGATAGTATACCCAAACCTGCACCAGCAAGCACTTCTGTTAAAAGATGATTTTTATTAATTATCCTGAGTGCACCTACGCCAGAAGCCATAAAATAACCTGCATAGCTAAGTACTTTATGGCTATCTTTTAACTCCTGGTGAAAAATTTCTGCTCCTCTGAAAGCATTGGCAGTATGTCCGCTTGGAAACTTTGTATCATCTTTATTGTAAACGTTCATACTACCACTTATTTTGCGCATGACTATACCTACGCCACCTGTAATAATTATTGAACCTGCTTCTATTACAAGTTGCTCTTTAAAACTATGTTTTGTAGGAACATTTAATGCTTTAAGTGTGTACAATGCTGCAGAGGGTGCCCACATCAGGTAATCTGCTGCACTGGTTTTAAAGTTTGGATATTGTTTTAATACCTGCGCCCTAATATCATCGTCCACATTTTGGATGCCCCTGATAGCAGGTTTTAAACAGCCATACAATAAAAGTGATGTCGGAATAATTAGGGCCTGCGGTTTTAAATACCGATCGGTATTTTTATTTGGTGATTCCTTTGTAAATCTGAGATCAGGTGTTTTAGTGGTATCCTGACTAAAAAGAAACGGAGTAAAAAGTAAAATAGCAAAGAAGGGTAAACAAATTCTTAGGCAAAATTTATTCATAATTATTTAAAGGATTAATAGGCTTGAAAACCAAAATTATAAATCAAATATAATTATTTAATATATTTATTACATAAAATAATTAAACCATATCAATATATTAAAAAAAACGAAGTATACCTATTTGCATATTTTTATATATGGCTAAATGCTCCTGCCATTGCTGCTACAAAGTTGAAGATCATAATTTAGGATCCAAAAAAATCTTCATTGAATTATTAAATAATAAAAGCAGTTGAATCTTAAACAATTATTGAAGGATTATGTTTATTCTATTAGTTTCATGAGGATTTTAGCTTATTCATTTAAATAAGGATTCTTCAAGGCTTAAAATAGTTTTCTACATAATAACCAATAAAAAATATTGAGAAATTTTCTTAACTAAGACATTATTAAATGCTTATTTTCTAACGTTTTAGCAATATTTTATCATCAATCAATTTTATGATCAACAAATTTAAAAAGACCGAATTATTTATTTTCTTATTTGCCATTGCTTTGATTTTTATTTCGGAGTACATCTACATTGTTTTAAAAAATCCCCAGAGAGCTATTTTTATTGGCCTGTGGCCTCCAACGATTATTGCAATTTTAATTTACGCAAATATTAAAATGAAGTTATAAATGGAAACTTTTGATTTATTATTATTAACAGTACCATTAGTAATACTGTTTATTTTATTTGGAATTTCTACCATAAAAGAATTCTCAAATATGAGTGAAAATAAATACACCGGTGATAAAAAATTAGGTGGCGCAGCCAGTCTTTTAAATTTTTTAGGTAAGTTCTTTACTACCAAATCTGAATAAACTCCTGTTATACCAAACAAATTTAAGACCTGCATAAAGTCTGAGTAAAGTTAACTGCATGTGAATTCTGAAATATATCTTGCTGGTTTATTGCAGACGGTAAATAACCTACACTTTTTAAAGTAAATAAAAACTAAAGACACAATCATCATTCGAAATTATCATCTTACTTATGATAATTGATGAAAATTATCAAAAATATTTTTTGCTTGTACCGGCAATTTTATCTTACTGATCAATTAAATAAGAAGGTTTCGAAAACTAAACTTGCATATTAACATTTTTAAAAATGATTTAATAAAATCAGTATAAATGAAAACAGGCTTTCAACAAGTGAAAATCTGTTTTATTTGCGTCCTTATAGTTTTACTACTTTAATGGTTTTATTAAATGTTCCCTGTTGAATGTTCATCAGGTAAACTCCCGGCTTAAAATTAGCAGCATCCATTTCTGTAATTCCTTTGGATTGATTTACAATTTTTGATTGTAGTTTTTTACCGTCAAGACTATAAATATCAATGCTTACAGCTTGTTGGTTTGTTAGGGATAAATAAACTTTAAAGGTATTAGCAGACGGGTTAGGATATACTTCAGCCAAATTATCAGCAGCAGTTTCCGGTACGCTAAAATCCTGCAAGGCTCTTGTGGTTTCATCACTATTTTCCTTACTTAATTTATTAACACCACATTTGGCTTTGGTACTATATGCTACATCAAAATGCGGAACTTCAAAATTATCTTTCCAGGTTAATACCGCAATATTTGACCTTGCACAATTACTGTTACTAATGGTTAAGGTGCTAAAATTCGTATAACCCGGTTGCACAGCAAGGCAATCAAATTGGTGTGCACCCTCAACAAAATATTCAACATCCATCGGGAACGGGTTAGGATTATTGATTACCCAATTGCGTTTAGTTTTTGGATCTTCAGAACATAGAGGATCCAGTTTAAGGTCGCAAATATATTTATTGGGATACCTGACTTTACCCACTGCTTTTTCTGCATTTATAAAACCATAACCGGTATTAAAATCAAAACCCTTATCAAATCCATCGGTATAAATATTATCCATATCGGTAGCGGTGGCTGATAATATTCCTTGAATCTGATCAGGGGTAATATGGTGCAATCTTTCCGCATCAATCATCAAAGCAGCAACCCCTGCCGCATGTGGTGCTGCTGCCGAAGTACCAAAAAAATTTGGATATTTATCAGCATCCTGCGAAATATCCCCATTTCCAAAGGGATCAAAAAAGGAAGTATTAACGCCATCCGGACCTACAATGGTTGGCTTTTTACGTAATGATGGATTTATCCGCTTTCCGTTAATATCAAAATAATCAGGTACCCCACCCAAGGCCGAATACCAATTAATTTTAGGTGTATCTACGCCATATGGTGGTGTGTTAAAATAAAAACTTGCCCCCATGGCAATAGCACCTGCTGCTTTTGCATGCCCCACTAAACTTGGCGCAAATATGCCGGGAATGGGTACTTTGGTTATATAAAATTGAGCATCGTTATACAAAATATATTTAAGCTTGCTCACTTCCGGTCCGGCGAACTTAACAATCGTTAGAAAGAAAGTATAATTTTTAGTATTATTTTGAAATCCAAAAATTTCAACCGGCTCTCCACTTTTAATATTATCTGAAGCCGAATAAGCAACAATATTTCCAAATATATCTGTTAAATACACATCAAAATCGGTTGTTGCACCTACCCCGCTCGCAGCAAAAGAAGATTGATCCCATTGTAATGAAAGTATAATACTACCTGTGGGCGGTACATACAAGGGCTGTGCGTATCTGGAAGGATTACCCGGAGCGCTAAAATTATGGGCAGTACCGTTACCAGCTCCAAAATACGCTACATTTGTAGGCCTGTAATTGCTCTCGTAAGAATTATTATATTGATTACCGGCAGCCGAAAAATAAGTAATCCCTCTTTTTTTAACTGCATCTACTGATTGTGCAATAATTCCATCCTGAAAAAATGGTTCATCAAAATAATAAACATCATCATTAATAACCTCACATCCATAATCAGCTAAAGTTTGAATACCCTGCGCAAAATCAGCTTCACCAAAATCAGCAGTATAAAAAGCAAGTTGCGCAGCAGGGGCAACATCATGTACAATTTCTGCCATTGCCCTGCCTTCATCTGTTCCGCCACCATCAAGGTCTTTTATAACCTGTACCGATTTTTTAAAACCAAAGGGATTATTTTTTCCGGGTAGTTCTCCCTGCTCCACCCCTATTGGCGCCGTACCTAAATTGTTATAGCTATCCGAGATAATTCCGACTTTAACACCCTTTCCATTTACATTAAATTTTTTTCTTGCCAGATAAGAAAGCGCGGCAGTATCACCCTGACTTATAACCGGCGTAAACTTTGGAAAAGATGCCCCTGCAACCCTTGAAACCATGTTAGCAGAAAAAGAATTTTTTATGGATTGGTGCAATGGTTTATAGGATGCTTTTACAAAACGAATTCCCCGGATAGCTTCTAATTGTGGCAAAATAGCAATGGGTACAAAACCGGAAATTACCCGGCCATAAACGCCCGTTATAATTATACCCATTTTTTGCAATTGAACCCTGGTAGCAGCAGCACTGTCCTTTATAGTAAAATTTACTAAAACTTTATCCCCTTTAATTTGAAGGTATTTTTGCAAGGCATCAATTTTTGTATCGGATGAAAGCGCAGATTTATTTTGAATTTTAAAAGAAGTATTGTCGTGCAATACCTGTAAACCCGGACTTAATTTAGTAGATATTTTTTGCACAGTTGGTTGTTGCACTTTACCCTGCAATTGGGGATCCCCTTTTATTTGAGCATGTAGTACGTTCATTAAAAAGATGGAGGCTACTGCACCTGCAATAAGGGTAGGTAATTTTTTTTTCATAAATTTTATTTAGTTGATCAGGTAAAAATAAAAAGATAGGTACACTAAAAAGGCTTTAAGAGATGGCAGTTTTTTAATAGATATAAGGGCGGGGGGACAAAAAGAAAATAGTACTATTTGCTAAATAAAGCTAGTATAAATATATAGTAAGAAAAAATATATAGATGGATATTTAAACAAAATTTGCAGCCAATTATCAACCAACCGGTTAATAGCAATTATTAAATAAGATTAAGCTTTTACCGCATTACAATTTAAACAATCAGTCATATTTTTGGACGGAACACTTAAAAAATGTTGATATTATTTTTTGTAAAAAAAATATTCCGGAGTGTTAAATTCACCTATTTTGAAATTGTTTTTAATCAATTTAAAAGTTAAAAAAAAATAAGAAATAATGGACTTCAATTATAGCAGTTCTTTTAATTTAAATATTATTGAAGCGGCTATAAAAATTGTTTGAAATTTTATTGATTTCACTATCTTAAAAATTTAATTAATATGATAAACTATTGAAGCCTGCTATTTAATTTTTTGTCGGTTTTTATGTAAACCCATTATTAACAGGTGTGCAGCGCCCTATAGAAAATTTAAAACAGTGTTGTTTGCACAATGCGGCAATCGCCATTAACGTATATTTACACGTTGACTGTTTGTAGATTTAATATGCAATGCCGTTAAGTTAATACAATGCAAGTGGTCTGGGAACAACCGCCACGGCTAGCCACCAGGGTTGGTGTCACGGCTAGGCGCCAGTGTTGGTGTCCCCAACAACCCTTAACTTAACGGCATTGAGTTATGATCACCCGCCAGGGTTGGTGTCCCCACCAACCCTTAAATTAACGGCATTGCGTTATGATTCATAATATAAGTTTCTGCAACAACAATCCAGTTTTGCAACTAACCGTCAAATAATTCGTTATCATTAGTAATAAAATCTAAA
>JAYTHI010000374.1:0-2358 GCA_043732685.1 Ferruginibacter sp. | reverse complement strand
AGTTTTTATTGAATGACAATAATTTTTGTACGATACACAAAAGAAGAAGCCAGTATTTTAATTAATTATTACAAGCATAAAATAGTTGGTGAATACCTTGATGATAAAAAAAAGTTCAAGATCAGTAAACTAAAAATGATCCTTTTATATAAGGAGAAAGACTTTTATTTTGTAGAAGCGTACAGCTATCCCCTGTTTAGCTTGTATATTTATATTGCCGACGTAGCGAGTATTGTACAAAGAATGGGACTTCCTTCCCCAATGGAGGTTTTGAATCACCGGTTGCAGGTAATCCAGCCTGTCATCTTCAATTAGTTGCAGACGCTTTCCTATTAATATCAGGTGTTATTGTTTAAATCTGATACTGCTATTGTGTTAATAGGCTTCTTGCAATGGCCCACTTACTTTTGAAAAAATGAATACTATTATATCCATCGCGTAAGGATAAATATATCAAACCAATCCAGGTCATATTTCAATTATACTTTAATACAATTATTATTTTAGCGGGTAAAAACTTATAAATAGCAAGCCTATGATAGTAAGTGGTAATCCAAACAAAAAAATGCCTGCATAAGCAATTGTTTTTCGTCGTTCCCATTCTTTAATATATTTAGAAAGGTAAATCAGCTCTGTAATATTTACAATGCCACAAAGTATAAGAATCACCGAAAATGCCATTTTAGTTTTTAAATTTAATGATCCAAATAAAATTAACCCATTGGCTTGCTCCTCCACTTATACCAAATGGCAGTTTCGTAACGGCGTTATTTTTAAAACTGACTTCCGGATTGGGCATAGAGGGAAATTGAACTTTAAAAGAAAATATACACATGCATATGCAGCAAAATAAAAACTGTTGCTGGTATAGTTTAAATATAGAAATTATTTTCACGTTAATATTTGAACTTTTTTTAAGAAAATATTCAGCAAACCCTTCAAAGGTTTGAACCAAAATTTGCATTAAATTTATAATCATCCGATCCCTTCAAAGCAAAAGCAAAAATGGTTCCGGTTTTAGCATCATAAACATTGACCATCCTTATTACTCCATTCCATTTGAACAGTATAGGTTTCTATTTTTTTAAATTTCCAGGCACAAATATCTCCAATTTCACCATTTATTGGGTCGTACCATCCGGTACCTGGAACTGGATCCGTAATAGCCTCACACAATTCATGAGAAGAAGTTCCCGTTAAGGCATCTATGGCACTAAGCCCACCAAGGCAAGCTGCACAACTTGGAAAGGGCATTACTGCATAATAGGTAGCACTACTATTATTGTGGTAGCCGCAAAAATTGGTGCAAGATGCACTTCCACCCATGATTACTTTCACATTTATGTCTGTATAAATAAAATATAGCCTGTTTTTAGAAACAGGTGCAACAGTGCCTGCTTTTATCCATCCGGAAAGTGCATTTTGAATGTCTGTATCTGTTATGCTTGTCCCACTAAGCGGTGCAAGTGTGGAGATAGTATTGGTCCCGGCCAGGGATCCATATCCGATGGTATGGTCAGGAGTATTATATTCTGAAAGCTGATCCATTAAGGGACTCTTCAATATGACTGAAAAAAAATAATTAATATTTTGAGCCATGGTTTTATAAATAGCAGAAGCAGACCAATTTTGGCCCCAGAATATGGTGTAAACAGCTACGTTTTCCAATATAACGCCGCCATTATAAACGAGAAGGGGTTTGGCAGGGGCGATAGCTGCGGTAAATATTTCTTCATCTGCTTTTGTTACTTTCAAATCAACGAGTGCTGCACCAGATTTAAACGCAAATAAGGGAACAGTTTTTATGGCTTCTTCTGAACCAACAGTATCTTTTGCCATAACTCTAAATTTTATTATTTAATGAAATATCCGGCATCCTTTATAATTTTTAGCTATGAATAATAGCAGATCTACATCAAAAAAAATTTAAATCAACCATTTCAGGAAATGTATAAAATTATTGTTAATTTGTATATTATAATTATTAGATATAACTAATTAATAACATTACAGTCATTATTAATTGAGTGGATGCTATAAAGGAAAGAAAATAGTTTTAGCTACATCAAAATGGCACCTTATGAATTGCCAGCCACATTTTGTACATATTTATCCGTTTATAAAACATTATTAGAAGTGTACAGATTGTGTAATGCTATTCTTGAATCCTTTATTTACACTGTAAAATATCGGGAGCATTCAGACAGATTTGTGCGATGCAGGCTGTCTCAATAAGTTATCAGATTTCAAATCTCAAAATATTGTTGTCCGACAAACAAGTCAAATAATATTTTTTTCTCCTCTGCTCCTTGCTGGTGCTACATTTTCATTTCAATTTGTAAAGCAGGCGGTTGTGCG
>JAYTHI010000373.1:0-22143 GCA_043732685.1 Ferruginibacter sp. | reverse complement strand
ATTCAATAAAAAATGCGCAGCTTATTTTTTTTGAAAGAAGCCAATGGGCGGCGTTGCAGTTACGCAGCCCGCCGGCTGTGGAGGCGAAGGGTATAAAGGAAAAACTGGTTATGAATTCAAAAAAAAGTCGCTAACAAATTACAAAGCTTAAGAAATAGGCGGGTTTTAATGTTAACCAAAGTTACTTAATACCAGTTTTGTTTTTTAACCAATTTAATTTAGAAAGATAAAACCAGCTAAAAATAGCAGGTTAACGAAAGATCTACCTAATTCAATTAATTTAATCAACTGCAATCATAAGTGGCGTAGTTATACATGTTTCAAAATAAGGAGTATTTTATTTTAGCTGTACTTTAAATAATTTTTTATACCAATCCCTTTTCATAGTAGGTTTTTCGACCAGTAAAAAAAATACCCCACTTACCAATAAAATAAAAAATACTGCAAGAATATAATGAATGGCACCGTTGATCCAGTAAATATTACTAAAAACAATATTTGCAAAATGGTGTCTTAAAGCACCTAAAATACCCTGATGAATTAAATAGATGGAATAACACATACCTCCAATAATTGTAATGGGCTGAAAACTGAGCCATTTTTTTAGTGTTGCATTGGTAAGTCCCAAAAAGAAAAATATACATATTAAAAGTAGCTTTCCTATACAAAACCATATGCTTACATAATATGCCGGTACAAAGAGCGCCACTATAAAGCAACCTGCGCCAATGGCTGTAAAAAATGAGGCGTTAAAATTCTTTTTTCGTAAAAGGTATAGATCAGCCATTAACATACCTGCTATAAAATTGCCCCCTTTGTTTAATATAGTGCCAATATGGTATTGCTGTTTAAAGTCCAGTGCTACGCCCAATAGTATTAAAGTACATAAGATAGTACGTCGTAAATTGTTGTTTTTTAAGCAAAAAATATAACATAGCAGGGGGGCTAATAAATAGAATTGCACTTCAATTTCCAGACTCCAGGCTACGGCATTTACAATTGGATGCGCTTGGTAGACTATATTATGAAGATAAAATAGGGATGCCCAAAAATGGGGTAATAATTCATTAAAACTTTCATAGCGCATTACCCATACCCGTAAAATAAAATAAATGACCAAACTTAAAATATAGGGAGGTTCCAGTCTGGTTACACGACGTAGTAAGTAATTTTTTATACTAACTTTTTTCGCCTTAAAAAAATGTTGCCGTGCAAAAGGTAGTGACAAAATAAAACCACTGATGATAAAAAAAAATGTCACCCCATAGTCACCATTCCAACACAGGCCATAAAGTAACCCCATAGTATCGAGGTGCAAAACATGACCATGGATATAGGTGCCCATGTGCAACAAAAACGCAACTAAAAAAATGGCTATAAATCGCAAGCCGTCAACTTCGGGTAAATAGCTTCCGCTACTGGTTACTCTTCTAAAACGTTCTAAAAAAGGAGAAAAAAATGGCATTACCTGGTTTTAAAATATTAGGATAGTAGTACAATTAGCAAATTGTTTAAGTGTTGCTTTAAAATCAATACCCTTTAAAAGGATAAATAATTTACTATATTTTACAAGATAAACTTGAAAGAAGGATTGATTTTGCTATCTTATTAGTGCAGCCAAATTAAATTTTTGTAAATACAATTTGATCGATTTTCCTTAAAATATTGTTGAATAATTTATATTTTTCGAATAAACTTCACCGCTATTAGTTAAGTAAAACAAATTTAAAAGCTTACCGCCTGCTGGCTATCAGCAGGTTTAAATCGGTATATTTTAAATCAAATCTTTCGCTTAAATAAAAATTAGTCAGACTGCCTTTGAACATATAAATACCGCTACGAATATTAATTTTATACCACACCACATTATCAATACCGCCATCGTCTGCAGTTTCTAATAATAGCGGCATAAGTACATTACTGATGGCTTGCGAGGCAGTACGGGCAAATCCGCTTGGTATATTTGGTACACAGTAATGTATAACATCATACTTTCTAAAAACCGGTTTCTCGTGAGTGGTTACTTCGCTTGTTTCAAAACAGCCACCTCTGTCAATGCTAACATCTACTATTACTGTTCCGGGGCGCATTTGGCTTACCATTTCATCAGATACTACAATGGGTGTTCTGCCTCCTGTGCTGCTTAAAGCACCAACGGCAACATCACAAGTTTTTAGTTGCTTCGCTAAAATTTTAGGCTCTATAACGGAGGTCCATAACCTTCCGCCTATATTATTTTGTAATCTTTTTAAACGGTAAATACTATTATCAAAAATCTTTACACTGGCACCCATCGCCAACGCTGTGCGTGCTGCATATTCACCTACAATACCTGCTCCAATAATTATAACCTTTGTAGGTGGTATACCACTAATACCGCCTACCAATACGCCCTTGCCATGGTTGGCATTGTTTAAATACTGGCCAGCAATAAGCATTACCGCACTCCCTGCAATCTCGCTCATACTGCGCACTATCGGATTATGACCGCTATCATCTTTTAAATTTTCAAAACTTAAGGCGGTCACCTTTTTGTCCATCATCTTTTGCAGTATTTCCTTTTTCATAACGGCCAGATGAATGGGCGAAATAATATACTGGTTAAGTTTAAGCAATTCACAATCACTCTCACTTACCGGTGCACTTTTTACCAATATCTCACATTCGAAAACTTCCTTTTTATCGTAGGCAATTTTTGCGCCTGCCTCACTGTAATCTTTATCACTGTAACTGGCTCCCTCGCCGGCATTGGTTTCAATTACTACCCTATGTCCGTTGGCAACCATTACACCCACAGCTTCCGGTGTAAGAGCAATCCGGTTTTCATTAAAAGACGATTCTTTAGGAATACCAATATTTAATTCCTCTCCCTTGCGTTTTACATCAAGTGTTTCCTCTAAAGTTTCGTACGAAAATGAAGGTGATACAAATGGTTTTGATGTTGCCATAATAATTATCGTTGAAAGCGTACAAATTACAAATTAATTTTCAGCTTTCGGGTATTACTATCAATTGTAGTTAGGGTAAGGTGTAAAGTATTTTCAGGAAAAATACCCGTCGCTTTTTCGGGCCACTCCACAAAACAGCGGCAACCGGAATATAAATAATCCTCCACCCCTGCATTTATAGCCTCCGCCTCGTTCTTTAACCGATACAGATCTATATGATAAAGAAACTTGCCATCTTTTGTAACATATTGATTAATAATTGAATATGTCGGACTGGAAACGGTATCCATAATCATTTCAAGATTACAAACGGCCTGTACAAAAGTTGTTTTACCAGCGCCCATTTCGCCATGTAAGGCAAAAACGCTGTATCCTGCAGCAACAAGGTTAAATTGCTGCGCAGCCTGTTGAATATCTTTAAGTTTAAAAGTTAATTCCATGGTACAAAGATATTTTCCTATTATAGCAATTAACTATAATCTGCAAATTATAATTTTACAGAATGGAAAAAGTTGAATGGAAAGTAGATGGGATGGATTGCACCAACTGTGCCTTAACAATTTCGAAATACCTTAATAAAGCAGGATTAAAAAATGTAAAAGTCAATTTCATAGGAGGTGATGTTAGTTTTGATCTGGAAGAAAATAAATTAAAAACTCAATTGGTAAAAGGCATCGAAGGTTTAGGTTATACCGTAACCAATACGCCCGAAATTTCACCCTCAAAACCTGCCTTCAAAATTTTCAGGTCTCATTTGCAACGGTTTTTATTTTGCCTTCCCTTTACCCTGGTGTTAATGGTACACATGCTTCCCCTGCATGTTCATTTTTTAATGAACCCCTTGATACAACTGGCTATTTGCCTGCCTGTTTATATTGTTGGAATGGGATATTTTGGTGTAAGTGCCATTAAAAGCCTGCGTGGTGGCGTGCCAAATATGAATGTACTTATTGCCATTGGCGCTACAGCTGCATTTATCTACAGCCTTATTGGTACCATCAGTAATAAGGGTATGGATTATATTTTTTATGAAACCACCGCCACCATAATTACATTGGTATTTTTAGGAGAATGGATAGAGAAAAGGTCGGTTGCCACCACACAAAAAGAACTGAATAAATTAGCCGGCCAACAAAACGTAATGGCCAATATGATTGCTTTTGATGAGGAACATAAGGAAAATATTTTTCCGGTAGAAAATACACAACTAAGGGTAGGCGACCTTATTTTAATAAAAAGCGGAGAACAGGTGCCAATAGATTGCAAAATATTATGGGGAGCCGCACAGGTTAATGAAGCGCTTATGACAGGGGAAAGCAAGCCGGTAGCCAAGCAAAAAAAAGAGGAGCTTATTGGTGGTAGCCTGCTTATTGAAGGAACTGTAAAGGCACAGGTAACAGCCGTGGGCAAGGATACCGTACTCAGTAATATATTGACGCTGTTTAAACAGGCTCAAAGTGAAAAGCCGCCCATACAGCAACTGGCAGATAAGATAAGCGCCATATTTGTGCCGCTGGTCTTAAGCATTTCGGTGCTTACATTTATTGTAAATCATTTTATTTTTAACGTGGACGCCACCAATTCCTTAATGCGAAGTATTGCGGTATTGGTTATAAGTTGCCCCTGTGCAATGGGGCTTGCAACACCAGCCGCTATTGCAGTTGGCTTGGGTAGGGCAGCAAGAAATGGCATACTTTTTCGCAATGCAAAAAGTCTTGAGTTATTTAAAGATATTAAAACCGTGGTGTTTGATAAAACCGGTACCCTTACAAAGGGACAATTTAAAATTACCGGTTATCATTCCATTGGATTATCTGAAGAAGATTTTAAACGCATAGTATTTTCAATAGAAAAATTTTCAAATCATCCTATTGCAAAGGCTATAAGTAAAGAATGGAAAATAAACAATGCCATTCCCTTTAAAAAAGTGGAGGAGATAAAGGGTGAGGGAATGAAGGCAGAAGATACAGAAGGTAATGTCTATCTATTGGGTAATTACAACCCTGAAGTAAATATTGATCAGGAAGAAATGCACACCGCATATCTTACCAAAAATAAGGTATTGGCAGGCTGGGTAAATATGGAAGACGAGATTAGAACAGAAGCCAAAGAAGTTATTAATTACCTGCATTCAAAAAATATAAAAACCATTTTATTAAGTGGTGACAGTTTGGAAAGATGTACTAAAGTGGCTACTGCCCTGGGTATTGACACTGTTTTTGCACAGCAAAAGCCGGCAGAAAAATTACAGCTGATCGAGCAACTGAATAAGGTAAACGCCACTGCAATGGTAGGTGATGGCATTAACGATGCGCCCGCATTGGCAAAGGCAACCATCGGCATTTCAATGAGCGATGCAGCGCAATTGGCCATGCAAAGTGCCCAGGTAGTTTTAATGAACAAAGGCATTCAGCATTTACCCCTGGCATTGGGTTTGGGTAAACATACTTTTACCACCATCAAACAAAATTTATTTTGGGCATTTCTGTATAATATTGTGGCCATTCCTATTGCATCCATGGGCATGCTGCATCCCGGTGTAGCAGCACTTGCAATGGGTTTTAGCGATGTAATTCTGGCTATAAATTCTATCAGACTCAACTTTAAAAAGGTATTGTAATTCTTGTATATTTACCCGGATAAAACAGGAAACAACGAAATTTAAGTTGCGTAACTGAAAAGTTTTTTTACTAATTTATAATTGAATCAGGCATCAGTTTTAGTAAAAATTTATTGCCCTGAAATATTTTTAATTACAAATTAGTTACAGCCATCCTATTAATTCAACCATAAAAGTTTTGCAGGAACCAAAGGAAATACTTAAAAAATATTGGAATCATGATGCCTTCAGACCAATGCAGGAAGACATCATTAAGGCAGTATTGGATGGAAAGGATATTTTGGCATTATTACCTACCGGTGGCGGTAAATCAATCTGTTTTCAGGTACCTGCGTTGGCAAAAGAAGGAATCTGTTTGGTTATTAGTCCGCTTATTGCCTTAATGAAAGACCAGGTTCAAAATTTAACGAACAAGGGCATCAATGCCTTATCCATTTATAGTGGCATGAGTTTTTTAGCAGTAAAAAGAACCTTGCAAAATGCTGCACACGGCAACTATAAATTTTTGTATGTATCCCCCGAAAGACTGGAGTCTTCCCTATTTTTAGAATACCTGCCCCTTGTTAATATAAATCTAATTGCAGTAGATGAAGCACATTGTATTTCTCAATGGGGTTACGATTTCAGACCACCTTATTTACGCATAGCACAACTTAGAGCGTATTTACCAACGGTGCCCATTATTGCCTTAACAGCATCAGCAACGCTTGGCGTTCAGGATGACATTTGCGAAAAATTAGCTTTCTCCGCTAACCAACAACGTTTTCAGCAATCCTTTGAAAGAGCCAACCTTTCTTACAGTATTTTTAATGTGCCCTCCAAACAAAATAAACTGGTAGAAATTTTAAACAATGTAAAAGGAAGTGCCATTGTGTATTGTAAAAGCAGGCGACATACTAAAGTTATAGCAGATCTTTTACGTATGAATAAAATTAACGCAAGTTATTACCATGCGGGTTTAAGCAATGAAGAACGCAATAAGCGGCAGGAAGATTGGATAAATGATACCACCAGGGTAATGGCTTGCACCAATGCTTTTGGGATGGGTATTGACAAGCCCAATGTGCGTGTAGTTGTACATTACGAAGTGCCCGATTGTTTGGAAAATTATTATCAGGAAGCAGGCAGGGCAGGGCGGGATGGCAAGAGAGCCTACGCAGTTTTACTGTACAGCAACAAGGAATTGGCAGACCTTACACTGCAAACCAACCTTAGATATCCGGATAAAACCGAAATAAAAAAAGTGTACATCGCTCTGATGAACCACCTGCAAATTGCAGCCGGCAGCGGGGAAGAAACCAGTTACGATTTTGATATTGCGGCATTTGCCATGGCGTTTAAAATAAATATTTTAACTGCCACCTATGCTATAAAAACATTAGAACAAGAGGAAGTTTTAAGACTGAATGAGCTATTTTTTAAGCCGTCAACACTATTATTTACCATTGAAAAAGACCAGCTTTCTGCCTTTGAAACGCAATATCCTTTGCTGGAATCCCTTATTAAAGGGCTGCTTCGTTCATACGAAGGGATTTTTGATTTCGAGGCAGTTATAAACGAAGCCCAGCTGGCAAAATTTATACAAAAACCTTTAGCCGATGTGCTGATGCAATTGGTACAATTACACCAATATGGCATAGTAAATTATACCACCCGCAAAGACAAACCACAAATAACCCTGCTACAAAATAGAATGTATGCTGATAGTTTTGTTATAAACCTTGCTGATTATTTAAAAAGAAAAGATCAATTCGAGTGCAGGGTACTAGCCATAATAAAATATGTACAGGAAACCATTATATGCAGAAGCCAACAAATTGCCGCTTATTTTAATGATAAAGGTGTAAAAGCTTGTGGTATTTGCGATAACTGCATCAACCAAAATGATTTGGTTATTAGTAAAGAAGAATTTGAATGGATTAGTGCTGAAATTTTAAAACAAATAGCTAATCAGGCTGTACCCCCCGGAGAAATGATTAAAAATATGGAGGGCATTAAAAAAGAAAAATTTTGGAAAGTAACCAACTTTTTGCAGGCCGAAAAAAAGGTAACAATTACTAAAGATGGTGCAATAGATAAACTCTAATTAGCGTATTGCAGCTATGTTTATGACTTGTTATTTGCAAATATTATAATGGCAGACAGTAATTTTTTAAAAATGATATTTTACAAATTTTTAAATAACCAAAAACTACAATTTTTAGTATTTCAAACACTTTTTTAAAATAATGCTTTTATCTCTTTCCCATTGCATTAATGAAATTAAAAGAAAAAGAGGAAAAGAGTTACAAAAATTATCAAGCGCAAAAATGAATTATATTAAAGTTGTAATAAAACGGAAGTTTTAGCAAAAACTAGCGATAAACAGCCTAAAAAGAGTAAAAAAAGGGACCAAGATAGAAATCTAGTCCCGCTTTAAAATCCAATATCCTATGAAAAACCGATTCGAAGATAATAGATTCTACAGTATTCTGCAAGATTTTCTACTGTTTTTGCCCAGTTTATACAGTTAATAGCTTGTTATTTATTAAAATAAAATGTTATATTTTATTGATTTTCAGTTCATTAATACACTATTTTTTGAATATATATTTTTTATATTTATAGAGATAACTGGCTCCCTGGTACCATGCAATGGCCTCGTTTACCAAACTATCGTTTAAAGCCACTCCAATTGCTGAACCAGTTAAAAAATTTGGTTCATACATGGCAACTTTTTTTTGAGGGTCTAGAACAACCAGTTTCCCGTCTTTTATAAACCCCATATTTTGGTAAGTGCTTATAAATGCCCTGTCTCGCTGCTTTGGCGTTTTATAAAGATCAAACCCTAAAAACTTACTGGTATAATTAAGGTTCATCATACCCAATAAGGTTGGCGCAATATCAATTTGGCTGGTAAGACGTTCTTCAATTAACGGGGTAACCAAATGAGGCGCATAAACAAAACAAGGTATATGGTACCTGTTTACAGGAAGGTCTGTTTTACCGGCACTACGCGAACAATGATCAGATACAATAACAAATACCGTATTATTAAACCAGGGCTTTTCAGCAGCATCTGTCAAAAATTTATGAATGGCATAATCAGTATATTTTACGCCCCCCTGCATACTTTGCGATGCAGACGGGATATCAATTCGGCCATCAGGATAGGTGTATGGGCGGTGGTTACTAATTGTCATCAGGTGGTTAAAAAACAATTTACCACTTGCATAACTTTTATCACATTGTTGCAGGCAAAAATTAAAGGATGCCTCATCATCAATACCCCAGGCTGTTTTATGGTGTACCATATCTTTAGGTATATCACCAATATCTAAAACCGTGTATCCGCTATTACCAAAAAAGTAACCCATATTATCAAAAAAGCTATTGCCTCCGTAAATAAAATTTACATCATAACCTTTGTTTTTTAAAATATTGCCCATGGTAAACATGCCCTCATTATTTGGGCGCCGTACAATAGATTGGCCGGGTGTTGGCGTTATGGCCAAAGAAAGCGCCTCCAGGCCCCGCACAGTACGGGTTCCGGATGCATAAAAATTTTTAAAAAATAAACTTTTATTGACCAGTGAATCTAAAAAAGGTGTGATGCCTTCTTTATTGCCAAAATATTTTAAATAATCCCCGCTAAGACTTTCAACAGATATTAAAACGATATTCCATTTTTTTTCGGCGCTATCATTTTTAATTACTCTTTCCACACTAAGCGGATCGGCAACAAATATTGCATTGGAGGTTTGCAATTGTGTCCTTAATATTTTAAAATTAGCGGTATCATTTCTTACCAAATAAAAACGATTGTAATCAAGCTCATTGTTCCAAAATGCTGCACCAAATTCGTATACCCCATTGCCCCCCAGTTCATTTACATAATTATTGTTGCTGATATTTTTTATACGGGTATTTACCAAAAAATAAGCCGCCAATGGAAACAGTAAGAAAATAAAGAAAGAAGCACTTCTTTTTCCAAAGTGCATTGATACCTGCTGAGAGGCCAGTAAATATTTTTTTACCAAAATAAGTACAACAATGGTTGTTGTAACAACTATTGAAATAATTACTGGCATATTATAAGACTCCTGAATATTGCCTAACACTTCATTGGTGTAAACAAGGTAGTCAACTGCAATAAAATTAAAGCGTACATTAAATTCATTCCAAAAAACAATCTCACTACCGGCAATACTTATAATTAAAAAGATAAGGATAAAATACAAGGAAAATAAAGGTATTCGTTGCCATTTATTTTTATAAAAACTATCGGTTATCAACCAACAATAGATCGCTATTGGAATGCTAAAAAAACTGCTTACAACAAGATCATAAAATAAGCCGATTATAAAAATACCGGGAAAATATAGTGGTGAAAACCCAATATTGGAAATGCTTTTTATTAATAGCACCAACCTTGTAATAAAACTAATACTACAAATTATTAAGGTAAGCAGAACCACCGGACCAAAACGATGTTTTACAATTGTATTTAGCTTTTTCATCCGGCAAATTTAATAAAGCCCCGGCTGATATTGAAGGCTCCTTTTAAAACTGGTAATTAATACCCTCAACTTTTAAAACCAATTGGTCGTTTTTCGGGAGCTCCTGCCGCCTAAGCCCAGAGACCCCAGCAAGGAACGAACAATGGTATTGCCGGCGGTACGAACCATACTTTTGACAATACTATTATTAGCAATTTTCTCAAATGTAGATTCCGCATCTTTTGAACCTCCTGCATTATTTTGTTGCCCTGCAGTTGCAGCTTCCTGTAATTTTGCCGTCAAAATTTCATAGGCGCTATTGCTGTCAATTTCAACATTATACTTAGCTGCAATGGTAGATTTACTTACAATATTTTCAATTTCACCGGCTGTAAGCACGTCCATCCTGCTTCTTGGCGAGCATAACATTACCTGCGCCAATGGTGTTGGAATACCTTTTTCATTCAACATGGTTACCAATGCCTCTCCAATACCAAGCTGTGTTATCAGGTCTTCGGTTTTATAATATTCAGATTCGGGATAATTATCGGCCGTTAACTTTATTACCTTTCTATCGGCTGCAGTAAAAGCACGCAGGGCATGTTGAATTTTTAAACCCAACTGCCCCAGTACCGCAGCAGGCACATCCATGGGATTTTGCGTACAAAAGAAAATACCAATTCCTTTTGACCGGATTAATTTTACGATGGTCTCAATTTGTTGCAGCAATGCCGCGCTGGCCTCCTGAAAAATGAGGTGCGCCTCATCGATAAAAATAACCAGTTTTGGTTTGTCTAAATCACCCTCCTCGGGGCAGGTAGCATATAATTCGGACAACAATTGCAACATAAATGTTGAAAATAATTTGGGCTTATCCTGCAGCTCGGCTACCCTTAAAATATTAATTATACCACGGCCGGTTTCATCGATCCGCATCAGATCATTTACCTCAAAACTTTTTTCGCCAAAAAAAATATCGGCACCCTGTTGCTGTAATTCAATAACCTTACGTAATATGGTACCGGTAGTAGTAGTTGAGATTTTGCCATAGGTTTTTTCAATCTCCGCTTTGCCTTCATTACCAATATATTGCAGTACCTTAATAAAGTCTTTAAGGTCGAGCAGCGGTAAAGCAGTATCATCGCAATATTTAAATATAAGCGCTACAACACCCCCCTGCGTATCATTTAATTCTAAAATCTTACTTAGTAAAATTGGCCCGAATTCACTTACGGTTGCCTTAAGCCGTACTCCTTTTTGATTGGTAAGGGTTAGTAATTCCGCCGTAAACTGCTCCGGCTTATACACCATATTTAACTGCTGGTATCTATTGGTTATCAGCTCATTTTCGGTACCGATGGCAGCAATACCACTCAAGTCTCCTTTAATATCCATTAATAAAACGGGCACACTCGCATCGCTTAAATATTCGCTGATCATTTGCAGGGTTTTGGTTTTACCGGTACCGGTAGCACCTGCAATTAAACCGTGCCTGTTCATTGTTTTTAAAGGAAGGTAAATACCTGCCTCCGGCAGTACCGTTCCATCTAAAATGGCAGCCCCAATTTTTACACTTTCTCCTTTAAACTGATAACCATCTTTTACTGACGCAATAAAAGCTTCTTTTTTTGCCATTTTAATATTTTAGGTAAGTTAATTTTTTTAGTTTTATTTCACAAATGGAGCCGCAAATATTTTAAACTTTTTTAATAAGTAATTACTTTAAAGTGTAGGGTTGATTGGCTTTTTTTTAACCTGGCAAAATAATATAGTAATGCGTTTCGCTTGAAAGATCGTTGGTAATCAGCTGATTTATTTTAACATGGTTTAAGCAATTTAGATATTAGCAGGCAAAAAAATTTATTTTAAAAACCTACCTGTAGGGTATGCACCCATTACATTTTAACACCTTCAAATACACCTGATCAATTAAAGGGTCTTAAAAATAAACTACCTGTAATTATGGTCTTCAATTTTTTATTTTTCGTGATTTGTCCACATAAAGCATCCCGAATAAGGGTATAGGTAACACCTGAAAAGTATTTTAATATAAAGCCATTGGATTAGGTAGTTAATTCGCAAAAGCCTTATAATCTATGTTGTTTTACTTTTATATAAGATACAACTGATCTTCAAGCGTTTCGATTCGCATTTGTATTTGTGCTTGGTAGCTATATTTTGGTACTGAAAATTATACATTTCCAATAAATGATACCCTTCGCAGCATGCCTTTAGGAATACCAGTAATTGCATAAGCCGCCTCATTGGGTTCGGACCGCCGTGGGCGGATTCAATAAAAAATGCGCAGCTTATTTTTTATGAAAGAAGCCAATGGAGCGGCGTTGCAGTTACGCAGCCCGCCGGCTGGGGAGGCGAAGGGTATAAAGGAAAAACTGGTTATAAATTCAAAAAAAAGCCGCTTACAAATTACAAAGCTTAAGAAATAGGCGGATTGTAATGTTAACCAAATTTACTTAATGCCAGTTTTATTTTTTTTCAGCTTAATTTATAAAGGTAAAAACCAGCTTAAAATAGCAGGTTTGCAAATGATCTGCCTAATTCTATAAAGCCAATTTGTCGATTAAACAAAATTTTTAATGCGGGTTAGTTTTTTTAAAATCTGTTGAAATCAAAGAGCCACTCTATGAATATCTGCTTAATTTTGTCACTTAATCTAAAAAAAATATGAAAAAAAGAATCTTGTACCTTTTTCTGCTTTCAGCACCCTTAACCTCGCAAGCGCAAAAAGTAGCTTTTACAGAATACAATTTAAAAAATGGCTTGCATGTAATATTACACCAGGATAAATCTGCGCCGGTTGTTGCAGTATCTGTTATGTATCATGTGGGTAGTAAAGATGAACAGCCTAACCGTACCGGCTTTGCACACTTTTTTGAACATTTGCTTTTTGAAGGCAGTGACAATATAAAAAGAGGTGAATTTATGAAAATAGTTAGTAGCAATGGTGGTCAGAATAATGCAAACACAACGCAGGACCGTACATTTTATTACGAAGTATTTCCATCCAATCAATTGGCAACAGGTATTTGGCTGGAGAGCGAACGTATGCTGCACCCAGTTATAAATGAGGTAGGTGTTAAAACTCAAAATGAAGTAGTTAAAGAAGAAAAAAGATTAAGGGTAGATAACCAGCCTTATGGAAATATCTTATCCGAACTGGCTAAACATTTATTTGTAAAACATCCTTACAGGTGGGTTCCAATTGGCAGCATGGCCGATTTGGATTCAGCTACACTTGGTGAATTTAAAGCATTCAATAAAAAGTTTTATTCCCCTTCCAATTCTGTATTGGTAATTGCCGGCGATATTGATATTGCCAAAACAAAAACGCTTGTAGAAAACTATTTTGCAGATATCCCATCTGGCCAAACCATTACCCGTACCCAATTTATAGAAGATCCAATAACAAAGCAAATCATTGATACTGCTTATGATAGTAATATTCAAATACCAGCCATTATTGCCGGATATCGCGTTCCTGGAGAAACCAGTAAAGATTCAAAAGCAATGGAAATGGCATCTGCAGTATTGAGCCAGGGTAACAGTAGCCGCATGTACAAAAAAATGGTTGATGAAAAAAAGAATTCCTTAACTGTAGCTTCTTTTAATTATGCTTTGGAAGATTATGGCGCCTACATAAACTTCGCTTTACCTAATAATGATACGCCTTTAGACAGTTTACTAAAAGATATGGATGATGAAATTGCCACACTGCAAACAACACTAATATCTGAAAAAGAATTTACAAAACTGCAAAATCAATTTGAAAATGATTTTATTGGTAAAAACAGTAAAATGCTTGGTGTTGCAGAAAACCTGGCCAATGGGTATACCTTTTATAAAAATACCAATAACATAAATATGGAATTGGAAGAAATCAGAAAAATTACCCGCCAGGATATTCAGAATGTTGCAAAAAAATATTTAAACAAAAACCAGCGCGTAGTTATTTACTACCTGCCTAAAAAGTAAGCGTAGCAATATTCAACAGACCTTATCAAAATAACACATCGATTAAAATTAATTAAATGAAAAAAATAATTATAGCTGCCTTAGGCCTTGTTTTATTACAGCCTGTTGTTGCACAAATGAAAGTTGACAGATCTAAAAAGCCTGCAGCAGGACCCGCACCGGTAATTTCCATAAAAGATCCTGTTATATTTACCTTGCCAAACGGCATGACCATTTTAGTAGTGGAAAACCATAAACTACCCAAAATAAGCGCTACTTTAAACATTGATGCAGGGCCTGTATTTGAAGGAAAAAAAGCAGGTCTGCTTGATTTAATGGGACAAATGCTGGGAGAAGGAACTATCACCATGCCCAAGGATAAATTTGATGAAGCAGTAGATTTAATGGGCGCTCAGGTTAATCTTTATTCTTCAGGCGGTGTTGCAAGTGCTTTAACAAGGTATTTTAATAAAGCCTTTATGCTTATGGCCGATGGATTAAAAAATCCTGCATTTCCAGCCGCATCATTCGATAAATTAAAATCGATGACCCTTACCGGTTTAAAAGCAAATGAAAAAAGTGCCCCCGCAATTGCGGCAAGAGTTAACGCTGCATTAAGCTATGGAAAACAAACCGCAATGGGTGAATTTACAACCGAAGAAACGGTAAAATCATTAACCCTTGCAGCTATTAAAGAAGCATATAAAAATTACATTACACCCTCAAGATCTTACTTAACTTTTGTTGGCGATATTACGCCGGAAGCCGCAAAAGCACTTGCTACAAAGGCTTTTGGTAACTGGACAGGTAAAAAATTAGTTTTACCAACTATCCCTTTGGTAGAAAATCCTTTAAAGACTGAAATAGATTTTGTAGATATTCCAACAGCAGTACAGGGCGAATTAAATATTGGCAACTTGGTAAATAACCCAATGAACAATAAAGATTACCATGCTTTATTGGTTGCCAATCAAATTTTGGGTGGCGGTGCAGAAAGTAAATTGTTTATGAACCTTCGCGAAAAACATGGCTTTACTTATGGCAGCTATTCAAGAATTGGCAGCGGTCGCTTTCAGAGTATGTTTACTACCAGTGCAGCTGTTCGCAGCGATAAAGTAGATAGTGCGGCTGCAGAAATTTTTTCGGAAATTTTAAATATGAGAGATGGTAAAATTACAGCTGAAGAATTGGCTAACGCAAAAGCCAAATACAATGGTTCTTTTGCCTTAGGTATGGAAGATCCTGCCCTTACAGCAACCTACGCAGCCAATATTTTAATCAATAATTTGCCTAAAGATTTTTACAGAACCTACCTGCAAAAAATAAATGGGGTTAGTTTGGCCGACTTAAAAAATGTATCAGACAAATATTATAACGAAAGCAATAGCCGCATCGTAATTGTGGGCAACGGAAGCATTATTTTACCAAAATTAGCGCGGCTCGGATATCCCATTAAAAAATACGACAGGTATGCTGACCTTATTGTAGAAAAAGCCATTGACCCCAAAGTAAAGGAGACCTCAAAAACAACCAATAATATTTCGGTTTATGAAATTGTAAACAGTTATTTAAAAGCCATTGGTGGTAAAGATGAAATAAGTAAAATTAATAGCATTACTGCCAATTTTAGTGTAGATATGATGGGCAGGTCATTTGCAGGAACGGAGAAAAAAATGAACCCCAACAAACAGTTGATGGAACTTAAAATGGGCACTATGACCGTTATGAAAATGGTTTTTGATGGTGGCAAAGGTTTTATGCAACAAGGACCACAAAAAAAAGATATGACAGCACCTGAAATTAAGGAGGCTCTTGACGATAAAGGAATAATTCCTCAATTATTTTATATCAGCAACGCAGCATACAAAACTGATTATTTGGGTACGGGTAAAATTGGTGACGAAGATACCTATCGCATGAAAGTAGTTTCGCCAAGCGGTAAATTAACGGTTCAGGAATACAGCATTAAAAGCGGCTTATTATTAAAGGAAGAAATTACTACTAAAAAAGATGGACAGGACAATATTGCCACTGTTGAATATGGAGACTACAAAAAGGTAGGCAATATTTTACTCCCTTTTATGGTTACCAGAAATGAAGGCGGACAAGAATTTCCGATAAAATATGTAGATTTCAAATTAAATGAAGGCGTTTCAGAAGCCGATTTTAAATAACTTTTTATATAAATTATTTAAGAGCCATCCTATAAAAAAGGATGGCTTTTTTTTAATAAAGTACCATTAAACCAGCGCCTGTTTTGGGTGTCAAAAAAAGCAGCACAAAATTTGTAGGGTTGCACAAACATTACCTTTAACAAAAAATTAGTCGTTAACTTCGTTACAACAATTTTGAATCAATTTTATTTGCTAATAAATTAATAAACATGGAAGCAGTTAAACCAAAAATATTATTGTGTGAAGATGATAACAACCTGGGCATGGTATTGAAAAATTATTTAGAATTAAACGATTATGAAGTGGTGTTGGAAAGAGATGGCCGTTTGGGATTGGCAGCTTTTCAGCGGGAGAAATTTGACATTTGTCTGCTTGATGTGATGATGCCAAATATGGATGGTTTTACTTTGGCCGAAGAAATTAGAGATATCAATCCTGATGTTCCGTTATTCTTTTTATCAGCCAAAACCATGAAGGATGATATTATACAGGGGTATAAATTAGGTGCGGATGATTATATAACCAAACCATTTGACAGCGAAGTTTTATTACTGAAAATAAAAGCAATTCTAAAACGCAATGAAGAAATGCATCGCGAAGAAGTTAATGCTGAATTTGATATGGGTAAATACCATTTTAATCCCCGCCTTCGCGAATTGATCTTTGAAGGAAAAGTACAAACCTTATCGCCAAAGGAAAATGAATTATTAAAAATGCTTTGCGAATATAAAAATGACTTGTTGCAAAGAGAGATTGCCCTTAAGAAAATATGGGGAAGTGATACTTATTTTAATGGCAGAAGTATGGATGTGTATATTGCTAAATTGCGTAAATATTTAAAAGAAGACAGTACCATCGAAATTGTAAATATCCATGGAAATGGATTTAGGCTTGTGGCTGCATAAACAACAATATTTTAATAAAAAAGCTGCCTTTTAAGGTGGCTTTTTTTATGCCTTTAACTTTTTTAAACCTGAAGATTTGAAAGTATTTACGTTGGTTAGCAAATAGTAAAATCAAGTCCAATTAATTAACGCATTATACGCCATTGATAATTGAAAGGGCCTAAGTAAATTTTAAATTTTTTTGTCTTTGCCTGCTCCGCAAACCTTATCTAAAATATAAAAAGAACCGGGTTTACCGCAGGTTGATGTTATACTATAGACATTAGCCCAATTAATTTTAAAAGGTAAAAACTATTACGAAAACAAGGTATTACTACCTGCTGGCGGAACCCTTCCTAAATGTTTGTATGCCTTAGCAGTAGCCTCTCTTCCTCTTGCGGTGCGTTGTAAAAAACCTTCTTGTATTAAAAATGGTTCGTACACCTCTTCAAGGGTTCCCGGTTCTTCTCCCACGGCAGTGGCAATAGTGGTTATGCCTACAGGGCCACCTTTAAATTTTTCTATAATGGCGTTTAAAATTCTGTTATCCATTTCATCCAAACCATGCTCATCTACATTTAATGCTTTTAACGAATGTTGCGTAATACCAATATCAATAATTCCATCATTAAGTACCTGGGCAAAATCGCGTACCCTTCTTAATAATCCGTTGGCAATACGCGGGGTTCCCCGGCTTCGTCGAGCAATTTCATCTGCTGATTCAGTGCTGATCGTCGTATTTAAAATTCCGGCACTGCGAAGAATAATTTTTTGAAGCGTAGCCGCATTATAATATTCCAACCTCGATTTTATCCCAAAACGGGATAATAAGGGTGCCGTTAATAAACCGCTTCGGGTAGTGGCACCAATTAAGGTAAAAGGATTTAAATTAATTTGAACACTTCTAGCATTCGGGCCACTGTCAATCATAATATCTATGCGATAGTCTTCCATGGCAGCATAAAGATATTCCTCTACCACATTGCTTAACCGGTGAATTTCATCAATAAATAAAACATCATTGGCTTCTAAATTTGTTAGTAGTCCGGCAAGGTCGCCCGGCTTTTCAATAACTGGGCCGCTGGTTTCTTTTATGTTTACACCAAGTTCGTTAGCAACAATTCGGCTTAAGGTTGTTTTACCCAATCCCGGCGGACCATGGAAAAGAATATGGTCCAGCGCCTCTCCTCTTATTTTAGCGGCTTTTATAAATATCCGAAGGTTTTCAATAGTTTGGGGCTGGCCAGAAAAATCTGCCATTTCGCTGGGACGAATATTATTTTCAAATTCTTTATCCGCAGGATTTAGATTTTCTGCATCTTTATTTAAAGGTGTATTCGCCATGTTGTAAAATTAATCAATAAAAATAAAGTGCCCGTAAGCAATTATATTCGAAAACAAATTTAAGGTAACGGTTAAGGCTGATCATAGTTTTTAGCGCCCATCCTGTAAATTTTATTATCAATAATGCCAGTTTAGGCATTTCATTTTTTTACTTGAACGCTTTCTTACTATTGTGCAAGGTTAAAATCTATTTGCTTTAACAGTCTTAAAAATTTTATTTTACTAAAAATCACTTGCCGCCTTCCCTTCCTACTACTTTTCATCTTTAACTTAATGGAACTACTTAAGAGACCTTAAAAAATTACAGCAATTTAAAAATTACAGTAAATAAAATATGTATATTTATTCTTCAAGTGATATAGAAACCTTTTACCACTACATATCACCATTAATAATAAAACTGGTATTGCTTCGTCAAGGTAATTTGTAAGTTTGTATTCATGCTGAAAAAAATTTCAAGATATTGGCTTTGTCAGTTAACCGGTTGGGGTGCCAGCATGGCCATTTCTATTTTTTATTATTTAACCCTGTCTGTCCGTAAAATTGATCATTTCTTTTTGATGGTTGTGCTAAGTGTTTTATTGGGAATTTTTATTACCCATCTTTTGCGTATCATTATTTTAGAGTATAAACTTTTAGAAAAACCAATTGAAACCCAAATAATTGTTTTTATATTTTTAACCATTGTTTTTTCCATTATTTATGCTTTTGCAGATGTTTCTTTAGAAAAATTATTGGGCTTACGCGATACCGGCGGCATTAAAATAAGCCTCGCCAATGAAATCTCCAGAACCTCAATCAGTAACTTTTTTTTATTATTTATTTGGAACCTTATTTATTACACTTATCATTATGTTGAAACCAACAGGCGTCAGGAGGTGGATACTTTAAAACTCCAAAGCGTGGTAAAAGAGCTGGAATTAAAAACTATAAAGTCGCATATAAATCCTCATTTTATTTTTAACGCGCTCAACAGCATTCGAGCACTGGTAGATGAAAACCCAACCCGCGCAAGAACCGGCATCACTGAATTAAGTAATATTTTACGCAGCAGTATGCAAGCTGAAAAATTAGAAACTGTTCCGTTGGAAAGGGAACTAAATATTGTAAAAGATTACCTGGCATTGGAGAAAATGCGTTTCGAAGAACGGCTTATTGTTGAAATGGATATTGATGAAGATACGCTGGGGCAACAAGTACCACCAATGATGCTGCAGACCCTGGTAGAAAATGCCATCAAGCATGGTATCAGTAAAAAAATTCATGGTGGTATCATTAAAGTAATTTCAGATTTTGTAGATGACCACCACGAACTGGTAGTGCAAAATAGCGGACAACTGGATACGTTTATTAATGAAGATGGGTTTGGTGTTAAAAGCACTCAATACAGGCTGAATTTATTGTACCAGGGCAAGGCTACTTTTGAACTAAAAAATTTAAATTCTGATATGGTAGAAAGCAGGATTACGATGCCTGTTGCCGGTATTTAAAATTATAAAATAAATTTTATGCACAGAGCAATTATAATTGATGATGAAAGATTGGCGCGGAATGAATTAAAAAAATTATTACTTGATTTTCCGGACGTGGAAGTAATTGACGAGGCCGCCAATGCTGCAGAAGGTATAGAAAAAATTGACGCCCTTAACCCCGACCTTATTTTTTTAGATATTCAAATGCCGGGTAAAACCGGGTTTGATATGTTGATGGAATTAGACAAAGCACCCCATGTTATTTTTACCACAGCCTACGATGAATATGCCTTGAAAGCATTTGATGTTAACGCACTGGACTATTTAATGAAACCCATTGAGCCAAAAAGATTGGCAGAAGCCATACAAAAATTGCAGCAGGCCGAAGAAAAAGAACTGGCAGCCCAGCAAGCTTTTAACAGAGGAATGCTTACCGAAAATGACCAGGTATTTGTTAAGGATGGCGAGCGCTGCTGGTTTGTAAAATTGGCAGAAGTACGCCTGTTTGAAAGTGTGGGCAATTATGCAAAAGTATTTTTTGCCGGCAATAAGCCACTCATCTTAAAATCACTGAATGCACTTGAAGAAAGATTGGATGAAAAGACTTTTTTTCGTGCCAACCGCAAACACATTGTAAATATGCGCATGATCGATAAAATTGAACCCTATTTCAATGGAGGTTTACTGCTGGAATTACAAGGAGGCGAAAAGGTAGAAGTTAGCCGGAGGCAAGCCGTTAAGTTTAAAGAAATGATGAGCCTTTAGCAATTTTAATACAAATTTTAATTATGTGGTCGATTTGTAATTATTAAAAGTATATTTACCTCTACCGTATTTACTATACAACCAATCTATATGAGTCTACCAACATTTTTTGACAGAAAAAGCAACAAACCCTATTTACTAACTGACAATCAATTAAAAAGTGGTGATAATTCCATTGAAATAAAGAACCGGATACCGTATTTTACCGGTTCCGGTTCCTATGCTTCGCTTTTTGGTGATCAATGGAAAGCTTATAAAAAAACCCAGCTTGACTCCTATAGTGGCAAACCTATTACTGCTGACAGGTTAAATAGGTGTCTTGGAAATTTGAAAAATAATTTACAGGGTAAACTGGTGCTGGAAGCAGGTTGTGGTGCAGGCAGATTTACAGAAATTCTTTTACAGAAAGGTGCCATCCTGGTATCCAGTGATTTAAGTTCGGCCGTGGAGGTAAATAGCGAAAACTTTCCTGTTTCTGATACGCATGCTGTTATTCAGGCAGATATAAATGATATGCCCTATCAAAATGAAACATTTGATGTTGTTATTTGTATGGGTGTAATTCAACATACACCTAACCCGGAAAAAACCATTGAAAACTTGTTTAATTTGGTAAAAAAAGGGGGCACACTTGTAATTGATCATTATACTTTTACAAAATCTCAGTTATTTAGAACAGCCTATTTTTTCCGACTATATTTAAGAAAACTTCCTCCTTCTAAAACGATACCATATACTCAAAAACTTGTTTCCTTTTTTTTACCCTGGCATAAAAAAAGTAAAGGTCACAAAATGGCCAGCGTACTTTTAAACAGGATATCGCCTGTAATAAGTTACTATGATGTTTTACCTGAATTAAATGAGAAGATGCAACAAGAATGGGCTTTACTTGATACCCATGACTCGCTAACTGATTTTCATAAAGGATTCCGAAATAAAAAAGAAATTACAAAAGTACTCAAGGATTTGGGAGCTGAAAATATTTGGTGCGAGTATGGCGGTAATGGCGTAGAAGCCAGATGTACCAAAGCAATTTAAAAATGCTGCGGTTATTTATTTGGTCATGTTTATTTACCTGCTTTAAAATGTCCCCGATTTCAGTCAAATTACCTGGTTGCTAAACTTTATTTGTAGAAACACTAATAATATATGGGGCATTAAGGCAGTAATAAAAAATTGGGGGGGAAACTATTTATCTGTAAAATGCTTCCTTTTTAATACCCGTAAAAATTAAATGCCACCATTAAATACGGTTTTATTCCCCGGTGATGCAAGAAAAAATAAGTGAAAAATTAACTGCATCCTACCAAAAAAGCATGGAGGATTATTTCAATCCAACTCAATTTATGGGCGCTTTTTTAAAATCGAGTAGGAAGTAAGGGATTAATTCCCTTACTGTCCTCTCACACCACCGTACGTGCCGTTCGGCATACGGCGGTTTGCTAAAATAATGACAGCTGATTCGCTTCGGTTACCCTTTTGAAGG
>JAYTHI010000372.1:0-8079 GCA_043732685.1 Ferruginibacter sp. | reverse complement strand
ATTTAATTAATTATAAACGCTATCAATTCATTTGACATTTGTTAATCTAATAAAAAATCATTGCTGCAAAACCGTAGGTGCACAAGTAATAACTAATTTCTTTTTTCAAAATCATTTATTATAATCCTCCTTTATCAGTTTTTAATATTTAAATAAAATATAGCATCTTTAATATTTATTTTCGTAAAATCCTGCTCCTCTTTTTAGCCTGAAATTACATATTATATTTTTAGTTGTAGATTTCACCATCTAGAATTTCAAATTATAAAATTATATTTTTATCCCCTTCACATATATCTTTCACTAAGAAATAGTGTCTAAATATTTACACAATTTGTAGCAAGTTTTACATTCTTTAAATAAAAAAAAACTTTAATTAATAACAGGCCAATGGCTGTATAAAATTGCCCTTTTTTATTGCCTGACTTTGAGGTGTTTTTAAGGTTAAATAATATTACATTTATAAAATACACTTCCCGAAAATAAAATTGGATAAATTTTAATAACTTTTTTAAATACGCCATGCTAATTAATTAAATATTTATAAAATGGCATGATTATTTAATATTTTATTTCAAAAAATATTAAATCTAAAATTGTTAACCATGGCAAAAACAACAAGTACCAGTAAAACTGCACCGGCAAATATTGGTAAATCAAACGGGACAACCAATGGAAAAACCTCGGCGACTTCCAATGGCTCACCTGCAAAAAATTCGGTAAAGAATACTTCCCAAACCCCAATGATGGAAGAAGGCCATCAAAATGGCAACAAACAAAATGATTCCCGTTTGGAGGAGTTTTTTCATGACGAATTGAAAGATATTTATTGGGCAGAAAAGCATTTAGTAAAAACTTTGCCGAAAATGCAAAAAGCAGCAAACGCATCCGCTTTAAAAACTGCCTTTGCAGACCACCTTACCGTAACCAAAAACCATGTAGAGAGATTAGACCAGGTTTTTGGAATTTTGGGCAAAAAACCTCAGGCAAAAAAATGTGAGGCAATGGAAGGAATTACAAAAGAAGGAGAAAGTATTATTGAAGATACTGAATCCGGAACCTCTACCCGGGATGTAGGTTTAATTTTAGCAGCGCAAAAAGTGGAACATTATGAAATTGCAACCTATGGTGGATTGGCACAATTGGCAAAAACTTTAGGTTATGATGAAATTTCCAATTTGTTGGAAACAACACTTTCCGAAGAAAAAGAGGCTGACCAAAATTTGACTTCTTTAGCGGAAAATACAATTAATCAGTCTGCCGCATCAGAAAAATAAATTTAAATTGATTGTAATAAACAAGTTATTTAAGTAGATCTTAAATGACTTGTTTATTTAAAATAATTCCGTTGATAATTTAAAAGAATAATTTTTACTTCAACTTTGGCTTTGTCTTACTATACATTTTTCTTTTTTAACGAGTTGCAATAAATATAAAATTTACTTCACTTTCAAAATAGTAAGATGCCTAAACAATACCCTTTTTATTTAAAAAGTACAACCATCCTATTTGGTTTAATTCTTTTTGTTTTTATGTTGGGTACCTTAAGGTCGATACTTGTACCAATTTCATTTTCAATTTTGTTGGCGGTATTATTAAATCCGCTGGTTAATATTTTTCAAAAATGGAAAATGCAAAAAGTGCTTTCTATAATGATAGCGCTACTTCTGGCCATGATACTTATAGCTTTTGTAGTATTTTTTATTTCCAAAGAAATTGGAAGTTTCACAGATAAAATCCCTTTGCTAAAAGCAAAGTTTACACAATTATTTGCTAAATGTCAGCAATACCTGGTTCACAATTTTAATATTTCGCTCAGTCGCCAGGATCAATATATTAGCGAGGCCCAGGCAGGTATTAAACCACTAATTGGTGCAACCGTAAGTTCTATTATGACCACCTTAGGTATGGTTTTTTTATTGCCTGTTTATACATTCTTATTTATTTATTATAAAGTTTTAATCCTCAATTTTCTATATGAGTCCTTTTCAGAGACAAATTCAAAAGAGGTTAGTTTGGTATTAAAACAAGTTAAAGGTGCCATACAAAATTATATGTTTGGTTTATTGCTGGAAGCCCTCATTGTGGCTACTTTAAATTCGGCGGCGCTGCTTATTTTAGGAGTAGATTATGCTATTTTACTAGGTTTATTAGGAGCCATTTTAAATGTACTTCCATTTATTGGTGGCATCATTGCCATTTTATTACCGCTTATAATTGTTACGATCTCCAAGAATGGGTTCGATACTCAATTAGCAGTAATTATAGCTTATATGGTCATTCAATTTATTGACAATCACTTTTTAGTTCCTTATATAGTTTCCTCAAAGGTTAAAATAAATGCCCTTATTTCCATTATTGTTGTTTTGTTGGGCGGCGCCCTTTGGGGTGTATCCGGTATGTTTTTATCAATCCCATTTGTAGGCATTTTAAAAATAATTTTTGATCATGTTCCTGAACTCAAGTATTGGGGAAAATTGCTGGGTGATAAAATGCCTACGCGCCATAAAGGTCAAATATGGAATGGCCGAAGAAGGTATCAGGAGGTTGCTGTGGAAAATCCTTCCGAATCTGTAAATGCAGATTCTTAAAAATACCTACAAATCAATAACGTTAATCTATATTATTTTACCTGAATAATATTCAAAATAGTTGGCAAGACTAAATTGCTTTGCCTCTTTACCTTATTTTCTCATTAGTAATTCTACTTATAAAAAATTATTTTTATTGGTAAAATTACTAATTTAGTGAAATTTCACCATCGGTAAAATAGGGCAGTTTTGCTATTGTATACCATTCAATTTAATTACATCTTTGTATCAGAAGTTGATTGGTATTAATTATCAATCATTGTCCAAAAATCCTAAGCAACCAAATTATTTCCAATATCCAAATTAAAAATCAACAGATCCAATATCAGTCAACTTCTAATTTTTTAAAAACTTAATCGTCAATCATAATAATTGTTTGATGTAATTTAATAATTGTATCCCCCACAAACAGGCCTTTTTACCAGGGGCCTGTTTAAGTATCCGCAATATTGTTTAATCAGCTAATTGTTTCTAATAAAATATGACAGTATAATTTATAAATTATAATACAATACCATTTTATAATAGGGTATAAAAGTATTAGGCCAGGCAGCAGCTAAGCTATTTTAAAGAAATAAACATGTCATTTGTAAGGGAAAATATATTATATCCATCCCAATAAATCAGGAAATAATTTAAAAAGATCGTTCCATTCTTTACCGGAAGCAATTGAAAAGTATTTTAATTGAATTCAAAATATAGGTTATCAAATAAGATATTAACTATTCATCAATTTATTTTTCTGTTGCAGGTACTCCTCCTGGGTTATTGCACCCCTTTGGAGCAGATCAAATAATTTCTGTAACTCGTCGGCAATCAATTGTTGAGGGTGGATTGTACTTGATGAAGATGCTATGGGGGTAAAGGTATTTGCCTGATTTGTTTTTGCTATAGCCAGGGCCAATTGGGTTGCTTGTTTATATGCAATGGTGTTTTTATATTCTTCCTGTGCATGGGTAATGGTATCCTTTAATAGTTGAGGGTCTGCAATTAGTTCATAGGTTGATTCCCCTAACTCTGCAGCTGTCTGTATATCAACATTTCCATAACCCATAAGTCGTCCCCAAATACTTTGGTCAAATTCTATATTGTTTATTTTATCCAGCGGACTTTCTTTAGAATATCTTGTAAAAAATCCACTTTCATCAACAACCCGTAGATTGGTGATGCACCATAAATTATTTTTCCAATTTAAATATTCAATAATAGGATAAATGGCTGCGATCAGCGTTATAACCAATCCGGTTTCATGCAATAACCATATTGAAACGACAGCAATTAAAACCCACACAAAAAAGGGCAGCACCAGCTTTAGCCAATGCTGCCTTGTTATCAATAAAATTATTTCCTCGTTTTTTAAAGTAGTGCGCATAGAATATTTATTGCCAAAGTTGACAGTATATTTTTAAGATTACCAAATATTAACCCGTACACTATCGCCCCTGTACATTTTATCACCGGGCACTATATTAAATGCTGCATAAAATTCGGGTAAATTAGCGAGAGGGCCATTTACTCTTTCCTTAGCCGGAGCGTGAACATCCGTCATAACCTGGCTGGATATACGCTCTTTTCTTTCTTCATACATCCAACTATAGGCATAGCCTAAAAAGTATCGCTGCATCGGTGTTAAACCATTTAATTTTTCTCCTTTCTTATAAGTATCTGTTTTTTTAAAGGCATCAATACCTAATAATAATCCACCCAGGTCTGCAATATTTTCACCCTGGGTTGCACTGCCATTAATGTGTAAAGTATCTACAGGCACCATCGCATTAAATTGTTGAATTATATTTTTAGCCTTCAAACTAAATTGTGCTGCGTCTTCTTTATTCCACCAATCCTTTAAGTTACCTTTTTCATCGTATTGACGTCCCTGGTCATCGAATCCATGTGTAATTTCATGACCAATTGTACTGGCACCTGCATAGCCGTACACGAGTGCGTCATCAATATTTTTATCCAGCATACCCGGGATAGAAAACATTCCTGCAGGTAACACAATTTCGTTATTACTGGGGTTATAATAGGCATTATAAGTTTGGGGCGTCATATCCCATTCTGTTCTGTCTACAGGTTTACCTAATTTATTGAACTGGTATTTACTCCACCATTGGTTAGCTCTTTGTACGTTTAAAATATAGGGACCATTGTCAATTTTAAGGGCGCTAAAATCTTTCCATTTTTCAGGATAGCCTACTTTTTTTGTAATGGCCGCAAGTTTATGATACGCTTTTTGTTTGGTACTATCGCTCATCCAGCTTAATTTTTCAATGCGTTCTTTATATGCTGCCCTTATATTTTCAACCAGGGCTTCATATCTTTTTTTAGCAGTGGTATCAAAATATTCTTTTACAAAAAGTTGCCCCAGGGCTTCTCCGATCGCGTTTTCTTCTGCATCTAAAACCCGCTTCCATCTTGGCCTAGGCTCATTGGCACCAGTTAGCGATTTACGATAATCAAAATTATTATTAAAGGATACACTGTCTAAATAAGGAGCTGCCGACGCTATTAAATGAGATTTTAAATAGCTCTTCCAATTTTCTAAAGGTGTTTGTTGTAATGCATTATTGAGCGCAGTATAAAATTCAGGCTGGCCAACTATTACAGTATCTAATTTTGAACTACCTACATTTTTTACGTACTCATTCCAATTAATTGTTGGAATTAACAGACCAAGTTCTCCAAGTGACATTTTATTATAATTTTTGTAGGGATCCCGCAGGTCAGCCAGTTTTCTGCTGGCATTGGCGAGTTTGGTTTCCAGTTCAAAAACCATTGCTGCGTTTTTGCGTGCGGCGGTATCTGCATATCCTAATTGCAAAAATGTTTTTAATAAATATGTTTTATAGGCCTCCCTCACTTTAATGCTGGGTAAATCCGTATTAAAATAGTAATCCCGGTTAGGCATACCCAAACCTCCCTGGTCTAATTTAAAAACCATTACTTCACTATTCTTATCATCCTGTGCTACATAATAGCCAAAAAAACAATTAACTCCCTTTGTTTGCAATTCGGCACCCACTTTTAACAGTTCGGTGGTAGTTTTAATGGCAGTAATTTTGTCAAGGTCAATTTTTAAAGGTGCAAGTCCAACTTTATTAATCGCATTGGTATCCATACCACTGGTATAAAAATCTCCTATTTTTTGGCCGATGGTTCCATTGCTATTTTTGGCAGCTACAGCATCTTCATTGATCTTTTTAAGGCGGTCATAATTTTCTTCTCTAACCAAATTGCCAATACCCCAGCCACTTTCGGCGCCAGGTATCGGTGTGTTTTTTATCCATCCGCCGTTTGCATACATAAAAAAATCATCACCGGGCTTTACGGTAGTATCCATATTACTTACCAATATATCTTTGGTTTCACCGGTGTTTTTTGTTTTACAAGCATATAAAAATGTAACAGCGGCAATAAATAAAATAAATTTTTTCATCAATAATAAATTTGTCTAAAAATAAAGAATGATTTATTAATACTATATAATATTTTTATAAACAGCGGCATTATCTTCTTAGTTTGATTATTTGTAGTTTTGCAACTTATTTTTATGCAATTCGAATATGACCACAGAAAGATTTGAGCGACTAACAAATGTTTTAAATAAACGACAGCCCGATATAACCGTTGTGCTGGAAAATGTTTTTGATCCCCATAATATTGCCGCAGTTATGCGAACATGTGATGCTGTTGGCTTACAGGATATTTATATTCTTAACAATAAAATTCCTCCGCATAGAAAAATGAGCAGTAAAACAAGTTCAAGTGCTGCCAAATGGCTTACGGTGCATCAATTTACCGATCCACTGGCATGTTTTGCGGAATTGCGTAAACACTATAAAAAAATATATACTACACATTTAAGTTCGGATACGGTTAGTTTGCACCAGCTTAATTTAACCGAATCTGTGGCATTGATATTTGGTAACGAACACAGTGGGGTAAGTGAGGAAATTATTGCAATGGCAGACGGTAATTTTATTATTCCACAGGTCGGCATTATTAAGTCCCTAAATATTTCTGTAGCCTGTGCGGTTACTTTGTATGAAGCTTACCGTCAGAAATTTGAGGCAGGTCACTATAATACCCCGAAACTTGAGGGCGAAAAATTAACTACCCTTAGAAACGAATGGGGCTTTTTAGAAGAGTAATATTGTTACAAAATTTGATTAATTTATTTTTAGAATAAAACAATAATTACTTACAAAGTATTGACGGTTGTCAATAAATTACTTGTATTTGCCCTCGCTCCTACAGCAGGGTAAAAACGAAAACTTATTCACTTAAAGGTATTAAATGCTAAACAGCCAGCGGGTTCGCGATTGCAACCCGGGCTTTTAAAATTATTATACATATGGGCCACGATCATGATCATAGTCACGCAGGACACCACCACCATGTTCCGGAGATTAAAAGTTTAAATACTGCTTTTATAGTAGGTATTATTTTAAATATGGGTTACGTTTTAATTCAGGTAATTATTGGGTTGCATGTAAATTCTCTTTCTTTGCTGTCAGATGCCGGTCATAATTTTTTAGATGTAGCAGCCTTGGCGCTTGCCATGCTCGCATTTAAATTATCGAAAAGTAAAAGCACTGAAAAATTCACCTATGGATATCGCAAGGCTTCCATCCTGGTATCTTTATTTAATGCTGTTATATTACTTATATCTATTGGTGCCATTGCTTTTGAAGCAATAATTCGTTTTAAGTATCCGCAGCCAATTCCGGGAAAAACGGTTGCAATCGTTGCTGCAATCGGCATAATAATAAATGGGGTATCAGCATTTATGTTTTTTAAAGATAAAGAAAGTGATGTTAATGTTAAAAGTGCATTTTTGCATTTATTGTCAGATGCATTGGTATCTCTGGGTCTTGTTATAGGCGGTATTGTTATTTACTACACCAAATTATATTGGATAGATCCTGTGTTGAGTATTATAATTTGTTTGGTTATTGTTACCAGCACCTGGGGATTGTTAAAAGACAGTCTTAAATTATCGTTGGACGGCGTACCTAAAAATGTTGATTATAATAAAATAAAAGAAACTGCGTTAAAAACTCCCGGCGTTATGGATATACATCATTTACATGTATGGGCAATTAGTACTACAAATAATGCATTGACCGCGCATATCGTTTTAGATGGGACTGTTACTATTCAGCAGACCAAAAAAATAAAAGATAGGCTCAAACATGATTTGGAGCACCTTAATATTCATCACGCTACTTTAGAAACCGAGACAAATGAAGAGGATTGTAAAGGAGAAGATTGTTGAAATAAAAATATTTTATAGCTTTAATGATTTTTTTAGATTGGAATTTGTTAATCCTGCAGTTAGTATAAATTTAGATATCCTTTTTATTATAGCAGTATACATTTCATCCTATTTGTAAGAACCAAAAAAAGTAATACTGCTACATACCCCGGAGGACTACCTATTTGTAACACCCAAAAAAAGTAATATTGCAACCTGCCCCGGAGG
>JAYTHI010000371.1:0-8116 GCA_043732685.1 Ferruginibacter sp. | reverse complement strand
TGACGGCCGGCAAAGAAGTAGAAATGCCCATAGCCAGACTGGCACAGCTTGCCAGAGCAGTAGGGGTGCATTTAATAATAGCCACACAGCGCCCGAGTGTAAATATTATTACAGGAACAATTAAAGCAAATTTTCCTGCAAGGATCGCATTTAAGGTAAGTAGTAAAATTGACAGTCGTACTATTTTAGATGCAGGCGGAGCCGAACAATTAATTGGTAAAGGCGATATGCTGATTAGCTATAATGGCGAATTGGTGCGCTTGCAATGTGCTTTTGTAGATACTCCCGAAGTAGATAAAATAGTGGATTTTATTGGTAGTCAGCGAGGTTACTCCCAAGCTTTTTTATTGCCGGAGTACGTGGATGAAAAAGAAATGGAAGGCAAAGATTTTGATTTAAATGATAAGGATGCTTTATTTGAAGATGCGGCACGGCTTATAGTAGCCAGCCAAAGTGGAAGCACTTCTTTGCTGCAGCGCAGAATGAAACTAGGTTATAACCGCGCGGGCAGGTTAATGGACCAATTAGAAGCTGCAGGAGTTGTAGGGCCAAACCAGGGCAGTAAAGTTAGAGATGTTTTAATTAAAACAGAGGCTGACCTGCAACTGTACCTTGACAGATAAAAATTATGGCTCCAATATTTTTTCCATTTGTATGCTGCGCGAACCTTTTATAAGTAAAAGGCCATCCTGATATTGTTGTTTTTTAAACCATGATCTGCCCTCAGCAGCGTTATTAAGATATTTGAAAGCATGCTTTGTATTAATAAAATCGCCACCAATTAAAACTACTTCCTTCCATATGAATTTAGCAAGTAAATCAACAAGTGCCTGGTGTTCTGCAACGCTTTCTGCGCCTAATTCCATCATGCCGCCTAACCAAATAATTTTATTGTTTCCGGGCATTTGGGCAAAGTTTTCAATGGCTGCCCGCATACTGGAGGGGTTGGCATTGTAGGCATCCAAAATAAATTTATTGCCGTTTTTTTCAATCATTTGCGATCGGCTATTGTCTGGTGAATACCCTTCGAGGGCGATCTTTATTTTATCTTCCGGTACTTTAAAATATTTACCAACAGTAATTGCTGCCAAAACATTGGGCAGGTTATAGCTCCCAACAAGTTGCGTTTTAATGGTTTTAATGGTTGATCCCGATGTGATGGCCACTTCTAAAAAATCCGAATCTATCGCTGCCTTACCAGTAATATCCGCATCGCCGGTGCCATAGGTTACTATTGTGGCAATGCCTTCACTCATTTTTTTTAAATAGGCATAATCATTCATTCTAAATATTACGCCATGGTTATTTTTTAAAAAATCATACAGTTCTCCTTTACCTTTTTTAACACCTTCTACTCCTCCGAAACCTTCGAGGTGCGCCTTGCCAGCATTGGTAATAATACCATGGGTAGGAAGCGTGTAACTGCAATAACCTTCGATTTCCTTCAGGTGGTTGGCCCCCATCTCAATAATAGCCATTTCGGCATCTTTTTTAATAGATAAAATTGTAAGCGGTACACCAATATGATTGTTTAAATTACCAATAGTGCTGTACGTTTTATAGGTTGTTGCTAAAACTTCCCGTATTAATTCTTTAGTAGTTGTTTTGCCATTACTACCTGTTATGGCAATAAAAGGAATAGTAAATTGTTGGCGGTGATGCCTGGCTAAAAGTTGAAGAGTTTGTAAAACATCGGCTGTATAAATCAATCGTGAATCCGTTAAATCAATTGCTTCGTCAATAACTGCATAAGCTGCGCCTGCATCTAATGCTTGTTGCGCGTAGGTATTACCATTATAATTGGGGCCCTTAAGTGCAAAAAATAAATCCTGCGAAAGTACTTTTCTACTATCTGTTTTTATATTGGAATGCTGTAGAAAGATTGCATATAGCTCAATTATTTCCATGCATCAAAAATAGGGAGATCTGTTTATTTTTTAAAATTATACAACATAAATACCGGAAAAAAGTACCTTGTATTGCTGACTATTGGTTTAAACAACCAGCTAAGTAAGGTTCCCGGCGGTTATCGTTTAACCCTTCAATAGGTATAAATGTGTATTAAATAAAAAACCCTTCTGCCAAAAGGAGAAGGGTTTTTTGTTTAAATATGCTGATTACTTTTTTCTGCTGTTTTGTTTGCGTTTCCCAAAAATATTACCATCTTTAAAACCACTTCCTTCAGGTGACCCCATATAAGTTTGCGCGCAACGGAAACCTATTGTACTTGATGATTGGTCTTCATCTAAAAATCTACGTGCTCCTGGTGATAACCAATAAGGCCTATCGTTCCAACTACCTCCTTTAAAAACCCTGGAGTGATCACTTATTAAAGTAGTAACACCAGATTCGTAAGAGGCGTTTGCACCACTTGTTGAATCGCCATCCATAAAACCAAGTAAATTATTGTGCTGGTAATTTCTACGGTTTTTTACTTCACTATCCGGTACAGGTATTTTTTTAAGATGGCCTAAGGTATCTCTTTCATATTCACCGCCACTATTTTTGTAGTATTTTTCAAATTTATTACCTCTGAAATAATTAAAATCTTCACCATCAGCAGGAGTTGAAGGTCTGTAAACATCCTGAACCCATTCCGCCACATTGCCACTCATATTATATAAACCGAAGGCATTGGGATAAAACGCTTTAATATTACCCGGAATGGCAGATCTATCATTTAAGCCACCTGCTACACCCATATTATCGCCACTACCACGTTTAAAATTTGCTAAAAACTTTCCCTGCCAGCTTCCTCTGCGGTTATCGCGTAAACCATTTGGATTGGTGCTCCAGCTATAAATTTGTTGGTTGGCAATTAATTCTTCACCGCCTTTACCTTCTTTTTTACGCGGATTTGGATTTTGGTCTAATAAACCATACGCTGCATATTCCCATTCTGCCTCTGTCGGCAGGCGGTATCCCATATTTAAAATACCATCTTCCATTTTTACATTGGCACGGGGTTTACCACTTACATCTTTAAGTTCAGATTTTTTTGGTTTTGTTCTGCCCTGAATCATTTCCGGATTCATTAAATACGTTTCTGTATTAAATGATCCTTCGCCACCACCACCGCGCATTTCCTTTTTGGCAAAATCTTTTTTAAGGTAACCTTTTTGTAAAAGAGTTAACTCATTGACCCTGTCTGTTCTCCAAACACAAAAATCATGTGCCTGTAACCAGGATACACCAACTACAGGGTAATAGTTGTAGGCGGGATACCTGAAATAATATTCAACGTAGGGCTCATTGTAAGCTAACTCCTGGCGCCAGCATAAAGTGTCGGGTAGTGCTTTTGTCATTACAGCGGTATCTCCTGCAAATGTATTTTCCAACCAATAAATATATTCACGGTAATGAACGTTGGCTACTTCTGTTTCGTCTATATAAAATGAGGGTACAGTAATACGTTTTGGAATATTATTCCAATCTCCCATAACGTCCTCTTCTTTTGCGCCCATAACAAATGTACCTCCCTGAACAAACACCAACCCGGGGCCAGCTTTGGGATATTTCATTTTAGCAACATGGTAGTTCCCCATGTTTTTATCATCGTAATTCCATCCTGTTACAGAAGAGGAGCTTTTTTTCTTACCGAAAAGCCCGCCATTTTTACAGGCTCCCAAGGATAGGGCAACCGCTGCCAGAATAATTAAATTTTTACAAGAAAATGTTTTTTGCATGTGCGTTCGTTTTGCAAATTATTTAACGAAAGGTTTTCTTTAATATTGTTTTTGAGGTATTATATGCGAATATAAATATTAAATTCCATATACATTTAAGGACCTCATGGTTTAACTTTCTTTATCAAAAATTTAGCACCTTTTAATAATATTGTATTAACGTATATAAAGGTCAATTTAGTTCAATTAGCAAGTAATTTATATTTGATATGTTAATAAATTTAACATTATGGCGTTTTTGTTGTTGGTTAGCGTTGTTACAGTAACCGTTAGTAAAAGACTATCCGGACAATTATTAGCCATATTATTAATTGATTAAAATTTTCCTTAAAATACCGGTGAGCTTTAAATATTTTAGAAATAGCTTTAATATTTTATATTTCAATTGGTAATTGGTTGCAATAACAAATCTTTTAGCGCGTTTTAAACGTAGTTATTTTTACATTTTTTTGTTTGAAAAAGCTTTATAAATTATTTTTTACATTTTTGTTTTGTGATTGATTGAAAAAAATCTTTTAATTTCACAAATAAGTGCCAATACTTTAAGAAGGACCTACATAAATTTAACCCCATTACAATTATCTAAAATTTATACATATAGATATATGTCTACCTAAACAAGACAAAAAATACGAATGAAAAAAGTAACTATTCAATTAACTGCCATAGCCTTATTACTGGTAAGTATTCCAAATTTTGTAATCGCACAAACAGATGCTATTAATGTAGTAACATCTGCAGTACCTTTTTTACGTATTTCTCCTGACGCCAGGGCGGGGGGGATGGGCGATGTTGGAATTGCAACCGCTCCTGATGCTAATTCAGCTTTTTGGAATTTGGCAAAAACCCCATTTAATACTAATAAGGGTGGTATTTCTGTAACTTATACACCCTGGTTAAGGGGTCTTGATATAAATGATGTTTATTTAGCATCTTTATCCGGCTTTTATAAATTGGATGAAACCCAGGCCATTTCAGCATCTATCAGATATTTTAGCTTAGGTAATATTCAATTTACAGATAATAGCGGAACCGAATTGGGGCAGTACCGACCACGTGAATTTGCATTTGACGCAGGTTATTCTAGAAAACTTTCCGATAAATTAGGGTTGGGCATTACCCTCAGGTATATTAATTCAAGTCTGGCAACGGGTGATCCTAATAATAGTGGCACCATCTACAAACCCGGGACTTCTGTAGCAGCAGATATCAGCATGTTTCATAATGGTATTAAAGAAGATGGTTCCGGATTGAATTATGGGGTTACACTTAGCAATCTCGGTGCAAAAATTTCTTATACAAATGATGCTACTCAAAAAGATTATATACCTGCTAATTTAGGTATTGGTGCAGCATATACAAAAGTATTTGACCAGGATAGTAAAATTACATTTGCAGCAGATGTAAATAAATTATTGGTACCAACCCCTCCAAAATTAGGGGATGATGCAGGTTTGGCAAAATACCGCAATCAAGGTGTTGTAAGCAGTTGGTTTAGTTCTTTGGGCGACGCTCCAGGTGGTTTTTCTGAAGAAATAAAGGAAATTCAGGCTTCTTTAGGAGCAGAATTTTGGTACCAGAATCAATTTGCATTCAGAGCCGGTTATTTTTATGAAAATCCTCAAAAAGGAAACAGACAATATTTTACAGTTGGCGCAGGTTTAAAATATGAAACTTTCGGATTAAACTTCTCTTACCTTATTCCTTCGGGAAGCGGTGTAAATCGTAACCCACTTTCAAATACATTGCGTTTTAGCCTTATTTTCGATTTTGGTGACAATGGCTCAGGTAAATAACCTCAACAAAAAATTATTTAAAAGCGTTCTTCCTAAAAGCAGAACGCTTTTTTCATTTATTCCAGTCTATTTTATTGGGAAAAATAAATGATAATGGGTTATAGGTATGTTTTCAAGCCCCTGTCCTCTTGACAATTACATAAAGACAGCTAATAAAATAGCTTTTACTACTGTACATTTGCGGTATTCTTTAAATAATAAAAATTTACTATGGGAATGCGCATTGGCTTTGGTATCGACTTTCATCAATTAGTTACCGGGCGTGAATTTTGGTTGGGAGGTGTAAAGATTGCGCATACAAAAGGAGCATTGGGGCATAGTGACGCAGATGTTTTATTACATGCTATTTGCGATGCCATGCTAGGAGCAGCCTGTCTTGGCGATATTGGTGTTCATTTTCCGGATACGGATAATTCATTTAAAAATATCGATAGTAAAATCTTACTTCGAAAAAGTTTTGAATTAATACAGGCACAAGGTTACCACATTGTAAATATTGACAGCAGCCTTTGTTTACAGGAACCTAAAATAAAAGATTATATACCCGGAATGCAAGCTGTTATTGCAGAAATACTTTCTCTAACTATAAATGACGTATCTATTAAAGCAACAACCACCGAAAAAATGGGTTTTGTAGGAAGAGAGGAAGGTTTAGTTGCCTACGCAACTATTTTGTTGGAGAAATAATTAAAGTTTTAAAACCATTTTGCGCAAATTGTTACTTATGGAGGAATCAATCTGTCAATTTTCAATCTAGGTAAATTTGATTAAAATCACCAAGCAAAAGCGGTTTTATTTAAACAGCCTATTGGTAAAGTCAATGCTGGGAGTATAATTTGCGTTGATGATGTTCATTCCTTAAAATTTGTTTGGTTACTTTTTTATTTTATTTTTTTAAAAACTATATATAAATCACATCATTACCTTTGCTGCCATGCAAAATATATCGATAAATATAGTTAACCAGTCCCCCAACGAATTGCCATCTTATGCAACTGAAGGTTCAGCTGGGATGGACCTGAGGGCAAATCTTTTAATACCCGTTACCCTACAATCCTTAGAGCGTATGTTAATACCAACAGGATTATTTATTGCCTTGCCGGAAGGTTTCGAAGCGCAAATAAGGCCCAGGAGTGGTTTGGCTATTAAGCAGGGACTAACCTGTTTAAATACACCCGGAACTATCGACAGCGATTACAGGGGAGAGCTAAAAGTGATACTTATAAATCTAAGTCGTGAGCCGCAAACGATAAACCATGGTGACCGGATTGCACAAATGGTGGTAGCAAGCGTTACGACAGCAAATTTAGTAGTAGTAGCGCAATTAGATGTAACAGTTCGTGGCGAGGGTGGTTTTGGACATACAGGTAAATAAATAAATTTTTTAAAATGATAATAAGGTTAGTCAAAATGTTTGGGTTTAGATTTTATTCTATTTTATTTCTGGCATTAATTGTTATCAGCAGTTGTAAAACCGCTAAAAAAATTCAGGCTTCAGTTGCAAAAAAAGATACCGTTTCTGTAAAAATTACCAACAGTACTTCCGACAGAGATTCTATTTTACTGGTAAAAAAGGCTTTAGCAACAGTAAGGTCAAAAGAAAATGATTTTAAAACTTTTAGCGCAAAGCTTAAAGTTGAATATCAGGACAGTAAAGGAAAGCAGCCAAACATTACTGCCTATGTTCGAATTTTAAAAGATAGCCTTATTTGGATATCAGGATATGCAACTGTATTTAATATAGAAGCTTTTAGAATTTTTATAAATAAAGACAGTGTATTTGTACTTGATAAGATAAATAAACAAGTACAATACCGCTCCATCGATTATTTGCAGGAAATAACCGCCATCCCTTTTGATTTTAAAACCTTGCAAAGTTTGCTGGTGGGTAATCCCATTTTTTTAGCAGATAGTGTGGTTTCTTATAAAGAAACGGAATCAAAAATTTTGCTTGCAACTTTAGGTAAACATTTTAAACACCTGTTAACCATTGATAAAAATTCGTATAACCTGGTGCATAGTAAATTGGATGATGTGGATATTAACCGTAATCGAACAGCCGATATAACGTACAGTAATTTTGAAAATATTAACGGTATAAACTTTTCTACCTACCGGGAGATAACCCTTTCGGAAAAGAATAAAGTTGACATTCAATTGAATTTTAAGCAGTGGGAGTTTAACAAAGATTTGACTATAAATTTTTCTATTCCAAAAAATTATAAGCGGAACTAAACCTTATTTTTACTTATGTAAATGTGAGCCTTGCTGACACTATTATTTGCATACTGAATTGTATTTTTTTTACCTGGTAAATTCAGCACATGATTAAGATCGTTGTAACTTTTATTACATTTTTTATATTTAGCGCAATCCTTATTGCGCAAACTCCTGCCAGTAAAGAACAGCTTGAGCTTGAAAAACAACGGCAACAACTCCGGCAGGAAATTGAAGAAACCCAGCAATTATTGGGTAAAAATAGAAAGGTTACCAAAGAAAATATGGGAACCCTGGCCCTCATCAATAAAAAATTAAGTCTGCAGGAAAATGTACTGGATAATATTAATCGTGACATTCACATGCTGGATAACAATATTTACAAATCGCAGCGGGATGTAAATAAAATGCAATTAT
>JAYTHI010000370.1:0-22241 GCA_043732685.1 Ferruginibacter sp. | reverse complement strand
TGCACTCTAATGCGGGCTTGCCCTTTTGCCACTACCGGAAAAAAGAAACCGATAACATAAATACCTTCTTCTAATAATTGAGCTGCAAATTGCTGTGCTATAACTGCATCATACAGCATGATGGGAACAATGGGGTGCTCACCAGGTTTAATGTCAAAACCTGCAGCCGTCATGTGTTTTCTAAAATATTGGGTATTGTTTTCTAACTGGTCTCTTAATGTGGTGGTTTCGTTGAGCATATCTAATACTGCAATAGAAGCGCCAACTATGCTTGGGGCAAGTGTATTGCTGAACAAATAGGGGCGGCTGCGCTGGCGTAACATTTCTATGATTGCTTTATTGCCGCTTGTAAAACCTCCGCTTGCTCCTCCAAGCGCTTTACCAAGGGTTCCTGTAATTATATCTATACGGCCCATAACGCCGCGATGTTCGTGTGTTCCCCTGCCCGTTTTGCCTAAAAAGCCACTGCTATGGCATTCATCAATCATTACGATGGCATCATATTTATCTGCCAGGTCGCAAATTTTATCCAGCTGTGCAATAGTGCCGTCCATGCTAAAAGAGCCATCCGTAACAATTACACGGCTTCGCAGGTGTGCAGCTTCCTGTAATTTAATTTCCAAATCAGCCATATTATTATGCTCATATCTATATCGTTGCGCCTTACAAAGCCTAACGCCATCAATAATTGACGCATGATTTAATGCGTCGCTAATTATGGCATCCTGTTCGCCAAATAAAGGTTCAAAAAGCCCTCCGTTGGCATCAAAAGCTGCGGCATATAAAATGGTATCTTCTGTGCCTAAAAAAGCGGCCAATTTATTTTCTAATTCTTTGTGAATGTCTTGCGTACCGCAGATAAACCGAACACTACTCATACCAAAACCCCGTTCATCAATATACTTTTTTGCCGCTTCCGTTACTTTTGGATGGGACGATAGGCCAAGGTAATTATTGGCGCAAAAATTTAGCACCGTTTTGCCATTAACAATAATTTCCGCTCCCTGCTCGCTGGTAATGATGCGCTCTTTTTTTGAAAGTCCGGCTTTTTCTATTTCGGCTACTTCGCCGGCAATTCTATTTATAAAATTATTATTCATACTTTTTATTTTTTGCTTCAAATCGTTCTTAATCTACTTACTATAAACGTATAGTTATAAATCTATTCTTTTTTGAACAAAATTAAGTAAGCAATGGTTAATATCGAAGTACTCATTATATTAAGTTTAACAAATATTAATTAGAGCTGTAACATTTTACTTTTATTTTCGTTTCAGCTAACAAAAAAACCCTTATGCCAATAAAAAGATCTGCAATTTTACCGCTTGCACTTGCCTTTGGGTCAGGAACTTTGTTGGTGTTTAACTTTCCTGAAAATAACTTTCCTTCAAAACAATTGCCGCCAGTAAAATCTTGTCAAAATATAAAAGAGCGTGAACCTTTTACTTCCTGGGATATATTTTCTCCATCTATGTTCAGAACTAAAGTTTAAATTTCTTTTTTTGAAGTGTAACTTTCTTTTCCCTTAGTTCGTATTAAATACAGCTCAAACAATTTTTTCCAAAAAATCTTCAGCCAACTGATAACATGACTGATAAGGAATACAATAAATGTGTTAATGATTATGCAGATAATGTGTATCGTTTTATACTCAAAAACTTGGATCATGAAGCCGATGCGCAGGATATTATTCAGGGGGCTTTTGAAAAATTATGGATAAAGCGATTGCAGGTTGAGCAGGAACGGTGCAAAAGTTATTTGTTCACCATTGCTTATAACCTAATGATTGACCATATCCGAAAGACAAAACGCATTAGTTTGAAAGAAGAATTTAAGGAGTCGGCCTTAATTGTCAATAATCAAATTGATAATGCAAAAAAAATTTTACAGCAGGCGCTAAGTAAATTAAATGACATCCAAAGAAGTCTGGTACTTTTAAAAGATTATGAGGGATATAGCTACCAGGAAATTGGAGTGATAACAAATTTATCAGAAAGTCAGGTAAAGGTTTATTTGCACAGGGCAAGGTTAATTTTAAAGCAATACCTTGTTCATCCGCAAAATGTTTTATAAGGCAATGGAATTAAAAGAAAAATAAATTTTATAAATTGATCGGTATAATTAATGAACATTAATCGCCATAATTACGAAACTTATTTTTTATTGTATATCGATAAGGAATTATCGATACAGGATAGTAATGCACTTGAATTGTTTATAGCGGAAAATGCAGATTTAAAAAGGGAATTGGAAATGCTGCAGCAAACTGTTCTTGCACCTGAAAAGGTTATTTTTCAAGAAAAAAAAACCCTGCTCAAAAATGCTGGTATCTCCCCAGAGATGGAAGAACAATTGTTACTGTACATTGATAATGAATTAGCAGCTGTGCAAATTAAAACCTTGCAGGTAACAATTGCAACAGATGAAAAATTGGCGTCAGCATTATATATTCTACAACAAACTAAATTAAGGCCTGATAACGATATAATTTTTATAGATAAGCAATCTTTATATAGAAAAGAAAAAGATAATAATATTGGTTTTGGTTGGCGAAGACTCGCTATAGCAGCCATTTTGATAGGATTTAGTATTTGGGGAGGCACTATTTATTATAATACAACTTCACATAGCGATGTAAACCAAAGTCTGGCAAGTCTCAATAACCAAAAGGCCTTGCAAAAGAAATCAACCAACAATATACCCTTAAATAATAAAGGAAAATTAATTGATAAAATAACAGCAGAAAATACTTCGGTTGCAGAAAAAAATATACTTGCACCTGAACAAAACATAGCCGCCGAAAATTTGCCTGACGGTAATAATAAACAACTTGTTGTAGATGCCCGTAAACCGGAGACGGCTCAAAAAACTGCCCTTAAAATGACGATTATTTTGCCTAAGCCGCTGTTAGAACCAGCGTATAAAAATAACGAAGAACCTACTGTAAAAGTTACAGAACCTATGCAGCAATTACATAATGACATGCAGTTTTCTGCAGACCAGCGTACTGTAGAAGCTGTTAATGCTGCACGTAAGAATACCATTTCCAGTACCGCTTTTATTAATAATAGTATTGAAGAAAAAGAAGACCATTTTACTTTGTCTGACGATGAACCCAAACGATCCAGATTATCAGGTTTTTTACGACAGGCAAAACGGGTTTTAGAACGCAATACAAATTTAGACAACAGCGATAATAATATAAAAGTTGCCAACCTGACATTTACAATTCACTAAAAATTAAAATTTTAAAAATGAATAAGCTATTTACATTAATGGTACTGTCAATGCTATGCACGGCTGTAACTGCTCAAAAAACCAGTTCAACTTCAAAGGATTCCGTTGGCGTTGCCCAACCCAATAATGATACACTTAGGATTGGAAATATGATCATTATTAAAAACGGAAACCTAAAGAAAAATGATACTGCTACCAATAAGGGTGTAGAAATCAATAACGGAAGAAAGCGCCAAAGAAAAACATTGACAAATATTAGTACCAACTGGTTTATTGTAGACCTTGGTTTTACCAATTTTAATGATAAAACCAATTACGCGCTTGCAACTGCGTCTACTATTTTGGTAAACAAACCCGGCACCGGTTATCCCTTGGGCCCAAGTGATTTTAAATTAAAAGCATCAAAGAGTGTAAACGTAAATATCTGGTTTTTTATGCAGCGGCTTAATTTAGTTAAACACCATATCAATTTAAAATATGGTCTTGGTTTAGAACTTAACAATTATCGTTTTCGAGCAGCTATTTCCTTTAAAGAACCCGGGTTTTCGCCATACTCAACTACAGTTGCCATACAAAATGCCTATGTATTTAGAGATTCAATAAATTTCTCTAAAAACAAACTGGCTGCAGATTATATAACTGTTCCATTGATGGTGAATTTTTGCAGCGACCCCGGTGATCACAACAGAGGGATTAGCCTGAGTGCAGGTATTAGTGCGGGCTATTTATATAGCCAGCGCAATAAACAAATTAGTAAAGAAAGGGGGAAATTAAAAAATAAGGGAGATTATGATATGCAACAATTTAAGTTTTCTTATATAGCCGAAGTAGGTCTGGGCCCTGTTAGGTTATACGGTTCTTATACGCCAACTGCGATTTTTGAAAAAGGTTTGGATTTACGTCCTTACACCGTTGGTATTAGGTTAAGTAATTGGTAAAATAATTTTTATATAGTTAATATTTTAAACTTTAAACCAAAAAGCAAGTTTAATAATGAAATTTATGTGGGCAAACTAAATGTTGATTACCAGACAAAAGACTGCAGGTATTGGTAGAATATTTTTATATCTGCATTAGAACCTGTTTAGTTGACAGCATAGAATAATTGTTTATATCTTTTTGTTAATATTATGCATTTCCTTAAAATAATAAGGGATGGCAGTTCGTTTAAATTATATATCGGGTAAAAATTACTTAATTATGTATAAAAAGGTGTTTATTATTTTATTTATTACAGGAAATCTTTTTTCGGTAATGGCTTTTGCACCGGGCAAGAATAAAACTAAACCTGTAGAGAAAAAAATAGCATCAATTGTGCCTTCAAAGCGGGTACGCATTACCGATGACAATCCTTACTATATCATTATTGATAAGAGCGATTACGAATTAAAAGTGTATGACGAGGAGGGTTGGTATGCCACTTATCCAGTAGTTTTTGGGGGTAAAGATCTGGGTGATAAAATGAAGGAAGGGGATAGAAAAACCCCGGATGGAAAATTTAAAATAATCGCCAAAAAAATAAATCCGAAATGGGGCGCAGAGCTATTATTGGATTATCCAAATGGTATTAGTTTACAGCGTTTTAAAGATAGAAAACTTAAAGGCTTGATTCCAAAAAATGCCAGAATCGGTGATGGTATTGCCATACATGCTACAAGGCCGGAAGAGGAATGGACAGTGGATAATTTTTATAACTGGACAGATGGCTGCATTTCTGTAAAGTACAGTGAGATGAAAGACCTTTACACCTATATACCTGTAGGCACGCCGGTAACAATTCAACCTTAGTAAGATTTTTTTAAGCTAAAATAAATAGTATTTCTTTTTATTTTTCTACCTGCAATAAGTTTATTCCTCCTTAATTTGGGGCTCAATAAATAAAAGGCTTCCATCTCCGTAACTCAAAAATCTAAAATCATTTTGAAGGGCATACTGGTAATTTTTTTTCCAGTCTTTCCCAATTGCTGCAGCAACCAATAACAGTAAAGTAGATTGTGGTTGGTGAAAATTTGTAACAATTGCTTTGGCTATTTTAAAAGTATAACCGGGCGCAATTAATATTTGTGTGGTACAAAAAATATGTTCCAGCTTATTCTTTCGCATCCAATTTATTAAGGCCTGCAAAACTTCTTCGGGTTTAAATTCAATGGTATCTAATGGCGCTTCGTAAACATCCCACTGGTTTATAGCAAGTTCAATTATAGAACTTTCCGGAAACAAGATGGCTTTTACCCCCATCCAGTACAAGCTTTCAATAGTTCGTAAAGAGGTGGTGCCTATTGCTATAATGCTATTGCTTAAATGTTGTAATAAGTTAGCTATGGTTTCAAGAGAAACATCCATCCATTCTGCATGCATTTCGTGTTGTTGCATCAGCATTGCTTTTACCGGTTTAAATGTACCTGCACCCACATGTAGTGTTACAAAATCGGTACGAATGTTTTTTGCTTTTAAAGATGCAAAAATATTGTCGGTAAAATGAAGGCCGGCAGTAGGTGCTGCAACAGACCCATCAAATGCAGCATAAATGGTTTGGTATCTTTCTTTATCCGCCTCAGCAGCTTTTCTTTTAATGTAAGGCGGCAACGGAATATCACCCAGTTGAGACAGTACTTCGGCAAAACTTATTTGAGCCGGTTCCCATTCAAATTCAACTACATAAGCATCAGGTAATTTGGTTAGTAAACTTGCTTTTAATGTTATTGATTCGTTGCCACTTGTCATTAAGGTTTTAATAAGCTTTCCGGCTTTCCATTTACCTGCGCCGCCAATCATACATTTCCATCTTACATGCTTTTGTTTGCTCATGATGGAGCTGTATTCTTTTATGGTTTCATAAGGCTCCAGACAAAATATTTCTATACTACCACCGGTTGGTTTTTGAAATAATATTCTTGCCGCAATTACCCTGGTATTATTAAAAACCAGTAAACTTTTATCGGGTAAATACCGGGCAATATTCTGGTAGGTACTTTCTTCAATTTTACCATTTTTATAAATCAATAATTTAGAACCATCCCTATCTGCTAAAGGAAAGATTGCAATTTTATTTTCCGGTAATTCGTAGGTATAGTCTGTAATGGAAATGTTTCGGGGATTCACAAAAATTATTTATTTAAAAATTCATTTATTTCAGTTACCCATTTCTCCGGCTCTTTTTCACATAAAGATTCATGAGCGGCAGTATTGTAAATAACTAATTTTTTCGGTGCCGTAATATTATCATAGATCGCATCTATTTCTCCCCGCGTAACACGCGGATCTTTTAGACCCCATTGTAATAATACCGGGCATTTTATTTTGGCTGCAAATGTAGCCGGTTTCATATTAAAAGCCCAGAAACCGTGCTCAACACCACCCCAGAATGTAATAAATGTTGCAAGCGGTTCTGCAGAAAGGTGCATCATTCTTATTCTACCCTCTGCGGCCATTAAAATAGATCCGTAGGGCATTTCCAAAATAACTTTTTCGGGTTGTAAATTATAATCATAAATAGATTTTGTAATTGCCGCTGCACCCATGGAGATTCCCCATAAAATAATATGCTTTTCTCCTTTTGCTTTAATAAAATCATAGGCAAGTTTAACATCTTCACCTTCGTAATAACCAATAGTAGTAACGTTTCCACCACTATTACCATGGGCTCTGAAATCGAGTAAAAAGGTATTGTAGCCTAGTTTTTTAAATTCATCCGACTCTGTAAGTATTGCCGATTTTCTGCTGCCATGACCATGAAATAGCAATACTGTGCCTTTGGAAACACCCATTGATTTTGAATACCATCCCTGTAATTTTATGCTGTCCTTTGTAGTTAAATATACCGTTTCAAAGCCACCATCTGCTGGAAGTGTACTTGCTTTTTTTGCCACATCTATGCCAAATAAAATAGCTTTTAATTTATTGAACCCTCCTGTATTATTATTAGCAGGAATGTCTTCGGCATTATAAAAATGTGTGAATTTATAAGCATTACATGCAGTAATTATATTAACAAGGATAAATAAGAAGAGCAGGGTACGGCCAAAAATTTTTATTAATCGGTTCATCAATAATTTTAAAAGTAAAAGTAGGAATGTTTTGAATGGTAAAACTATTAAATGGTTTTATTGTATTTTTAAATATCCTCTTAACATTTTTAAATTTTATTTATGCAGCTCACCAACAAGCTTTTGTTTTTGTTATTATTTTTTATTGCAGGTAAAAGTTTTTCACAAGTAGAATTACATCAATGGAAAGAAGCTACTTCAGGTGGATATACTTACCGCTATGTAACCAACGATCCTGCAAAGGCAAGATTTTATACCTTAAAAAACGGACTTTCTGTAATATTAAGTGCTACTGACAAAGATCCCCGTATACAATGTTATATTGCAACCAAGGCCGGTAGTAAAACTGATCCGTCCAACCATACAGGATTAGCGCATTATCTGGAGCATATGATGTTTAAGGGAACTGATAAATTTGGGTCGCTTGATTGGGCAAAAGAAAAACCGGAGCTTGATAAAATAAATGAATTGTACGAAAGTTACGGGCAGACCACCGACTCGCTGCAAAGAAAAAATATTTACCACACAATTGATTCTGTTTCTGGTAAGGCTGCCACTTTTGCCATTGCCAATGAATATGATAAAATGATGTCTTCCATGGGTGCACAGGGTACCAATGCCTTTACCTCTTTTGAAGAAACTGTTTACACGGATGATGTACCGGCCAATGCTGCGGATAAATACTTAGCCGTACAGGCAGAACGTTTCCGCAGCCCGCAGTTTAGAATATTTCATACCGAATTGGAGGCGGTTTATGAAGAAAAAAACCGTGGCCTGGATAATGATCGTAGTAAAGTGTTTGAAAAGTTATTTAGTGGATTATTTAAAAATAATAATTATGGCCGGCAAACAACCATTGGTACCATTGAGCATTTAAAAAACCCTTCCCTGCTCGAAATCAGAAATTATTATAACACTTATTATGTACCCAATAATATGGGCGTAATTATGTCGGGCGATTTTAATGCCGATGTCATGATTAAAAAAATAGATGCGGCTTTTGGTTACCTGAAAAATAAACCAATCCCGAAATATTCTTTTGATCCTGAACAGCCAATAACAAGACCTATTACAGAAATTGTTACCGGTCCTGATGCAGAAAGTGTAACCATCGGTTTTCGTTTGCCGGGTAATAAATCTAAAGACATCTTACTGGCCGACCTTGTTGGACAAATTTTGACCAATGGTAAAGCAGGTTTGATGGATTTAAATTTAGTGAAAAAACAAAAATTATTAAGAGCCTCCGCTTCTGCCTATATTTTAATTGATTATGGTGTGTTGTCTATGCAAGGAAATCCTACCCAAGGGCAATCTTTGGATGAAGTGAAAAATCTTATGCTGGGTGAAATTGAAAACCTTAAAAAGGGCAATTTTGATGATAACCTGATTATCTCCATCATCAATAACCAAAAGAAAAATAAAATTTTAGAAACAGAAACTTATAGCTCCAGAGCCAATAATTTGATGAGTGCATTTACAGACGAACTGGATTGGAAAGACCAGGTAGCGTACACTGACCAATTATCTAAAATTACAAAAAAAGATATTGTTGCTTTTGCCAATAAATATTTTGCAGAAAATTATATTGTAATTTTTAAACGAAAAGGCGAAGATAAAAATATAGTAAAAGTAGATAAGCCTGCCATAACTCCGGTAGAAACCAACAGAAATGCGCAATCTGAATTTGTGAAAATGATTAACGCAATGCCGGCGACAACCTTAAAACCAAAATTTCTTGATTATTCAAAAGACCTGCAGCAATCTAACATTGGTGCTGCACAAGTATTGTATGTGCAAAACAAAGACAATGCTATTTTCAGAATGTCTTATCGGTTTGATATGGGTACCTGGAATGATAAAAAATTAGGTATGGCGGCGCAATACCTGCAGTTTTTAGGAACCAATAAAAGTAGTGCCGAAGAGATAACAAAGGCGTTTTATAAAATTGCCTGTAGTTTTTCAATAAATGCAGGTACTGAATTTACGACCATCAATATAGAAGGTTTGCAAGAAAATTTTATAAAAGCAGTTACGCTTTTTGAAGATCTTTTAAAAAATTGTAAAGCAGATGAAACGGCTCTAACTTCCCTAAAGGCCAGGCTATTAAAATTTCGTGCTGATGCAAAATCTAATAAGGCGGCTATCATGAGCGGACTTGTTTCCTATGCACGTTACGGAGAAAAAAATCCATTCAATTATTTATTAAGTAATGAGGAATTAAATGCGGTTACTTCAACCGAATTGTTAACCATCCTGCACCAGTTAAATACCAATCCTCACAAAATTATTTATTATGGTCCGCAAACATTAACGGCATTTAAAGCTGTTGTACAAAAGCTTCATGTACTGCCCGCAACATTTAAAATGGAAGCGCAACCTGTAAAATTTATTCCCATGATGCAGGATAAAAGTCAGGTTTTATTTGCAGATTACAATATGGTACAAGCAGAAATTCGTTGGGTTAGAAACAACAATACGTACAACCCCGGCGAAGAACCTGTTGTAGAAATATTCAATAATTATTTTGGCGGCGGTATGGGTGCGCTTGTATTTCAAACTATCAGAGAATCTAAGGCATTGGCGTATTCAACTTTTGCATTTTATGCAGTGCCTGATAAAAAGGAAGATCCATTTTATACGCTTGCCTATATAGGTTGCCAGGCAGATAAATTTAATGAATCCATTGTTGCAATGAATGAGCTATTGAACGATTTGCCGGATGTTGCAGAAAATATAAAATTTGCCAGGGCTGGTATTAAAAAAGATATTGAAACTTCCCGTATAACGCAGGATGGTATTATTTATAATTACCTGGCAGCCCAACGCAAAGGGCTTAACTATGATATCCGTAAAAAAAATTATGCTTTAATTGATGGCATTGGTTACAATCAATTAAAAGAATTTCATTCAGCTTATTTAGCTAATAAACCCTATACGTATTGTGTTGTAGCATCTTCAAAAAAAGTTAGTGAGGCTGACATGAGTAAATACGGCACCGTTAAAAAACTAAGCCTGGAAGATATTTTTGGATATTAAAATTTATTAATTCCTAATTAAAAATAGCTGATGGAAACATCGGCTATTTTTGTAGGTGTACAGGTTAGTGGGATTTATTAGAATCTTCAAAATTGATTGGATTTTATCTGCCAGTTTTAAAAGGAATCATCAGGCTGATCAATGTATTTTTTATAAAACTTTTCTCCTTATTTTTTAAATGCATCAAGCATTTTTTGGTGGTTGAAATATTTACCATCAATTTTGTTACATGTGGCAAAAATACCTGCAACAAATAGTGGACGGCGATATAAAATCATTGGCAAGATGTATTTCATTAATTGAAAATGAAGTGCCCGGTTATGAAATTTTATTGCAGTTATTACCGCCAAATGCTACTCCGGTAATAGGCATTACCGGCCCGCCCGGTGCAGGAAAAAGTACACTTGTGGATGCGCTGATTGAAAACATAGTGGCAACGGGTAAAAAAGTTGCTATCCTTTGTGTAGACCCATCATCGCCATTTAATTTAGGCGCTTTATTGGGAGATAGAATTAGAATGAGCCAATGGTATAATAACTCAAATGTTTATATCCGCTCTTTAGCAACCCGGGGATCCTTAGGTGGATTGCATCCAAAAATTATTGAGATAAGCGATTTGCTAAAAGCGGCAAAATATGATTACATAATAGTGGAAACCGTTGGTGTAGGACAAAGTGAAATTGAAATTGCCGGACTGGCTGATACAACTATTGTAGTGGTGGTGCCCGAATCGGGGGATGAGATACAAACGATGAAGGCGGGTTTAATGGAAATTGCCGACATATTTGTAGTTAACAAGGCAGATAGGGCCGACGCAGATAAATTTGTTAAAAACCTTCGGCTAATGCTTGCCCCTGCTTTTCATTCAAAGCAAATTCCTATACCCGTTATTAAAACAATTGCCTTACAAAAAAAAGGTTTGAAGGAATTATTTAAAGCAGTTGTGGCAAATGTTAAAACCTTAAAAACCAATGAAAAAAAAATGTGGTTATTAGCTGAAAAAGCTTCCCACCTAATTCAACAAAAAAGAATGAATAAGCTAAGTAAGGCAACACTTAAAACGATGATAGAGCAGGAGGGAGACAACTTTAATATGTATAGGTTTATTGAAAGATTTTAATAAAAAGTCTGTTTAATTTAATGAAGCCGCTCAATCAAATTTTAAAGGTATTGTCTAAAAATAAAAGCTGATAAAAATTTAAGCCATACTTTCTTCAACCTCTTTATTATTCTTCCACCACCTATAGCCAATAAAACCTACCAATATAAAGGGCGTAAACATTAAATATAATATACCGCTGTTTAAGCCCTGAGCAGGCTTTTCACCTAATTGTTGGGCAGTTTTGGTGCAAATAGAGCATTGTCCGTTTACATTACAGGCATATAAAACCGATAATAAAAGGAACATAATTATGGTACTTAGTTTTTTCATTACAATGTAAAGGTAAATCATAAATTGATGAAATTACCGATTGTGGAAGGGCTGTAGTTGTTAGGAATTGTTTTTAACACCAGCTTGTGTAAAGAACGCTTCATTTTTAATGGTATCCATTATTTCGGGCGTAATTTTTACATTGGGATTGGCTTTGCGAAATTGTTCAACGATGTCATTCATTTTGTCAACTTTTAAATCGTAGGCCATTGTTTCCTTGCTTTCGGGTAAAGTGCGTTTTACAAATTTTTGAACCTCGTTGGTAAATAAATATAAAAGGGCACCTGAGATTAAGGAAACAAATATGAAGAATACAAAATCATTTATACTAAAGCCATAAGTAACCCAAAACCACAAGCAAAAAATAAAGGGAATCATTAAAATTATTTTTTGATGTACGGCTACCAACATAATTCCTATATAATAGCAAATAATTCCTAATAGATAATACCAATTACCAGTTTTAGAAATTATAAAGGGCACAACTAATAAAGGTAAAATAATATAAAATACGGTAAGAAATCTAAAGAGTTTTGTCATGGTGGAGATATTGCTTATTATGTTTTGAAGTAGTGAAATTACAAATGTTTGATAAATTTTTGTACTAATTCCAATAAAATAAAATTAATTTTTATATATATTTTTTTTCGTACTATTTTGAATTCACTTTATTGCGCCCCTATAATTTGTTTAATTAAGCTTAGCATTAATTATATTTGCAACCAATGGCACAGAAAAAATTACAGCGATTTGCAGATTTAAAAACCTTTGCAAATGTGCTTGAGTATCCGGAAAACATGCAAGGTCAATGGGGCTTTTTCTTTAAGAATCAACATCCTATTGTATTGGAATTAGCCTGTGGCAGAGGTGAATACACCGTTGGGTTATCCAAAATTTTTGCAGATAAAAATTTTTTGGGTGTAGATATAAAGGGAAACCGAATTTATATAGGAGCAAAAAAATGTTTGGACGATAAAATACAAAATGCAGCATTTTTGCGTACGCAAATTGCTATGCTGCCTAAATATTTTAATGCCGGCGAGGTAAACGAAATATGGATCACATTTCCGGATCCGCAATTACGCACTTCAAAAGCAAAAAAAAGACTAACCCATCCATTTTTTTTACGGCTTTATCAACAAGTTCTCGGTATTGACGGACACTTGCATTTAAAGACTGATTCTCCTAAATTATACCAATTTACCAAGAGGGTAATTGAATTGTACAACCTTATATTATTGGAGGATATAGCTAATGTACATGCAGCAGGCTCAAGGGCCGAACTTAAAATAAAAACGCATTATGAAGCATTGGATATTGCTCAAAGTAATACGATCTATTATTTAAAATTTAAATTGCCGGCTTTAATAATTGATTTGGATGAACAGCTTCAGGAAGAAATAAAATACACGGAAAGCAGTCTTTAAAATTGTTTAATAGAGTGTTTTTATCTAATAATTTACTAAGTTTTAGCAATGAAAAGGGGTAATATAAAAAAAAATATAGCCTTACAGGAAAAACCGAAACTTACTACAAAAGAATATAGTTTTTTTAACGATGTCTACGATATTGTACGGCAAATACCTTCGGGAAGGGTAACAACCTATGGTGCAATTGCAAATTATACGGGTACAAAACTTTCTGCCCGTATGGTAGGCTGGGCAATGAATGCAGCTCATATTCAAATTCCCGAGGTTCCTGCGCATAGGGTTGTAAACCGCAATGGTATGCTTACGGGTAAAAATCATTTTGCTACTCCAACAACTATGGAATCGCTGCTTAAATTAGAGCAGATATATGTTTTTGAGGATACCATTATAAATTTTAAAAGTTTTTTCTGGGATCCGGCAATCGAATTAGATATATAAATAAACATATTTTAAATATATATAATTTATAATGGTATTTTTAAATTGGCTTAATAGTTAGTTAATAAACACAGTATGGAAGATAAAACGGTAATGGGTAAAATAACTTTTATCAATCACGATAAAAATTATGCAACAATTGAGTATGAGCAGAATGGGAAAAAGAAATCTATTAGTGGCAATATAAGTGAGCAGGAACAGGAAAAACTAAGAAGAGAAAAGATAATAAAGAAAGTCCACCAGTTTCATGTTGGTGACGAGGTAAGTTTTTTAATCGCCTTATCTGCCCGGGGAGATAAAATGGTGGCAGATTGTCTTCAATTTCATTTTAATAATGCATTGGATAATATCATCAACAAATCATTGGTTGAAAATCGTTTTGTGGGCTATCTTAAAAAAGTAGATGAAGGGTATTTTGTAAAGGAAACCGGAAGTTATATATTTTTCCCCCTTATATTATCGCCTTGGGAGAAACGTCCGAAAGATGATAATTTAAATGAACCTGTTTTTTTCAAAATAGATAATATTGATAAACCGGATAAAGTAACTGCTGCACTTTTTAGAAGTGAATATATACCTGAATATATGTATGCTATGCAGTGTCAAAAAAAGAAAACCGTAATTGATGCGGTAGTGTACAAGGTTACCGCCCACGGCATATTTGTAAATGTAGTGGATAAAAAAATTCAGGCTAAAATTGCGCTGGATAAAAATGATGATAGGCTACCCAAGGTTCAAATAGGCGATATCCTTAAAGTTGTTATCACTTATTTGGGAACTGCGAAAATAACGGTCTCAATTATTTAATCAATTTACCCAAAATCAATAGTTTAATTTATAATTTATAAGATATAGAAAGGAAAAAATTTATTAAAAGAGAAGCCCCGATAGAAATCGGGGCCGTTTACCAAAACTAACTGCTTATGAGAAAAAGTTTATTTTTAATTGTCTTTATCTAAAGGAACAAAAGGAGTGCCATAACCAAATACAGCTGTTAACAATTTTGTAATCTATTTTAAATCTTTCCTTTCAAGTTAATTCAATTTTGTTGAATAACTTTAAAATATTTAATATTTACAACATCCTTCCAAATCAAAGGTAAATATTACGGTCAAAATATTTTGATAAAAGAAGACTGATTGGAGAGGTTTAACAATTTTTTAAATCATCTTAATAAAAGTTGGTTAAGCAACAAACAAGGATTTTTAAAGAAAGATTTTTCAATTTTTAAGGAAAACCCTTTAAAAATTATAGAATGTTGAATTTCTTTAAAAAAAATCTGTGCAAAAAAGATGGAAAAAAAATGAAATTATAATAAACTAGGCTTAAAATATTGGTTATCAATTTGGTATAAATTTTATTCGCGCAAATTATAAATGCACCCCATCATATTATGAATTAGTTGCGGTTTTTATTTTAATAATTTTAATAATAATTTGTTTAATTTTTCAATATTATTAATTGCTTTAAAGTATAAATAATAATATCGGTATAAAATGATGATATTATTACTCATTACGGGATTATCGAGGAAAGGGTAAGGGATATAATTGGTATAGGTATAATAATTTCTAAAAAAAATTTCTCCTAGTTCCCCAAAGAATATCAAATCCTGACAATTTAATTTTCTCCTGCACCAGCTTGATGCTTTCTCCTATGCTTAATAATCAGCATTTTATAACTATTACCTTAAATATAAGCGTAGCTTCTTCAATTAAAAAATATTCCGTTGCTTCTATGTTTTTTAACTTTCGGTAGCTAATTTTTCTGCATTTTCAGCAAACTGCAAGGCATCAATAAAATCCTGAATTTCCCCATTTAAAACCGTATCTAAATTATATACAGTAAGTCCGATGCGGTGATCTGTAACTCGCCCCTGCGGATAATTATAGGTGCGAATTTTGGCACTTCTGTCACCTGTACTTACCAAACTTTTTCTTTTGTGCGATATGGCTTCTTCCGCTTTACGAACCTCCTCATCATATAATTTAGTTCGCATCATATCCATGGCTTTTTCTTTATTACCAAGCTGACTCCTTTCTGTTTGGCACATTACCACCAAACCGGTAGGTTTATGGGTTAAAAATACCTTGGTTTCTACTTTATTTACATTTTGTCCGCCTGCACCTCCACTGCGGGCAGTTTCCATTTTTACGTCACTTTCCTTTAATTCAAAATCAATTTCTTCGGCCTCCGGCATTACAGCAACAGTGGCTGCACTTGTGTGTACACGGCCACTGGCTTCGGTATCAGGTACGCGTTGTACGCGATGCACGCCACTTTCAAATTTCATTGTGCCGTAGACATCATCACCAATAACTTCTACCTGTACTTCTTTAAACCCGCCTGCTGTTCCTTCACTTTCGCTTAGTAAAGCAGTTTTCCAACCTTTCTTTTCGCAATATTTCAGGTACATCCTTAATAAATTGCCTGCAAAAAGCGAAGCTTCATCCCCACCCGTACCTGCTCTGATTTCTAAAATAGCATTTTTTTCATCGTAGGGATCTTTTGGTATCAGCATGTTGCGCAGTGCTTTTTCCCAATCTTCTTTACTGGCTTCCAAATCGGGTAATTCCTGTTTGGCAAGGTCCCGCATTTCTGCATCATCACCATTTAAAACCTCTTTGTTAAACTCAATATCACTAAGTACTTTACTGTACTCATTGCTGGCATTTACAATTTTTTCCAGACTGCGATATTCTTTACTGATGGTTGTAAATCTTTTATTGTCGCTTACAATTTCCGGATTGGTTAAGGCAACCCCAAGATTATCAAATCTTCCTTTTATAGCATCTAATTTATCTAACATAATATTATTCTTATTCTCTGATAGGAGAATTTTTGCTTTTATTTAAAAATTACTTGTGCTGCCCCTAAACCATAAACAATGTTTTGCTTCAATTTTGAAGGAACTTATCCGGCGTAACTTTGTTTAAGTTTGTATTGTCTTTTGCAAAGCAGGCAACAAATTTACACTTTATCAACCAATCATTTTGTACAGAAAATTTAGCGCAACAAACATTTTTACCGGTTACGAATTATTAAACAGCGATTTTGTTTTAATTACAAGCGCAGAAGGGGTAGTAGAAGACATTGTAAAACTGCAAAATGCAGGGGATCAAATTGAACATTTAAACGGTCTCATTTGCCCCGGTTTTATAAATACCCATTGTCATGTAGAATTGAGTCATTTAAAAGATATAATTCCTACGGGTACCGGTCTTGTTCCATTTGTACAACAGGTGATGGGAAAAAGGTTTTTGTTGGAAGAATACAAACAGGACGCAATGCAAAATGCGGTTAAGGAAATGGAAGCCTGCGGTATTGTTGCTGTTGGCGATATTTGTAATACTACCGATGCCTTAGCTGTAAAGCAGTCAGCTAACCTGAAGTGGCATAATTTTATAGAAGTTAGCGGATTTGTTGATGGTGCTGCTACCAAAAGATTGGATGCTGCGAAAATTGTTGCCGATACGTATAAAAAAAATGGACAGCGTATAAGTTTTTCTCCCCATGCCCCTTACTCGGTTTCTGCCAGCCTTTTTGCTCAATTAAATACCGAAACAGCCAACCAGTTAATAACAATACATAACCAGGAATGTGCTGCTGAAAATGAATTGTATCTTTCTAAATCGGGATCTTTTTTAGAATTGTATAAAAATTTCGGGATTGATATTTCTTCCTTTAAAGCCTCCGGTAAAAGTAGTTTACAAACCTGGTTACCCTATTTTGATAAGAACCAATTAATAATTGCTGTTCACAATAGCTTTACCAGCCAGCAAGATCTTGATTTTATACGGCAGCTTTCGGATACTAATGACAATATAAATATGCCCCTGCTAAATTTTTGTTTGTGCATAAATGCCAACAAATATATAGAGCAAATAATACCCCCGATTGATTTGTTGCGAAACAATAATTGCAGCATTACCATTGGTACGGATAGCTATGCCAGCAACAATCAATTAAATATACTGGAAGAAATTAAAGCCATTCAACAAGCCACCGCTTTTAAAGTGCCGCTTATTGAAATATTGCAATGGGCAACAATAAATGGAGCACAGGCGCTGCAAATGGAGGATACCTTGGGTAGCTTTGAAAAAGGCAAAAAACCAGGGATCGTATTAATTAATAATCTGCTGGAAATGAATACCACCGCAGGTTCAGTTGCTATTAAGTTATTGTAGTTGTTCAGCCGGTTCCGGGAGGCGGGGTAACCGGTTTTATGTTTTCATTTGGTGCAGTTGCTATGGGTTCAATTACCTCAAAATCCGTTACTGTTTCTGCAAAAAGGATGCGTTCTGTTTCAATATTTGATAAGATTGTTTTATACCTGCTTTTACTGGATACCCCTTTAAAAAGTAAAAAAATGCCAACAACTATTGCTCCCCAGGAAAGTATGTAAATAGTACTTAGGGTGAAAGACGAATAGGTCCAGATGCTGATGCCTGCCCCAAGAAGACTGATTATAGCACCGCGTAAAACATTTTTATTAAGTGTTGCTAAAATTTCAACTGTCTTATTTTCAATTGTTGAAATTAATGCAGCGGCATGCGCTTCGTTAACACCTTTTTGTATTAGCCCGTTTAAAATTTCCTTATTGGATTTACCATTTTCTTTTTCTTGAAAAATATATATCCAAATAGCTTTTATAAAATCAGTATGGTCGCTATGGTTATCCATGCCGGGTTGCGATGGTTCGATTGATAAATTATTCTCTGCATTGCTGATAAATATGTCGGTGTTTAGAGAACGGGTTTTAAACTCCTGATATAAAATCACCAGGGCGGAAGGTGTTAAGGAACTGCCTTCTGTTTTCGCAAAGTATAGCAGCGCTGCATCTGACATCCGCAAATAATTTTCTTTTATAATTTTATCTTCAATCATAATTATTAAAAATAGTATTTTAAACAGCAAATATTTACGATACTAAATACTACGCTTAAAAAATTGCCGCAATAAAAATCAACCCAGCACTTCATGCAGGATCAACAAGGTTTTCATAATTCCAAAATTTGGGATGTGCAAAGCGAAATAAGTTTGAAAATGAAGTAATAATATTCGTCTGGTATCATGGTTCAATTTTATATCCTCCAATTCAAAAGGTTGCATAACTTTTAATAGTTGCGAGATTACAACGGCATTTTCACCATCAATAAAATCTCCATGAGCAGGTTGTTCGGTTACAAAATTGCCTTCCTGCAAATCGAGTATATGTTGGTTTTCATCATGGTCATCATTCATCCTAAATCCAAAAAAATGAGTTAAGTGTAAGGCGAAATACAAGGCATAATTTGCAGTAACTGCTCTGTTCGCAGTATCTAATTGTATCAGCGCATCTTCACAAAAATAAAAAAGATCGGTATTTTGCTCCGGTTGAGGCAAACATTTGTGCAGTAATTCTACCATATATAGAGCGATACTATTTTTTATAACATCGCTCAAAACCTGTTGGTATAAAAAATCCCATTTAAATTCTTTAATGCGTTGCATATTGTGCAACTCATTGTGGTAAACAATCATGTCTAATATTGCACCAGGTTGAAAATGATTGGCTTTTGAGGAAGATTTTTTTGACGAGCGTACACCATTTACCATATAAGTTTGTATGCCAAAAAGTTCGGTAAACATGGCCACTATTACACTAGTTTCACCATATTTTGTGGTACGTAAAACGATGCCCTTGGTTTTGTGTGTCATAATTTATAGCTCCTGTTCCAATAAACAAATTGCTGTTTTCTTTTAAGAAAAATGCTTATTTGGAGAAATTTATTGCTTTTAGATACTATTTAAACAATTAAAAGTACTTAACAGCTGAATATATCTTTAAGTTAAACGACCTAATTTTAAAATTTTCTATAAGTGATTTTTTGTTTAACAGATAACCGTGGTAATTAAAGATTATTATCAACATTAATTCATCGATCCAGCCTTGTTTAAAGTCCGTTAAAAAATATAAAGGTAAGTGATAACCCTACATTGTACGGCAGCTATGGCTAAGCAGTATAAAAAACCTTTCTTTGCAAATTGTTATCATTTATTCATTAAATTCATCAGCATGTGGCAGCGCCTGGCAAAATTTGTATTACATTTTCGTTTACCACTTTTAGTTATATTATTTGTAATAACAGGGATAATGGGCTTTTTTGCCAATAAGGTTACTTTAAGTTACGAATTTGCAAAATCTATTCCGGCAGACAACCCTAAATACCTGGATTATGTATCGTTCAGGCAAAAGTTTGGAGATGATGGAAATGTGTTGGTAATGGCATTGCAGTCAGATAAACTTTTTGAATTAAAAACATTTAAGGCCTATACTGCGCTGCAGGAAAAATTAAAGAAGGTTAAGGATGTAGATAATGTACTGGGTATTCCCTCGGCCATTATTTTACATAAAAATGAACTTACCCAACAACTGGAAGGACTTAAAATATTTGCAGATTCCATATCAACACAAGAACAATTAGATACAGCCAAACATAGTTTTTTTAACCAGCCATTTTATAAAACCATCTTATACAATCCGCAAACAAATGCCTATTTAATGGCGGTTCGCATAAACAAAGATTCGCTTAATTCCGGTAAACGAACACGCATTGTAGCCGATATAGCCAAGGAAGTTGCCGCGTTTGAAGCAGCAACAAAAATACCAACACACCTTAGTGGCTTACCACTTATCCGTACCCTGGTTGCTGTTAAAATTCAAAAAGAGATGCGCCTTTTCTTACTTGGATCCTTCCTGTTAAGTGCGTTGATCCTCCTGGTTTTCTTCAGGTCTTTCAGTACAATGATACTGTCTTTACTGGTGGTACTTTTAGGGGTTATCTGGAGTGTTGGCGTTTTATATTTATTTCATTATAACATTACTTTATTAACAGCTTTAACGCCGCCCTTAATTGTAGTGATTGGCATTCCGAATTGTATTTATTTTATAAATAAATACCACAGCGGTTATTTGGCATCCGGGGATAAAAATAAATCGCTTGTAGATATGGTTAGCAAGATGGGCGTAGTAACCTTGTTTTGTAATATTACCGCCGCAATTGGTTTTGGTGTTTTTGCTTTTACAAGAAGCTCTATCCTAAAAGAATTTGGCATAGTGGCAGGTATAAGCATCATGCTTATTTTCGTAATTTCTTTTGTGTTACTGCCGGCAGCATTAAGTTATTTGCCTGCACCAAAACCTGCGCAAACAAAATACCTTAATAATAAATGGCTTACTGCTTTTTTAATTACTATTGAGCGCTGGGTATTAAGCCATAGAAAAGTTGTTTTCACCATTACGGCAATTGTTTTAACCTTTTCTATCATTGGTGTATTTAAATTAAAGACGGAGGCATTTATTGTAGATGACCTGCCTAAGAATGAAAAAATATATACCGACCTTAAATTTATGGAACATAATTTTAAAGGTATCATGCCCCTCGAAATAATGGTAGATACCAAAAAACGCAGGGGGCTTTCCGGCATGCGTGCGCTTACTGTTTTTAGTAAGGTAGATTCCTTATCGCAGTACATTACAGCCCAAAATGATATGAACCGGCCATTAAGTGTTGCAGAAGGTTTAAAGTTTGTAAAGCAGTCTTTTTATGATGGCGATTCAAGCAATTATCAATTACCAACCAGCTCAGATATTGCATTTATCGGAGACTATTTAAAAGCCGATAAAAAGGATAGTGGCAGTAAAAATAATTTGGCGGCTATGTTAACTGCCTTTATAGATACCGCAAAAGAAACTACCCGCATCAGCATAAATATGGCAGATGTGGGTACACAAAAACTACCTGCAGTAATTGCCGGTATTCAGCAGCAGACGGATAGATTATTTGACAGTGCTCATTATAAAGTTACGCTTACCGGAAGCAGTATCACTTTTTTAGAAGGCGCCCGATTTATTGTAAATGGTTTAAAAGAAAGTATTTTTTATGCCTTTTTATTAATAGCAGTCTGTATGCTGTACCTGTTTAAGAGCACGCGTATTTTATTGTGCTCTTTAATACCGAATGTGATACCCTTAATTGTTACCGCCGGCATTATGGGTTGGGCCGGTGTGCCATTAAAGCCCAGTACGGTGTTGATTTTTAGTGTGGCCCTGGGCATTGCCATTGATATCACCATTCGTTTTTTAGTGAATTATAAACAGGAACTACCCAATTTTAACAATGATGTATCAGCAACAGTAAGCAGTACCATACGCCATACAGGATTAAGTATTGTATACACTTCATTGGTATTAATTGCGGGTTTCGTAATATTTTGCATGAGTAGCTTTGGGGGTACAAAGTCTTTAGGTTGGTTAACTTCGGTAACCTTGCTGGTTGCAACTTTAACCAATCTTATTTTATTGCCGGCATTGTTGATGGTGATGGCACCGAAGAAAAGTATTGCTAAAGCCGTTTAGAAAGATTTTGCTGTTTATTTTGCCGTTAATACCATTTATAAAAAATAACTAGTCCAATATTTGTATATTGGATTTTTTTTATTATATTTGGACTATATAATAAATATAATATGGCACTACCGTTTCAGATAACAGTCAAAGAATCAGTTCTTGAATTGCGTAAACTTCAGCGTTCGAATGGAGCGTTAATTGGTAAAAGATTATTGATGCTGATTGAAATA
>JAYTHI010000369.1:0-8123 GCA_043732685.1 Ferruginibacter sp. | reverse complement strand
GGGTGTTGGTAACGCTTCCCTGCAAGGCTGTTTGTAATTGAAACTGTAAATTTTGAGGGGTAATTCCAAACTGCGCAAGCTTTACATTATCCGGTTGTATACTAATGGAGGGCCCTGCTAAAACAATACCGTCAAAAACATCGGCCGTTCCATTTACTTTAGCAATAATAGCTGCTACCTGTTTACTGATTGCATGAAGTTTGGTGGCATTATCGCCAAATATCTTTATTTCAATTGGTTGTACCGAATTCATTAAATCGCCCAGCATATCACCAATAACCTGACCGAAATCTATTTTTAAAGCAGGTTGTGTTGCTGCAATCTGACCCCTGATTTTATTGATTACCGCATCGGTAGTTAATTTTCGATTCTTCTTTAACTGAATTAAATAATCCCCTTTATTTGGTTCCGTTATAAAAAATCCCATCTGGGTGCCCGTGCGCCTTGAATAGGCTTGTACCTCGGGTTCACGGGTTATAATTTTTTCTACTTCCCTTAACATTCTATCTGTTTCAGCCAGCGATGTTCCCGGTGGAGAGGAATAATCCAATACAATACTTCCTTCATCCATTTCGGGTAAAAAACCCGTTTCTAATTTAGGCAGTATTAATATTATGGAAACAATTAATCCTGCAACAAATACAAAGCTTATAACGGGTTTAAATATAAAAAACGATACCCATTTTTGTTTTTTTAAAACAGCAGCTTTGTGGGGATTTTTAAGATTGGCTTCCTGCGGTTTTTTTGTCAGCAATAAATAAATAATTGGTAGTCCAAGCCAGGTTACAAAAAACGAACAAATTAGGGTTATGATCATCGTGTCTGTCATAACCTTAAAATACGCGCCCGCTACACCACTCATTAATACAAAAGGAATAAAAATAACGATGGTGCTTATGGAGGAACCAACCATTGCCGGCAACAAATAATGTATTGCTTTTTGTACGATGGTATTTGTTGGTTCTAAAGGATGTTCTTCGTGCGAACGATGTATTTGTTCCATCACTACAATGGCATCATCAATAATAAGCCCTATGGCAGCGGCTATTGCACCAAGCGTCATTATATTTAACGAATAACCGATTACATAAAGTACAATTAAAGTGAGCGCCAGCGTAATGGGAATGGTTATTAATATGGTAAGACTTGCCTTTAAAGATCGTAAAAAAATTATAGCTACAACGATGGCCAACAGTAAACCAATCCATAAACTATCAGTAACACTTTTAACTGCATCCTGAACAAAATCTGCCTGGTCGTAATAAGATTGAATGGATACCCCATCAGGTAATAGACCTTTCAGATCCTGCACTTTATTCTTTATATCAGCAGCAAGCGCAACCAGGTTAGCATTGGGTTGTTTTATTATTGCCACTAAAATTCCATCATGCCCATTGGCATTAATTTTTATAAATTCAACAGCCTCTCTAACCTGAACTTCAGCAATATCTTTTACCTGAATTATTCTTTTACCATTGTTGCTAATAATTACATTTTGCAGGTCTTCAACCGAATGAACGGTAGCATCGGTTACCGTTAGGTATAAAAAATGATTGTCAGAAAGATAACCGTTGCTCTTTATGAAATCTGTTTGTCCCAACGCCGTATTAACAATATCCGGTGTAACCGAAAGCGTATTCATTTTTTGCGGATCAAGCGTTAGCCAATATTCTTTATCCTTACCTCCAATTATGCGCACTTCAGCAACGCCATCTACCTGCGATAAAAATGGCTTAATGGTATAAAGCGCAATTCGTTTTAATTCGATGGGTGTTTTATTATGACTTTCCAATGAAAAACCCATCACCGGCAGGATGGAGGGATTCATTTTCTCAACGGTTACCTGCACTTCCGCCGGCATGGTAGTCCGTACCTGATTAATGGCAGATTCAATCCTTTGCTGACTTAAATCGATATTGGACTTCCAATCTAAAAAAGCAGAAATTTCACAACTTCCCCTGCTGGTGGTACTTCTTATAAGCTTAAGACCCGGTACCCTTTTAATTGCAGCCTCCAATGGTTTGGTTACCGTAACCATCATTTTGCTCACAGGTTGTAGTCCGGCATCTGCAATGATCTTTATTTTTGGAAAAGTAATTTCCGGAAATAAGGAAGTCTGCAAGCTTGTATATGCAAATATGCCGCCCGTAATAATAAGGGCAAGCAATATTGAAACAGGATTTTTATATGCTGTAAAAAAGTTTTTCAAAGTATAAAAGTTATTCTGTTACTAAAGTTGATGGCATTACTTTTACTTTTGCGGTATCTGAAAGGGCATAATTTCCTGTCAATAAAATTTTATCCCGTGCTGTAAAAACTGGCGATACTATCTCAACATTATCCCCGGATTCGATACCCTTTTTTATGATCACTTTAGCAGCCAGACTATCATTGATCAATTTCATTACCCAAAAGTTAGTTTGGGTCTCATCTGCCAATACTGCTGCCTTCGGTACATAAGTTGCATGTTGGTTCAACTGCCTTACCAGCCTAACTTTAGCAATGAGATTTTCCGGTATGGGGTGTTTACTATTTACTTTTAAAATTATACGCTGTGTTTGAGAAACCGAATCCATAGCAGGCATATTTCCGCCAACAAATGCTTCTAATTTTTCATTGTCAGGCAAGGTGATTTGTACCGATTTTTTACCAATGATAAAAGGGCGCAGATCATAAGGCAGGTCTAATAAAAAAACAAAACTTCTGGTATCCGTTACTACAGCAAGTTGCTCCCCATCCTGCACATAATCTCCGGGTTGGTGATTTATCTCGGCAACAAATCCGTTACCGTTGGAACGGATCGTATTGATACCGCTAAATTTAAACGAAGGATCTAATAAATTGATGGTATTACCAATGCTTTGAGCTTCCTTAGTTTTTACAACAAAAAGCGATTGCCCCTTGCTAACCATCTTATTTAATTGAATACTGGTATTTTGTAAATAGCCGTTAAGGTTAGACCGAACAATCCATTTTTGCCTGTATACCGAAGTTGCATTAAGATCGATAAAGGACTCCATAGGTCCAATATTTACTACGGTTACGGTAACCGGCGTAATGGCTTCCACCACTGCTTCGGCTGCAGGATCGGCAGCCTTTTTAGCAGCACAGGCACCCAATAAAACAAGGCTAAGAAAATAAGAAAAGTATAGGAAATATTTTTTCATGGTATTGGTTTACCGGTTCCAGTAATTAAGTTGGTTTATAAGTTGCAGCCGGATAATAGTGTTTTCGTTGATCAAATTTTTTGTGTTAAGGTAATTATTAAGTGCCAGGATATAATCATATACCCTAACATCACCGGTCTGCAATAATTTTTCATTTAAAGTTATAAGGGTTTCAATATACTTCAATTGTAGATTGATATCATTAATTAATGCGGTAGCTGCCTGAAGCTGTTGTTTTAACTGAGCAGTTTGCTGGTAATATTGTTTTGTAAAAAATTGTCTGTTCGCCTGCCTGGTATCTTCCTGTGCAGCAATTTTATTATACTGTAACTGTTTCTGTTTTCCATCATAAATAGGTATCAGCAAACTTATTCCAATACTTGTACCTAAATTTTTATACGGTCTGTATTCCAGACTGCTATTGTATCCTGCATCAGCAAAGGCATTAAGTTTAGGACGATAAGTAATATCAACCAGGGATTTACTATTAAGAATGGTAAGGCTGTCAATATAATATTTTTTAAAGAAGGGCGATTGATTGATGTCAGCAATACTGTTTAATTCAAGGGCTGGGATTTCCAAAGCCGGTTGCGCAGTATCAGCGATACCGGATAAATAATTGAGCGTTGCATAGTCGTTTCGGTATTGATTAATCTGTTGCTTTAATTTAAATTCATTCTGTTGAAGGGTAACATAAAAACTTAAATAATCTACCTGTTTGTACACATTATTTTCCGTAAGTTTTTTTAAAACTATTTCCTGCTTGTTTAAAGTTGATTGAATTTGCCTGCTAAAAGACACTTGTAAAAGATCGCCGTAGGTGGTTATATATTGGCTGATAACGGCACGTTTAATATCCTGAATAGTTAATAAGGTATTATTTCTTATCGCATCGCTCAATAATTTTAAATTAGCAAATTGCACCTTATTCCCAACAGCATTTAATAAGGATTTATTAAGGCCAACAAGTGCGCTAACATTCGCTCCATTTGTTATGGCTTTATCATAACCAAAACCCCCAATTACGGGGGCATAACTATTTGTACTTGCAAAAGAAACCTGTGTGCGTTGCGCAGCCAAAATTAATAAACTATCCAGCTGGTTAATTTTTACCTGGTTCAGAAAATCTCTTATCAGCGGGCTATTGTTTACAGCCTGATCAATAAAATATTCAACCGGTCTTTTTTGTGCCGTAATAGAATTTAAACAGCATAACATAAACAGGATGATTCCACTTCTCTTCATTGAACATTATTTACTAAATCAATTGATACCATTAAAATGGCGTTAAGTAAAACCCTATTTGCATTTTTAAACCTACCTTAAAATTTCCTAAAAATGTCAATAAATTTTTACTTAACGCCAAAACATAATAATTACTCCCCAACAACTATTACCTGAAAAGTGCCGGCTTTCATTTTAGGTCTTGCCTTGTCGCCTGGAGCTTGTGGCTCCATTTCGGCAGCAGGTAAATAAATATGGTGAGTACTGTTATCAAGCGCGATGGTACGGGCACTTTTTTTGGTAACAACATTCTCCAATACCGAATATTTATTAGCAGATAATTCCTTTATAACGGTTAATGTACCCACACCATTAGAAGTATACACTGTTTTGGTAGCTGCATCAAAAGCAACCCCATCGCAACCATCTCCAATGGTAATTTTATCAACGATTTTACCATTTGTTGCATCAATAACCATCAGCATTTTTTCACATCCTGCAAATAACCTTTTGGTTACTTTATCAATGGCTAAACCTGTCGGGCTTTCTCCCGGAGCAATTGACCAACGGTTTTCTACTTTAAAGGTCTTTGCATTAATAACAACAATTTCATTTTTATCTTCAATATTTACATAGATCTTACCAGCTCCATCACTTACCGCAGTTTCCGGTTTACCACCAACATACACACTATCAATGGTTTTATTTAAAATGGGATCAATTATACTTAAATTTTTACCACGTCCGTTACAGGTAATTATTTTTTTAGAAAAAGGCTCATAAAATATAGCATCCGGATTTTGTCCTGCTGCTATTTGGCCAGTTACTTTATTGGTGTTTAAATCAAAAACAGTTACATTATTTAAACGACCATTACTTGTAAAGCCTTTACCGGTGGCTACATCAAAGGCAATACCGTGAACACCAGTAGTGTTTTCAATTATACCTACCGAGTCTCCGGTAATTTTATTTAAAATATTTACCTGGTTACCGTGACTAACATACAACCAATCGTGCATAGGTCCCACCTCTAAATAATCCCAGCCACCCGGACTTGCAATTTTAAAAGTTTTGATGATGTGTAAACTACCCTTTTGTTGTGCGTTTATTGATGATGAAATCAAAATAATCATTAATAAACCGATGAATGCTTTTTTCATATCTATTTTTATTTTTTATTTTAAAAATTTACCGTTGGCATCAAATATCAGGTCCTTACCGTTTACTTCCGCTTCAAAATTTATTGCTCCGTTTGCTTTGGTAATCTTTGCTGCTTCCTTTACAGTAGCACCCTTGTAATTTGCTTTAATATTATTGATAACAGCGGCTGGCAGTGAACTCGGTTTTATAGCTACTTCTGTTTCGGTAAGGGTTCCATCAGCCAGATACAATACACTTGTTGCAGTTGTGCCTAGTTTGAAATTTGCTTCATATTTATCTTTTTCCTTTTCCCAGCTGGCAGATATTCCAGGGTATTGATGTTGATAAGCAGCTAATACAGTAGCAGGAACATTTTTGTTCGTTATTTTTTGCGCTGTTGCCGAAAAAAAGAGCGTTGTTGCCATAATGGAAAGCATCATTAATTTTTTCATTGTATATAGTTTTAAAATTGAAGTATAAAAATATAAACTGATTCTGTAGTTATTTTGAAGTTATTTAAAACATTTTTTGTTGTTAGAATCAATTATAAAATTTTAACTTAAATTTTGACTTTTAAAATTATTCACCCCGGGTTTTTATATAAAATCAACCCTTATCAAATGAATAGTTTCTTTGAAACTATAGTTTATCTTAAAATTATTATTGGTTACAATTTTTTTTACAATGGCAAGCCCAAGTCCTAACGATTCAGAATCCACTTTATCTTTCTTAAAGCGTTCAAATAACTGTTCCGGGTCTGCCTGCAAAGTAGCGCCGGTATTGCTTATTTCAAATCTTTTCGCAGTGGTAGTAATATTTATAATACCCTTATCATAATTGTGCCTGATCGCATTGGTTACCAGATTGGCTACCAATACCTGTGCCATGGTTTCATTCATGTTTACTAAACAAGGTGTTTCAATATTTTTATTCAGAATAATTTGTCTGGCTGAAATCAATTCTTCATAATTATTTAAATGCTGCTTTATTATGGTTGATATATTTATTGGTTCAGTTATTTGAAATTGTTGGTTGTCAATTTTTGTCATCAACAAAAGCGATTTGTTTAATTTCGAAAGCCGGATTACTCCTTCCTGAATCAACATAATGTCCTGCACTTGGGTCTCATTAAAATTCTCCGATTGAATCAGCAATTCAATTTTACTATTAATTATGGCTAATGGCGTTTGTATTTCGTGGGATGCATTTTCTGTAAAACTTTTCAGCGCTTCAAAATCAATCATTATTCTGGAGCTCATTTGTGTTACTGCCTTATTTAGGGCGATGAATTCTTTAATTGTTGTTTCTTTTAACTGCAGTGAAGTTGTGGAATGTAAATTAAATTGATTGAGCGCCAGCAGGGTATCATTAAATGGATGCCATAATTTATTAAGTACAAAACGATTGATAATAAATAAAACGGTTAGCAGCAAAAGCACAATAGCAAGCGTTATCCAAACAATTACCTTAACGAGTCCTTCATTTTCCTGTTGAGACTTTGCGACAGATACTTTATAATTATTTCCGTTGAATACTATTGGGAAGATCATTTTCCTTTTAGAGATCATTTCATTTTCACCACTATCAAAAACATCAATGCTGGAGGTTTTATTGTTAACAGGCTTATTTACCAACTCCCAGGTAATCTGTTCATTTTTATAATTTTCTGAACTTGGGAGGTGGTTATTTTCCTTTACAAAATCTATATATTCCGCGCGCTCAATTTTTAAATCCTCGTCCAACTGGTGCAGGAGAACAGCTTTTAAAATATCATAATAAAATAAACCGCCAATCAATAATACCATTATTGTGGCAAAAAGATTAACCCGGTTATATTTTGTTAATAATCTCATTGGTCAGTAAATTTATACCCCATTCCGTAAACGGTTTTAATATAATCGGCATTACCTGCCTCTAATAATTTCTTCCTCAAATTTTTAATATGCGTATAAATAAAATCAAGGTTTCCTTCCATATCATCGCCCCATAAATGTTCAACAATCGCATTTTTGGAGATCACTCTTTTTTTGTTGGTAATAAAATATAGCAGCAGTTCAAATTCTTTTTTGGTAAGATCGAGGGTTGTAAGATCAAGCGTAGCTATTTTGGCCTTAGTATCAATGGTTATATTATTAAAAGTAAGGGTGGCGTTGCCTCCAAATTGTTTACGTCTTATAATGGCCCCTATCCTTGCACTAAGTTCAGATAAATGAAAAGGCTTTGAAAGATAATCATCTGCACCGGAAGTTAAACCGGCCACTTTATCGCCAATTGAATTTTTAGCCGACATTATTAACACCCCATCAACTTTATTATTTTCACGCAACTCTTTTAATATCTGGAGGCCGCTACCACCGGGTATGGTAATGTCCAATAAAATACAATCATAGTCGTACAATTCGATTTTATTTATTGCCGTATCAAAATCTGCAGCAAATTCGCAAATATACCCCTGTACTTTAAGGTAGGTGGCGATGCTCTCGCTAAGCGCTTTTTCATCTTCAATTATTAAAATTTTCACAGTGCAAATATGAAACAAAATAATGGTTGGAGAATGATATTCAATTTTAAAAGCTTATTTAATTGTACCGC
>JAYTHI010000368.1:0-8194 GCA_043732685.1 Ferruginibacter sp. | reverse complement strand
TCTCTCTTTTTGGAATTGGATAAACCAATTTCGGAGAATTGTAAGGCAACACACCAATGGAGGTCATTAATCTTTTTGCATCGTGCAGACTAAATCCTTCAAAAGCTAATTCTAATTTACGTTCTTTAATAATTTTCGCTAAAGTTAGATCAGTTATTAAAAGGTCCGGTAGTAAAACTCTTTCGCGGATCATATTAATATCGTTAAGCGGAATATCACCTACAGCTGTTCCTAAACGAAAATTAGCTTCTGCTCTTGTTAAGTACATTTCAGCCAAACGAATGTTGTGCACATTACCATAAACATTATCAAACTTACCGGTAAAAGTGTAGCCGCCTGAACTGTAAAATAAATTTTTACGGTCATCACCAGTTTCGTACAAAGCTAAATGAGCCGGGTTAATCGTAATATCTCCTCTGCCACTGGCTGAATAAAACTCTTGAAAACCATTAACGCCCGAACTGGAAGTTACCTGCATTGAAAAGATATCTTCAGTAGTATTTGCAACAGGTGCAGGAGGATACATTGTTGGAAAAGCACCTGCATACGTTGAAGCCAGGGTATACATTTTAGAGCTTATAACTCTATTAGCGGCAGCTGCTGCATTGGTGTAATCTCCCTGTTGTAAATAAATTCTGGCAAGCATTGCTGCTGCTGAAAATTTAGTGGCATAAAATCCATTACTTGCAGGTAGCTTGGCTTCCGCTTCCGATAAGTCTTTAATTGCCTGTGCGTATACTTCTGCAACACTATTTCTGCTAACCTTACTTGCATCGGTAACACTTGTTGTTGGCTTAAGTACAATGGGTACACCTGCATTAGAACCCGGGGTGCCGTCGTTCCAGGCTTTGGCATATACACGTACCAGATCAAAATAAATTGACCCTCTTATAAATTTCGCTTCACCTTCAACTCTATCTTTGGAAGCAGTGTTTAACACACCAAGGGCTGATAATACATTATTTACATCGTTAATTGCTTTGTAAGCGGTTAACCAGGTATTTTCTACAAAAAGGTTATCAACAGGAATGGCTTTATTATTTATTTGGGTAAACTGCTGGTAAGTACCTGCCCACCTCATTTCGGTGGTATTAGCCAATAAATCGGGTCCTAAAAATATTCTGCCCCCATACAAATTTCTATCACCCAATGCAGCGTACGCGCCTACCAAAGCTACCTGCACATCATCATTTGTAGCTAAGGCCGAAGAAGTAGCAATATCCTGCGTTGGGGTTGTGTCTAATTTTTTGCTGCAGGAAGTAAGTAATAAAACAGCAAACAAAAATGCATTGATCAATTTATATTTCATAAAAATCATTTTTAAATTAAAAAATTAAAGGCTCACGTTGATACCGAACACAACTGATTTTATTTGTGGTGCGGAGTAAAAATCAACGCCCTGGTTAATATTTGATGCCTGGAAATCTGAATTCACTTCAGGATCCCAACCTTTATATTTTGTAATGGTAAATAAATTTTGAGCCCTAACATAAGCCCTGATCCTGTCGATCTTTAACCTTGAGGTAAAAGACTTTGGAAAATTAAATCCAAGTGTAATTGCTTTAACCCTTAAATAAGAACCATCAGAAATATACCTGCTGGATGGGTTAGTGCCGTTACCATAAAATAATCTTGCCTGTGGTACCATGGTAATATCTCCCGGCTTTTTCCATGCGGCTAACTGATCGATTGTTTGGTTATCAAAACCATTACTGCCACTTGCACTCATGTACTGGCCACCGCCGTTATAAATCTGGTTGCCATTAACACCTTGCAACAAAACATCCAAATCAATATTTTTAAAAGTGAATGTATTGCCAAAACCATAAATGAATTTAGGATTTGGGTTACCGATTCTAACGTCCTGTGCAACATTATAATCATTTGTAGTTGATCTGTCGATTGAACCGTCGGCTTTCTTTATATTTTTATAGTATAAAGCATCCCCATTTAAAGGATCCGCTCCGGCAAATTCCCTCGCATAAAAAACGCCCAGCGGCTCCCCTTCTTTAGCTTTGTTTTGTCCATCTCCAATTAACTGTCCTTCTAAATAAACTATTTTATTTTTGTTAGCACCAAAATTAAAAGTAGTGGTCCATTTAAAACCCCTGGTAACTATATTGGTGGTGTTAATACTAAAATCGAAACCTTTATTATTTAGTTTTCCAATATTTTGTAATTGAGAACTAAAGCCTGTTGTACCGGGAACCTGTACCTGCAACAAAAGATCTTTTGTGTTTTTATTATAATAATCAAACTCAAAAGAAACCCTGTTATTAAATACACTTCCTTCAATACCAAAGTCAGATCCAACCGTACTTTCCCATTTCAAATTTGGATTTCCAAGTTTGTAAGGTATTTGACCTGCTTGTCCGCCATAAGCACCATTACCCCTAAACAAGGACCTTGACTCAAAATCGCCGATGTTTTCATTTCCGGTTACGCCATAACTTGCTTTCAATTTTAAGAAACTAAGCCAGTTCACATTTTGTAAAAAAGACTCTTTATTAATGATCCAGCCTACTGAACCTGCAGGAAAAAATCCATACCGGTGATTGGCCCCAAACCTTGAAGACCCGTCTATCCTACTGCTTAAAGCAATAAGGTATTTATCATCAAACTTGTAATTTAATCGGGCAAAATAAGATAAGAGACTGCTGCTTGTTGCAGTGGTAGTAGCATCTGTTTTGGATGCTGCACTCGATAGTTTTTTATAGGCATCGCTCGGAAATTGTTCTCCGGCAGCATTGCTGAATTCATAATTACGGTTCTGGAAACTCATACCTACCAATGCATCCAAATCGTGCCTGCCATTGAAAGATTGTTTGTAATTAAAATAATTATTGGTGTTTAAATTTATTACACTGTTGGTACTGTAAGCACCACTACCATTGGGCACACCCGAGTTACGGGCTGTAATTCTTCCATAATAACTTTCCTCTGTCTGGTTAAGCTGATCCATACCAAATTCTGATCTGAAACCGAGGTGTTTTGTAATGGTTGCGCTTGCATAAACATTACCCAAGTTTCTATTTACAGTAGTTTTATAAGATTGATTATTGACACCCAATAATGGGTTGTAATAAAGTGGATAATTAGTATTTGGTCTTCCTGTAGCAGTATCTAATGATCCGGATAATAAATTGGTTCTTGGATCAATAAATGGGGTAATTGGAGATAAGGCAATAATTTGTAAAGGGGTAGAAAAAGCATTATCGTTAGAAACACGATCGTTCACCGACCTAGAAAAATTCATATTCATACCAATAGATAGCCAATCTTTTAACTGGTGATCCACATTAATCCTTCCTGAATATCTTTTATAGGCATTGGCAATTATAATTCCTTTTTGATCCAGGTATTGGCCTGAAATAAAGAATTTAGTTTTTTCAGATCCACCGGAAAGGTTTAAATCGTACTGACTAATGGGTGCATTCTGAAAAACATGATCCTGCCAGTTGGTATTTACTTTGGCAGTTTTCCAGCTATCACTATTTGCAGCAAAACTGGTAAGTGCTTTAGTAACACCATCCGTTTCTGCAGCCAATGCATCAGCATATGAGTAAGAGCCGTTACTGCCAATTGTATCCTGCGCTGCCGCACCTGCTGCTGCACTTAACTGATAGTCTACATACTGTTTGGCATTCAAAAATTCTCTTTTACCGGTTGGTTTTTGAGAACCTGAAAAATACCCGAATTCAATTTTAGAAGTACCTGCTTTTCCTTTTTTTGTTGTAATTAAAACCACACCGTTTGAACCGCGGGAGCCATAAATAGCCGCTGCTGAAGCATCTTTTAATATTTCTACTGATTCAATATCATTCATATTGATATCTGCCAAAGCATTGGTGGGAGCCGATGTGCTGGAAAGATTATCTGTAGTTAAAGGAATTCCATCCACCACATATAATGGTTCGTTACCCGCAGTAACTGAAGATGAACCACGGATACGGATATTAATACCCTGACCTAATTTACCATTTTGCTGACTCACCAAAACACCTGCAGCCCTACCTTGTAAGGCACTTTCAAAACTGGTTGCCGGTGTATTACCAATTTCTTTTGCACTAACTCTTGCTACAGATCCGGTAATATCTTTTTTAATTTTAGTACCGTAACCTACTACCACTACTTCTGAAAGGCTCTTATCAGTTTCCTGAAGTTTTGCGATAATTGGGCCATTGGTTATTGAAATATTTTGTGTTACAAAACCCACATAAGATATTTCAACAGTTTTTGATTTACCGTCAATGTTCAATTTAAAACTACCATCTGTGTTGGAAGTAGTAGCCGAATTAGTGCCTTTTGCCCGTATGGTTGCGCCAATAATTGGGGAACCATCTTTCGTGGAGGTAATACGTCCGCTAATTTCTCTCGTTTGCGCAAGAAGTGAAGTAATACTCCATAATAATACTGCAATTAATAATGCAATTTTTCTCATAAATTAAAATTTGGATTTTGTAGTAATAGTTCCACAAACTTAAGAATTTTAGTTTAAAACATCATTTATAAGGTGATAATGGACAAAAAAAATAAAAAACAACTGATTTTTTATTTAAAATTGAATATTTTATAATGAGTAAAATATATTATAAATACATATATATCAATATTTCATGCTTAAGCGCGTTTATTATCTTCGGTTAAGTTGAAAATAGTATAAATAAAAATTCACTATTTAAAATTGAAATATTAAATAGTGATTAATGCAGCTGAAAACTGAGCAATAAAAAGTAGTTAAGTAAATTAAAATTGAGGTGTAAATTTTTGAAGGATTTTATTTTTTCAGCTCTATTTGTAGTTACACATTCATGTTGACACAAACATCATTTTTTCTTCTTTAGATAATGCAAAATGATATTTCAAAACTTCTCTTTAGCAGCAGCGTCGCCAAAATCACAAACTCAACTCATAAAACCTACAAATATCTCAGAAAAGTCTTTGGGTAAATTATATAGCTTCCTTCGTTAGTACAAGTAGAAGGTGATCTTATAGGCAATTAAAACCAGCCGCTGATTAATTTGGTTAATATTTACGAATTACTTCTCTTCCTTACTAGCGTTCTCCTCTGCTTATGCTGCCACAAATAGTTTTATAATTTATACAGCCACTCGCCTTATAAATTTACGCTTAGGATAAAATCCGTGCTAGGTAGTTAGGAAACATCGGCCAGAAAATAACCTGCCAATATTAAATTTACTTTGATGTTGGCATCCGAATAAATTATCCTCTTATAGTTTGCTATTCTCAGAAGTTTGAACCCCCACTGAAATGCTATTAAACTTTTGTACCTATCTTCAGTACAGGTAAGTCAGTTGGGCTTCTGCTCCGGGATGATCAAACTTAATCCATATCAGCAACAAGCCTGGTACGTTGTGCCTCATGAAAGCAGAAATTGACGGTTTTTCTAAAAAATGCTTAAACTCAACTAATGAAACTGAAACTGCTTTTTGTATTATTTATCATTTTAAATACTACAGGCGATTTACAAGCCCAGGACGCGAAAGAGATTTTGCAAAAAACATATAACAAATGCCAAAGTATCGAAAATGGTTATTATGAGATGACCCGATATTTTAAATTAATGAACTCCCGAGATACGTCTAAAAGCAATACCACCTGCTACTTCGACAAATTAAAAAATGATGACCTAAACCTGTCCGCTTTTAGGTACGATGATGGTGATATTTCTATTTATAATGGAAATGAGCTGGTATCTGGTCGGATATATGACAGCACTGCCATCATATTTTCAAAAAGTTTATGGCCGGAACCGCTAGAAAGAGACGCGCGTCGTTTTAGTTTCTTTACCCCTTTTACAAACTTTAAATATCCAACTATTCAACACGATGCTGACTTTAATGATAAGCATTTTTTTTTCAAACTTATAGGCGAAGAAAAAATAGAAAATGATTTTTGTTATCATGTTCAGGTAAATACTTTTTATGATAATGAGGTTTCAGAAGATATGAGAACGATAGCAATTAAATATGATTATTGGATTAAAAAATCAGAATTTTTGCCCATACAATATTCAATTATTTACACTACTGTTTTACAAAAAGACACCGCTTATCAATATGAAAAAAATATTGTAACCAAATATGAAATTAATAATTTGAAAGATAAAAATCTTTTTGCGCTGAAATCATTTCCTGATTACTACAAGTTAAAAGATTATGTACCTGCAAATGCCCCACTTCTATTACCTAAAAATACAGTAGCTCCAAACTGGGAATTACTTTCTTTGCAAGATGAAAAAATAAATCTGAAAAATTTAAAAGGTAAACTCGTATTGCTTGATTTTTTTACGAAATCTTGTTACCCTTGCATGTTGTCAATGCCAGGTCTGCAGGCACTTCATGAAAAATATAAAAAGAAAGGATTAAAAATAATTGGCATCAATATTTTCGATAAAAAAGAGGATGGAATTATTGATTTTATTTCAAAGCATGGTATAACTTATACCGTTTTATTAGGGGGAAAAGATGTTGGCGTAAACTATAATGTTTCCGGTATTCCCACTGTATATTTAATTGATAAGAATGGAAAGATAATTTATTCTATTGATGGTTATGAAAAGAAGCAGGAGCTTGTACTTGAAGATATCATTAAATCAAATCTTTAATTATGATTATGATAAATATGGGTCTTTAGAAACCGAGTCTGTAATATCATAAAATCCGCGCTACAAACTTAAAATTTCTCAGGTGGGTGGTGGCGTAAATTTATAGCTTCATCCGTTATTACAACCGCTATTTATCGCCACCACATAGGTTCTGTTGAGTCGATGTGTTATCCGGAGACGTTTCCTGCTACGTAGCAATAAATCAATACCCATCAATGTACTCCAAAGCCAGAGCGTAAGCCAGGGACCTTGCGTATTGCGGAGCAAAAATTATTTCGATCAACTATTGATCCCGTGAAATGATTCACTGAATTTCAATTTCTCCTAACGGAAAACCATCCATCAGCGCAATAATGAAAAAAACAACCATTTAAAAACAAATTTTATTTCGGAGCGGCGTAAGGGATTGCAATGGAAAGCCCGCAGCAGAGCGCCAAAAATATAAAAGCTACCCCCGCGGACTTGCAATGGAAAGCCCGACCTCCAAACCGGCGCAGCAACGGTTTGGGGGATACGCCCATAAGTTCTTAATTATTATTTACGGTAATCTTTCCTCATTTATTACGGGAATAATTTTATTTTGAAACGCTTATTAAAATCTTTTTTAGCCTTTATACCACTTCATTTGATTGCTTTTAAAAATAAGCCCTTCTACCCTGCTCAACATTTATTGGATGAACCGTACATTTGCACACATTGGCAACATAAAAAATCGGTAAAAAGGATAATTAAATATTGTAGCAGCAACAATTAAACTGCTGGAATAAGCCGGACAAATTTTTGAATTATGGAACTTACAAAGAATTTTATACATACCGAAGCGGAAGCTAAATGGTACGCACACTGGTTACAAAAAGGTTATTTCAACAGTACCCCCGACGAGCGCGAACCCTATACCATTGTTATGCCGCCACCAAATGTTACCGGTGTACTGCACATGGGCCATTGCCTTAATAATACCATACAGGATATACTGATTCGTACCGCCCGCATGCAAGGCAAAAACGCCTGCTGGGTACCCGGTACAGACCATGCAAGTATTGCTACAGAAGCCAAGGTGGTAGCGATGCTGAGAGAAAGGGGTATTACAAAATCTTCGCTTACCCGTGATGAGTTTTTAGCCTATGCCTGGGAATGGAAAGAAAAATATGGTGGCATAATTTTACAACAATTAAAAATGCTGGGCTGCAGTCTGGATTGGAACCGCACCAGTTTTACCATGGATGCGGATTATTACAAAAGCGTAATAAAAGTTTTTATAGACCTGTTTGAAAAAGGCTTTATTTACCGCGGCTTAAGGATGGTAAACTGGGACCCGGTTAGCTTAACTGCCCTTAGTGATGAGGAAGTTATTTTTAAAGATGTTGATTCGAAATTATATTTTGTAAAATATTTACTGGCAGACAATAACGGTGATAATGCAACAGGTATTGATGGAATTACTGTTGCTACCACGCGCCCCGAAACCATTTTGGGCGACATTGCCATCTGCGTTAACCCAACTGACGAACGTTACCTGCACCTTATTGGTAAGGAAGTAATGGTGCCGATTATCAACAGAAAAAT
>JAYTHI010000367.1:0-2415 GCA_043732685.1 Ferruginibacter sp. | reverse complement strand
ATTTCAGCGGTAAGAAATCCTGAAGGTGAAATGGCCCTGGTTAAAGTAAATCTTGAAACGGGTGCAACAGAAATAGTAACGCCATTTACTTTCAATGTACTGGGCGATCCGCTGGTAAAGGGTGATACAGCCTATTATAGCGCCATGGATAACAGTAGTGCAAGTGATAAAATTTTTGCTGTAAACTTGCAAAATAAAAAAATATTCCGCTTAACAAATAATGTAAATGGAATTTATCAACCTGCGATAGATTCAAAAGGAACTTTAATAGCAAGTGCCTTTACTGCTGACGGGTACCGGCTAACTAAGCTGGAACCTGAACAAATATTATGGCAACAAATACCCGTTTCAGCACTGCAGGTGGTTAGGGAAATTGGTACTGAAGCTGCCTTAAATAAAACCGGCAACGGTATTTTATATGACTTAAAAAATACCAAAACTGCTGTAAGTAAATACCGGAAATCTTTTCAGTTATTTAATTTTCATAGCTTACGGCCTTATGTTAGCGATCCTGAATATGGGTACACCTTGTATAGTGATAATATATTAAGTACTTTCAGCAATGCACTTACTTATAAATACAATAGAAACGATGGAAGCCATGCACTGGCATTTGATGGTGTTTTTGCGGGTTGGTTTCCGGTTTTAAGCATTGGAGCCGAAGAAGACTTTAATAGAAAAGTAGATACTGCCTTTGCAAAAACAGTATCTTTTAACAGCGTTAAGATTAATGCGGGTATTAATATTCCACTTAGTTTTGTAGGAGGCCGCACCGCTAAATTTTTTAATTTCGGAACCAGTTTTAATCTTGAACAGCAATATTATACCGGTATCGGTAAAAATGTATTTGGCAATAATGCAATTCAATACCAAAGTTCCTTTTTTTCTTTTAGTAATGTAAGTCGTCAGGCTATTCAGAATTTCAATCCAAAATGGGCACAAAGTTTCAGTATAAATTATAGAGATGCCTATAATTTCAGGCAAAGCCATAAATTGGTTGGACTCGCTTCTTTTTATTTACCGGGTTTGTTCGATAATCATAGTTTGGTATTAAACGCAGCCTTCCAAAAAAAGGATACTTTATCAGATCTTTTCAGCAATAATTTTTCTTATTCCAGGGGCTACGATGCCATAAGCACAAGGAGCATGTACCGCCTTGGTGTTAATTATCAATTACCCTTATTTTATCCTGATTGGGGTTTTGGAAATATGGTTTTCTTTCAACGGATAAGGGCCAATGTATTTTATGACCATACCGTTGCAACAGCAAAGTTTACAGACGGATTTATAAGGGATATTAAAAATAGAAGTGTGGGAACCGAAATATATTTTGATACCAAGTTATGGAATGCCCTGCCGGCAACTATAGGCATAAGGTTTTCGCATTTGCTGGATATTAATTACCGCAATCCACAGCTTAAAAACAAATGGGAAATAGTTATACCGTTCAATCTGATACCAAATTAGACGGGTAGGCATTTCCTTAGCCTCCGAGTCTGCAAAATAATAAAGGCTATGCTGTAAAAAACTTTAGCCAGTGCCTTTTTCGGTAAAATATAAATTACTGATGTCGGCTGCTACCATCGTATTTAGTTTGTCAAGTTCTAAAATAGTTTTATCTTTTTTATTGTTACGATGATACATCGGAATAAATTTAGCACCTATTATCAGCTCCTGCAAAGTATAGGAACTTCTGGAGGCCACTGTATTGCTAAACATATCATCAAAGGCTTTTACAAACACCAGTAACTCGCCTTTTGCATTTTTAAAATCATGTTCTGTAAAATTATAAAATGGACTACTTTCTGTAATGGGGTGAACAATTGTCCAACTTAGGCTAAGGCTATTTATTTTGGCGTATTCAAGGTCAAGTGTAAAAAACGTATTTTTTGGCTTACCATCTTCTTCAATAACAATACCTGCTGTTATATTTACTTCAGCATCCAGCAGGCTATTATTTTTAAAAGGCGCCACCCGCAGCATAATTGCAAGTCCGTTTTGATAAGGTGCCAGCACAGCATTATGGCTAAACAGCAGGTAGGCTTTAGGTTTACTAAACCGGCCATAAAACAGACCCGTGGCAATAGCGAAACTTAGCAATCCTACCAGGGCCTCAAAGGCAGCAACGGTACTTGTTAAAAAACCATTTGGACTAATTCGTCCGTACCCAACCGTGGTAAAGGTTTGCGCACTAAAAAAATAGGCTTCAAAAAATTCTTCCATCCGGGAATTAGCTTTAATACCCTGTAAATGTTGTACACCAATGTCGTAATAAATAAAAGCAAAAAGTAAATTGATACCCATGTAAAAGAAAAATACCAGTATTAAAAATTTCCATAAACTTAATTGCAGCAGGGTGTGGTACCAGCTAATACGATCAAAAATATTTAACCCGCGTTTTTCAATATTTGGGGT
>JAYTHI010000366.1:0-8199 GCA_043732685.1 Ferruginibacter sp. | reverse complement strand
GATGTTACCGACATCAATTCAATAAAATCTGCAAGACAAGAACTTGAAGTAAAAACTAAAAAGTTAGACATCCTAATTAACAACGCAGGTATTAGTGGTGGTTTTCCACAACCAGCGACAAAAGTTTCTATTGACACTTTGCGACTTGTGTTTGAAACTAATTTTTTCGGTGTAATACAAGTAACACAGGAGTTTATTGAGTTGCTTAAAAAATCAGGTGAACCGAGAATTGTAAATGTAACTACAGAATTATCTTCCTTGACAAATCACAGCGACCCAAATTGGACGTTTGCACAATTCAAACCCGCTGCTTATGGTCCCTCAAAGACAGCTTTGAACGCATACACAGTAATGTTAGCAGATGAATTGAAAGATACAAATTTTAAAGTGAATTGTGTGTGCCCTGGATTCACAAAAACAGATTTTAATAATCACATGGGCCACAAAAAAGTTGAAGATGCTGCAAGCGCAATTGTAAAGTATGCCACTGTTGACAAAGACGGTGCAACTGGAAAATTTTTTAATGACGAGGGTGAGATAGCTTGGTAACAGAGGACAACATAATGACAGAAGAAAAACAACGAACCGCTAACACGGGTTTGGCAAAAGTGGCGGTTCAGTACTCCTCAGACACATTTGTGGTTAATCAAACTTTGGTTCCCCGCATCAACATTTGTGGTGAAAATCGCCACCTTCGCCAAGCTTATTTCAAATGATTAATACTAAAAATAGAGGGATAAAATATTCTATTTAACATAATGTAATTTATAGAAAAAAAATGGAGGAATTTTAGCCTAAAAAATTAAATAATAAAGGTAGTTTAGTTTTTTAAATAAATCGTTTTTATAAATTTAAAATGTCTTTTGTCAACTTATTTCTAAGGCAGTTACGCACTCCCTTTAAAGCTATAAGCATTTTTATAATCAATGTCTTTGCATATATAATGATGTAGATAAATTTCCATTAGTTTGGACATAGGTTACTACACAATACATAGTTGTTGTTGATGCTTTAATGGACCAATTTAAAAGGGGATCTGTTCCATCTGTGGTGGTTTTTACTAATACATTATTAACGTACCACTGAAATTTAGAAACGCTTATATAATTAGTGGGTAAAAAATATTGTACTAAGAACAGATAGGTGCCGCAAGGATTTATTGGCTTTAGTACAGATGGGTCAGTTGTAAAAGATTGAAATCCGCCATAAAGTTGTGCTCCGGCAATCTCAGAATCTGCAAATGAACCATAGCTTATTATCAAAAAACAGAGCAATAGGTTAATTTTTTTCATTTAGTTGATTTTTTATATTTAAAAAAAGAGTTTAAAACATATTTCCCTCCTATTTGAAAAACGCGGTTTGCCCCTTTAGTTTCGCCTCGTTCACCACTAGCATACAAATAATAAAAAGTATTAAAACCATAACTATAACGTGCTTCAAATCCAATGTTATTTGTAAGCGCATACTTTAAGCCAACATCTAAACCAATATCAAACTTTGGAACATAATTTTTTGACACATCAATATTATTTCCAAAATATAAATTTCGCGCACCTATTCGGTAGCCAGGTTCGGGTCCAAAAAGAAGGGAGGTTTTTTTATTAATATTAAATCCTAAAAGTATTGGCACATTTAAATAAGTTTGCTTTTCCACAATATATTCCGTGTTGGAAATTAGTAAAGCTTTTGTTTTGAATCCTTTAATAGAATAAAGAAAATCTAATTGAATATATAATTTTTCATTTAGTGGTATTTCCATAAAAGCACCCCCATACCAGGCTAATTTATTTTGTGGGAATGCAATAATGTTTCTAGTTGTAGAAATATTAATCCCGGATTTTAGACCAAAATTTATTTGCGCAACTAAAGGAGTAAATGAATTAGAAAGCATAAAAATAAACAACAGGGAACGAAAATAAGCAGGGTTCATATTCAGTATGTATTAAGCAATATTCTTTAAAAATGATATTTTGTAAATGATTATTGTAAATAAAAATAATACATATACTATTTTAAATAATGGTCATAATTTCTTTGTTTTTTTAAATAAATGGCTATACCCCACTTTTAAAATAAACTAATAATAGGTGTTGAATTATAGAAATCGAATAGTATCGATTACCGTATAAACATAGAATATATATGTATACCCTAAAGTGAGTATATCACCAACTTAAAAAAAGGTATACCTTACTGGTATTGCTTTTGATGCAAATACTTATAAATAAAATATAAAAAATAGCGTATTTGTACTTTTGATTTACCGTATTTTCCACATGCACTAATTAGGTTTTTAATAGCAGCAGTAAAAATTTAAAATAATAAAATTTTTAAAGCTATCAGAGTGGAAGGAGGGAAACATTTGAAAGAATTTGTTATTTTACCACAGTCTACTTAACATAACTAAAATCATAGGAAAAAATATTTACTATGTAAAATAGATGTTTATGGCACTGATTCAGGCTTGAGTTCGATCTTTAATATATTTCTTTCAAATACTAATAGCAGGCAAAATGTTTAACAAATCTGCTCTATTTTGTAGCTGACTAATAATATTCTGAAGTAAAATAGATTTTAAACTTTTATCTGTAAAAGACTTATCCAAGTCTGTTAAATGTAGAAGCCATCAACCAAGCCTATCCAATTTCAAACAACAACAGCATCTCCCTTTTTTAACCTTTTGGCAGTTTCTCAACTACCGGCCGCCGCTTTACCACAGAGATTTTCCATTATAAATTATTTTCAAAATATGAAATATAAATAAATTAAACCTCTAACCCACTTCTAAAAATACCGCATTATTAGAGTTTATGACGAAAAAGGGATTTTTATAAAACAGATTAATATAAAGTTTAAAAAACTTTGCATTGCAAAGCGCTACCATCGAAATATTGCTTTTTATTTAGTCCTATTTTGATAGATATAAACTTACCAAAATAGATATACTTATTTTTATAGATTTCAAAATTAATGTTCTGAAATCTGAGTTTAAAAATTTTGTACAAAATGAAAGAATCTTCTAAAAATGAATAAGTGACCGATTATTGTTATCCTAAAATAATAATTAATTGCAATAAATAATCCTAACTTTAGAATCATTAAAGGGCCTTATTTATTTACATTATATGCATTTTGAATTTGGTTTTTACAGTTCGCTATTACTGATATTTTTTGTACATGGTTTGGTGTATGCAACGCTGCTTTTAAGAAAAGGTATTCGCAATGAAAGCCGCTCTGACAAATGGTTGTCGCTCTTCCTGCTTCTTTGTGCTCTTTTTATTGCTCCTTGGATGCTTGGTTTTGCGGGTTGGTACGATAATCAACCCTACCGTGACTTCCTTTTTTATATGCCCATGCAGCATTTGTATTTTATGGGACCAGTTATTTTCTTTTATATGCAAAGCTTGCTGAATTCTGCTTTCAGGTTTGGCAAAAAGGAATGGCTACACTTATTGCCAGGTATTTTGTATTTGCTCTACAGCCTAACCATGGTTATAACAGACAAATTTATTTTACACCGCTATTATTTTTTAGCAGATGAAATGGATAGGGATTTTGATTTTTGGTACCAGGCTTCGGGTTTACTCTCAATGATCATCTATTTTTTTATCAGCCTGCGGTATTATAACCTATATAAAAAACTGATGGAGCAGGTGGTAAGTTATGCTGATACAGTTCTATTTCGCTGGGTGAAAAATTTCTTGCTGGCATTTTTGCTGATGCAATTACTGCATATCGGCTTTGAAATATTTTCAAAAATATTTCCACGGCTCAATAGCTATGTCGGAGGCTGGTGGTTCTTCTTTTGCTTTGGTGTTATTTTTTATTATATTGCCATTACCGGTTATTCTAATTCTATCGAAACAAAAGTGCCTTTTAAACTAAACCTGCTTAGTTACAAACCTTCACTGCTGTTGCAATATTCTGGTATGGAGGCAAATAAAAATAATTTTATAGTAGAAGCAGAAGTTATTGAGATAGTAAATTTTCAAACAGAAAAAAAAGATGATAGCGCATTACTTTTAGCATGGAAACTTAAAATAGAAGAACTGCTGAAAAATGAAAGGATCTATGAAAATACCGAGCTTTCGCTTACACAGGTAGCCAAACAACTAAAGACAAATCCGTCCATTATTTCCAAAGTAATCAACCAGGGTTTCCAGCTGAACTTTAATGACTTTGTGAATAATTACCGTATTGAGTCAGTAAAAGAAAAACTGAAAGCAGGCGAACAAAAAATACAAACACTTTTAAGTATTGCTTACGATTGTGGCTTTAACAGCAAAGCTACATTTAACCGTGCGTTTAAAAAATCAACAGGTGTCAGTCCTAAAGAATGGATGGAAAAAAATATTACAAGCAATATGAATCAAACCTGATAAATTCACAAAGCATAATATTTACAGGGAACCAATGGTACTCCGCAAATATATAAATAGCATCGTCGATTGCTATTTTTGTTTTCGATTAATTAATTTCTTTGTAAACTCAAGCTCTGTATCCACAGTATTTAGTTTATCAGCAATGGTGGGTATCACTTTATAGTCTAAAAAATGCACCGGTGGGATCGTATAGGCTTTTTTACCACTACCGGTGATAGGTATATTAAGTTTCACTTTACTATTGGGTAATAATAATTGCACGCCCCAGCCACCGCTGCCTACACCTGCATCCATATCATCCCCATTATCTTCACCAATTATTTTTATAGAACCGTTACTATTTTTTATCAAATTTTTAAGTGTTGCCGCAAAAGCAACTCCTGCAGAAAACGTTAAGCCATTCTGCAAAAGATATACATTGCCTTCAAAAGCTTTGGACATTAATGGCTTTGCTTTGGTATCATGCGCTGTGTATTCTGGCTTAAGTTTAAATTGCCCATCCGGTGTTTTATCAATCAATGCATATGGATTATTTTGAAATGCCTGCAGGAGTTGGCTGTTCTCCTTATTTTTAATTATATATTGTATTTGGGTAAACTTATCACTCTGCAAATAGGCAAGCCCACCATCTTTATTCTCCGTTATTTCTCTAAAATAAGTGATAGCAGTTTGCCAGGTATCGTCACCGCCCTCATTATACCTTATATCCACAATTAAACTTTTTATTCCATCCTTTTCTATAGCAGCAAATATTTTTTTTAGCTCCGATGCCAATTTTATGCTGTCGTTGTCAAAGCGACCGGTAGAAAAAGTCTCCAACTTACAATAACCAGTTCTTTTTTCTTTATCTAATATTTTATAATCGATAAGCTTATTCCATGAGTTAATTGACTTCCCTGTTTGATACTGGTATCTTTCAGCAATAGTTTGCGGCATTTCCGATTTTACTGTTAGTTCAATTTTCTTTTTTGATTTGTATGGTATAATGGCCAGTTTGTAGCTTGTATCACTGGGGTAAAACATCTGGTATAAGTAATGAAACTGAAAATAGAAACCAAGCACCTTATATTTGAAAGTAGTGTTTTGCCCGTTGGCAAATACGTATTGCAGCATATGCTTATTCAGTGATGCAATCGTCTTTCCGTTAATGCTAATAATTTCGGTGCCACAGGTAATTTTTTTGTTATTGCTGCAATTATTAAGTACATACAATTTATCACCCAAATATTCCATCACAAAAGGCAGGTGCTTTCTTGTGGCAGGCATGGCACTCATTTTATAATTAATACCGGGTTCTCTGTTTGTCCACTCCACACCATCATGCCCATGTTTTAATGAAGCCATGCAAAATCTTATTTTCATATAGAATTGTTCTGCATCTTCATTATCTTTTAATGTGCTATAAACGGAATCATAAAGGATACTAAATCTTTCCGGGGTAATAAACCAATACACACCTGCATGCATTTCCTGCATACTCAATTTAAAAATTCTGAAATCTTCCTGCTGCTGACCCAGCGTTAATTTTTGCTGTGCAGTTGCAGGGCTGTACATGAATAATACAATAACAAGAACTCTAAAAAAGTGTACCATTATTCTGCAATTTTATAGGTGATTATAAATGCATTTGGGTTAAAATTCTTTAAAAAGAGATGCCCGTCTGCAGGTATTATTACTTCCTGGCTGCTGTTTGCAAGGAGCGACGGACTTATCCACGTTTCATTACCATCGCTTTTTACTTTGTATAATTCTATCGATTGAGTGGGCGAAAAATTGGTAAGCAATACAGTAAAGCTGCCATGTTTAATATTTTTCCACATACGAAATTCTCCGTTGGATGGAATTTCAATACTACCTGTCTTTGGCTCAATGTTGGTGATACCATGCGAAGAAGAACAACTGATAATAAAAGTACTGTACAACAACAGCATTGGAAATAGATGTTTCATGTTTTTTAATTTTTTTATTTAGAGATGAAATAGGTTTCTAATTATTTGAGTTGAATAAAGCATTATAGTAAGTAGTATCCTTATCACTGAATATTACCCTTCTATTGGGCTGTTCCTTCAATTCAAAATCACCATTAACTGTAAATTTTATTTCAGCGAATTTGTAACCTGTAATTACGGTAATGGTTGCAGTGTACAAAGAATCCTTAACTATGGGTTTCATTTCAAAATCATAGTCCCAGCTTAGCGGTTTTCCTTGTCCACGGATACCCACCCTTTTAATATCTTTTATATTTGGTACCGAGAGTGTAACCACTGTTATTCTTTTATAACTTTTTTGCACGCAGCCCGACAGCAATAAAAGCAGCAGATTTATTAATATGATAAAATACTTTTTCATAATTCAAATCTTTTAAAAAGGAGATAATCAAAACCAAACCTACCGCTGCCGATTATCATTGCATACAAACTTACCCATGCAAAGCCTGCGGCGGGCAGCATGTTCCAGGCACCATTTCCCATTTGCTGCATAAAAATGGCTACCAGCATGGTACATAAAATAAAAAAAGAGAAAAGCCTTGTCTGTAGCCCAAGTATTATAAAAATTCCACCAATTGCTTCGCTAAATGCACCCATCCATGCGAAAAAGACGGGAAACATTTTAAAGATGCCACCATATCCGGCAACATCATTGGGAAACCAGAAAGCCACTTCAAAAAATCCGAGGTTATTATCTGGTGGGCTCCAAGGCAGCCCAAACTTTGCAGCGCCAAAGCTTGACGTTAACAGGTAACCGCAAACCAACCTTGGTATAAGCAGCAACAAATCCTGCCACCAGGCGGGCATCAAAATAGGTGTGGTAAAACGTTGTAAAAATTTCATGAGTATAATTTTGCAATGAGTGATATGCAAGATTACTATCACAAAAAATTATAAACGCCTCAAATTATCTTTTGATACATAAAATGATGGTCTCAAAATATGAAATACGTCCCAATTGGGGGGTAATTGATCAAAAGTCATTTTTGTAGAACGGCTTCGATAAAAGATATTTTTTTGCACCCAACTGCTGATATTCAATTCTGAAAGCATTTTACAAGATGCTAATGATAATGATGGTAAGTATATATCTATTTTAGCATTACAAAAAATTGGTAATTCCCTGACTAACGGCGGGAACTTAGTTTTATTAGCTTGTAATTTTGTAAAAAATGGATACGTAGCAATAAAGCAAGTAGCTTGCTTATTTAACAATCGTATTAATGTTTTTGGAAGCAATCAATATAATAATGCAACAATTGGAATAAACTTAAATATTGTAAATCATAAGATTGCGCCAGATACATATGAAATGAGATTAAATAGTTCTTTGTTACAATTATCAAACGTTAAAGGTACTTTTTATAAAGTACAACCTAAATCTGGAAAAGTGATTAATTTAAATAAAGTAAATGGATATACTGGTAACTTAAGAATAAGTTCAGCAGGTATAACAGTATTTTAATAATTGCAAATTTATTTTTATGTATAAAATTTCACAAAAAGTATAAAATATTTATGAAATACGTCTTACTTATCAGCATTACCTTTTTATTCACAGTATCTTTAAAATCACAATATACCATCAGGATTAATGATTCTATTTATCAAATAAAGCAAACTTTAAGAGAGCCGATTCCAGATAGCTTGGTTACTGAAGATGAGCCTATTAATAATATATATGGTCTTAAAACTACAAAAAATACTAATGAAATATCAAGTGATTTATGTTGCATAGTCCTGAAATAGGTTGACTCCAAAAAAGTGGATAAGTCAACTTAAAACAGGACAAAAAATGAGTAAAAAACAAAGCTCCGTTCGCAAAGGCA
>JAYTHI010000365.1:0-2428 GCA_043732685.1 Ferruginibacter sp. | reverse complement strand
CCATTAATTTGATGGAGGAAAATCCGTCAGCGCTTGTTTTATCTTACAATGGAGTGGACAGATTTGCGCTGCGCAAGAAAATTGCAGCCGATATAGGCGACCTAAATTTATTGGAGAAAATTGAGGAGTATAAAGGACAGGTAGGTACCAGCGAAAGAACAGGTGCGGTAATTGAACACCGGTTATCGTTACAATGGTTTGTGGATATGAAACAATTTATGGCTAAAAATCCTTCGGCACTGAGCGCCGTAATGGACGACAGCATTGAGTTTCATCCTGCAAAGGCAAAAAATACCTATAATCATTGGTTAGAAAATATTAAAGACTGGTGCATTAGCCGCCAACTTTGGTGGGGACAGCGAATACCGGCCTGGTATGATGAAGCAGGTAATGTTTATGTAGCTGAAACAGAAGCCGAAGCATTGGCACAGGCAAAAATTAAAACAGGAAATATACACGCAACCTTAATTTTAAAACAGGATGAAGATGTGCTGGATACCTGGTTTAGCAGTTGGTTATGGCCAATGGAAGTTTTTAAAGGTATCAGCAACCCCGGCAATAAAGATGCTGCTTATTATTACCCTTCCACTACCTTGGTTACCGGACAGGATATCATCTTTTTTTGGGTGGCAAGAATGATTATGGCAGGCTACGAATACACCAATAAACCGCCGTTTAAAGATGTATATTTTACCGGCATGGTGCGCGATAAATTGGGTAGAAAAATGAGCAAGCAATTGGGTAACTCACCCGATCTTTTAGGGTTGATAGAACAGTACGGTGCCGATGCGGTTAGGTTTGGAATAATGGTAAGTTCACCTGCAGGAAATGATTTAATGTTTGATGAATCCGCTTTGGAACAGGGCCGTAATTTTAATAATAAAATTTGGAATGCCCTAAAATTATTGAAAATGTGGCAGTCCAGGCCTGGTGCTGAAAGCATAGAAAATAAGGATGATAGCTTTGCCATTGCCTGGTTTGAAAACAGGTTGCAACAGGTAAAAATTGAAGTGACTGTTTTAGTTGAGCAGTTTAAATTAAGTGAGGCTTTAAAGACAGTTTACTCCCTGATTTGGGATGATTTCTGCAGCTGGTACTTAGAGTGGATAAAGCCGGGTTTTGAACAACCGATGGATACAGCGGTTTACCGGAAAACAGTTTTATTTTTTGAAGAACTGGTACAGCTCCTGCACCCGTTTATGCCCTTTGTTACCGAAGAGATTTATCATTTACTGCAAGTGCAGGACATTGATCTGTGTATAAAACTATCCGGTAAAACATTGGCACCACAACCAGCTATTTTACAGCAGGGAGAGCTGTTAAAAAAAGTTATTTCTGCGTTGAGAGATGCCAGAAATAAAAACCAGCTTAAACCTAAAGAAACCATTCAACTTCATATACAAACAGTTGATGCAGGTATTTTTAAAGCCATAGAAAATATCATTGCCAAACAAGTAAACGCAGCAGATATATTTTACACTTCTGAAAACGTTGTTAATTCAATTGTGGTAGTAGTTGAAAAAGATAAGTTTTACATTGAAAGTGAAAAGCAATTGGATGGCGATACTTTAAGAGCTGATTTGTTAAAAGACCTTGAACACCAGCAGGGATTTTTAATAAGTGTTCAAAAAAAGCTTGGTAACGAACGTTTTGTACAAAATGCCAAACCGGAAGTGTTGGAAATGGAGCAAAAGAAACTTGCAGATGCAGTTGCAAGAATAAAAACAATTGAAGAAAGTCTTTCGGGGTTAAATTAACAATTAGCACACTAAGCCTATACTTTTTTCGTTTTATCTTTAAAGCTATTATGATAAAAAAATACAGCTATCTTTTTGTTGTGGTACTGTTATTATTAGGTAGCAGTAACCGAATTTTTTCACAGACAACACCTAAAACTACCGCCAAACCGGTTGTTAAATTTAAACCACCGGTTGTACAGGTTTATTTAGGCAACCTTACGGGAAAACTAGCAGTTGCGGATGCCGTGGAGGCAAAAAACCTGCTTACAATTCCATTAAAAATTGTGGATACAAAAAATATGGTTTATCCGTTAGTTTCGTACCAGTTTGCTTATTATAGAATTGGTGTTACCGAGGATGAAGAAACAGGTAAAACTTCGCCTTCAAAAGATATGGTATCAAATCATTTTAGTAGTAGTCCCCTCCCCGCTATCTGGCAAAGCAATATCACGGAAACGCTGCATAGCGGCGAATCTCTATATTTTTTCGATATTATAGTAATGGATAAATTAGGCCGGCGTTTTTTTGCACCGGAATTAAAAGTTACCATCGAATAGCTGCTTAAAATAATCTACAATAAATTAATAAAATGATTAAGTATTGCCAAAGCAAGAGTAGTTATAAAAATTAACAAGTTTTGCTTTTAAATTCAACTACATCAAAGCAGGTTAATATTTTCCAGCTGTTTC
>JAYTHI010000364.1:0-8246 GCA_043732685.1 Ferruginibacter sp. | reverse complement strand
TGTGCAGCTTATTTTTTTTGAAAAAAGCCAATGGAGCGGCGTTGCAGTTACGCAGCCCGCCGGCTGTGGAGGCGAAGGGTATGCAGCGAAAAACTGGTGCTGCATTCAAAAAATGCGACTTCTAAATTATAAGGCTTAAGAAATAGTCGCGTTTTTTTTAGGTTAACCTAGCTTACTTAATTACAGGTATGTTTTTAAAGCGCTAGATTTAAAAAGGTAAAAAAATAGCTTAAAATAGCAGGTTTGCGCATGATCTACCCAATCCTATTATTTTATGAGCAATAAAATTTTAGGGATAAATATTATGAAGGCTGTAATAATACTTCCGATTGCACAAACCAATACGGCACCCGCACTAATATCTTTTATAATTTTTATTAAGGGATGAATTTCTGTCGTTACCAAATCGCAAAATTTTTCAATAGCAGTGTTCAGCATTTCCATTGAAAGAACAAGCATACAACAAAAAACAATTGCGATCCATTCGGTTAAATTTATTTTAAAATATAATCCTGCACTCACAACCATAACAGTTGCAATTAAATGCAAGCGGAAATTTAATTGTTGCAGGCAATAATTTATCCCCATGCAGGCATATAGAACTGATCTTAAAAACTTCATAAGAAAATAAAATTGATTCGTTTTTACGATAACGATTTAAAGCTGATCTAATATATAATAGTTAAGAGTTATTGACAAAGTATAGCCAATAAAATTAAGTTTAAAATTATAAATACAATAATTACCGGGACCATAAAATCAATAGTTCGGCAGGCGCTACAATATTTTAACAGAAACCATTAAAAATACAACCAATGGTATTTTACTTTGGATACCTTATTTATTTCTATTGCAGGAAAGGGAAATTTAAATATTTGAGGCAGAGCAAGCAATGCCTTTGGCGACGTATTATTATTATCTAAATGTTTAAAATTTGCATCAAGTGAAATATAATATTGCCGGTATCGCTTAAAATCCGGGATTGTTTTTCCATTAATGGCTGTTGGATTTTTAACAGCCCCGATCATTCCTTCCGCTCCATACCCAAAAGAAAGGTTTAACCATTTGGGAACATCTGTATTGGTTTTTAAAAAAGAGGCCGGATTTATGGATAACCAGTACGTTTGCCCATTATAATCTTTAAGCCAGCTTTGCCAACCATTACGACCAAATTCGCCGGGGTTGTATTTGGCAAACAGGGTGTGGTGAAAAGAAAATTTTAATTGCACCCGCTGGTCGTTAAAAGCAAATTGCTGCGACATAAACAACGTAGTGCCGACAATATTTGCCAGCATATCTGAAGTTGAAAAGCCCCATTTAGTTGAAAACCCATCTAAAATTTCAACAATTGTTTGAAAAGCCAATGCAGTTAAACCACCTATCCAAATGGACTGGTTATTTTTAACACCGCTCCAACGCATCATATTATATTGAATAGAACTCATATTATAGGCCGTAGTAGCATGACCGGCTTTATCCATATTTAACCATTCATTGCTATCATTAAAAAAGTGAAACTTACTTCGCGGAAACTTCTTGTACCATAAATAATTTAGTCCCAATAAACCAACTGTTGTTAAAATAGACTCGGTAATAACAACCCCTTTAAGCCGGCTTTCATTGTATTTATTTGGCCTAATGCTATTTTGTGCGGATACGTTTTGAAAGGAAGAAAGTAAAAAACCAAGTAGCAAAATATATAAGTAGCAATTCTTCGTATATGAAACGAATGTTATTTTTTTTAACATAGCATTATTTTAAAATCAATAGCAACCCTCAAATTTCACGAACTGTATTTGCAAATATTTTGTTACTATAAATATTAAAATTAAGACTTACAGCATAATTATGATTTAATAAATTAAAAATTTTATCGTTAAGCCAACAACACAATTACAAATAGTTAACACTACGAATGTTCAAATGAAGTTTCCTTTGCATTTCTTAAATAATGAAAAGACTTATTAAACAAATATCAACAAAATTCATACTTATAATACTTGCATTGCAAATATTAAATATGAGTATATCCTGTCGTATTGCTGACGATAGTTTTTTTTCTCAATTGGATGCTTCTGTAAATATAGCAGATCATGCAGTTGAATTTATTGTGGAAGAAATGTTGGGCTATAAAAATGCCTTTCCTGAATTAAAGGAAAACAAGCAGCAGCATGCAATTTCCTGTTCGCAAAAGGTACAGGAATTTAGTTTTTATGCATTTAGTCCAAAAACACAGACCCATAATTACCCTGCTTTACAAGTAGAAAATTACAGCATACTAATCGTACAACCCTACAATAAATTTTTTCAAAAAATAACGCCCCCTCCTAAAACCAGCTAATTTTTTGGCTCAGTACACAATATTTAGTTTTAATAATAATAGCGCAGGGTATTTATTACACTTAATCACTATATATTTATCATAAGTATTAACCTGTACCTTGCCGCATCCGGAAAAAGACTACACTTATTATTACATTATTAAATAAGTCTTCCTTTACTTCTACCAATTAATCAATCATTTTTTAATTAAATTCTTTCAACCATGTACATGTTTAGAAAGATGTTGCTGCTACAATTAATACTTGCAGCTTCATTACGTTGCAGCGCTCAGGTGCCGGCAAGTTTACAAGCATCCGACACATTAAATTTATCTTTGGATAGCACCGAAGCACTATTTTTAAGAAGTAATTTTTTATTACTGGCGCAAAAATATAATATTGATATCGCCAAAGCACAGGTTATTCAAGCCAGGTTATATCCAAACCCTAATTTCAATTTTTCAACCACGATTTATAATCCGATCACAAAAAAATTGTTTCCTTTATCTAATGAAGGGGAAGTAATAAGTAGTGTATCGCAAATGATACTATTGGCCGGCAAAAGAAATAAACAAGTCCAGATAGCCAAAGCCAATGTACAGTTAAATGAATTTCAATTTTTTGATTTAATCCGTACTTTAAAATACACGCTGCGTACCGACTTCTTCAATATCTACTATTTGCAGCAGTCTGCCAGGGTATACGATTCAGAAATTAAAGCCTTAAACCAAATTGTAGCCGCCTTTGAAACACAGAAAGGTAAGGGATATATTGCAGAAAAGGAAGTGGTGCGCATTAAAGCATTACTCTATAGTTTTAAGAGTGAATACAATGATCTTAATAATAAAATTAACGATGTACAAAGTGAGTTGCGCATGTTAGTGCAGGTAAAACCCTCCAACTATATTATTCCAACAGTTGATAAAGGTAGCATCGCCCAATTAGACCCTTTGAAATTTAATTTATCCACCCTGCTGGATAGTGCTTACACACACCGTACAGACTTATTAATTGCGAAACAAAATACCAGCATCAACAAACTTAATTATACTTATCAAAAAGCACTGGCCGTGCCAGATATTACAGCCAATATCAGTTACGATCAGCAGGGAAGTTATGTAAAGAACCTTTCCATGGCGGGCTTTGCAATTGACCTCCCATTTTTTAACCGCAACCAGGGTAATATTAAGGCAGCTAAAATAAGTATTGAGGCAGCAACAGTTACTCAAAAAAGTGTGGCAGCGTTGGTGGAAGAAAATGTAAGCCGGTCCTTGCAAAAAGCCATTAGTCAGGATAAATTACTAAAAGGTATTGACCCCGCCTTTTCGAATGATTTTGAACGGCTGATGAAAGAAATAGTGATCAATTATCAAAAAAGAAATATCAGTATTCTGGAGTTTTTAGATTTTTATGACTCGTACAAACAAAATGTTTTACAAATAAATTCCATCCAATATAATCGCATAAGCGCTTTTGAAGACTTAAATTTTTTTACCGCTAATAATTTTTTCAACTAACTCATTTTTTATGTACAACAAATTATATACGCCCTTATGTGCGGCAGCCGTATTTTTACTGCTGGTATTAAATTCTTGCGGAGAAAAAACAGTAGCGAAAGAAGAGCGAAAAACCTATACCTTAACAGACTCCCTATTACAAGTTGTAAAGGTTACTGATGTGGTTATGGCACCGCAAACAGATGCCATAACGCTTACCGGCAAAGTTGCCTTTAATGATGATAATGTAGCCAAACTATATCCCATGGTGAGTGGAAATGTTTCGGGTATTAAAACGATGCTTGGCGATTTTGTTCAAGCCGGGCAAGCCCTTGCGGTGGTACGCAGCAGTGAAATGGCAGGTTATAATAACGACCAGATAAGTGCAGAAACAAACTTAAGGATAGCACAAATAAATTTAGAAAAAACAAAGGATATGTATAAAAGCGGATTGGCATCAATGCCCGATTCGTTAAACGCAGCCATGACCTTTGCACAAGCAAAATCATCTTTAAACAGAACCAACCAAATATTAAAACTTAACGGAGGTGGTACAAAGGGAGATTATGTTGTAAAGGCACCAATCAGCGGTTTTATTGTAGAAAAAAATGTAAACAACAACATGACCATTCGTTCAGATAACGGCAGTTCTATGTTTACTATCAGCGATTTAAAAAATGTATGGATATTGGCTAATGTATATGAAAGCAATATCGACAGGGTTCATGTTGGTGATAAGGTTAGTGTAGAAACCATTTCTTATCCGGGAAAAATATTTACAGGAAAAGTTGATAAGATGTTGAATGTACTGGATCCTACCAACAAGGTAATGAAGGTAAGGATAGTATTACCTAACGAAAATTATGCCTTGAAACCCGAAATGTTTACCAGCATTACGGTTACCAATAATTTACAAAAACAAGCCATTACCATTCCTGCTACTGCATTAATATTTGATCACAGCCAGTATTTTGTGGTGCTGTTTAAAAGTAAAACAGAACTGATGATTACACCTGTTGATATAATTAACACGGTTGGTGCAAATACCTATATCGCCAAAGGCTTAAAACCCGGCGACAAGGTAATAGCAAACTTAGCCTTACAGGTGTACGACCAACTAAATAATTAATAGCAACCTTTAAATATAAGATCATGATAAAAGTATTAAAAAAGGTTATCGCTTTTTCATTAATAAATAAATATTTTATTCTTGCAGCCTCTGCTGTGCTGGTTATATTCGGTATAATTACTTTTAAAGAAATGCCTATCGAAGCATTTCCGGATGTAACCAATACAGAGATCAGTGTTATTACACAATGGCCGGGAAGAAGCGCAGAGGAAGTAGAAAAATTTGTTACCATACCCATTGAAATAGCCTTAAACCCGGTTCAGCAAAAAATAAGTTTACGCAGCACTAGCATATTTGGTTTAAGCTATGTTAAATTAATTTTTGAAGATAAAGTTCTGGATAAAGACGCCAGAGCACAAGTATTTGGTTTACTATCAAGTGCCACGCTGCCAACAGGTTTACAGCCCTCAGTACAACCACCAACCGGACCAACCGGCGAAATATACCGCTATACTTTAGAAAGCAAGGTAAGAGATTCAAGAGAATTAAAAACCTTACAGGATTGGGTAGTAGACAGACAATTAAGATCGGTACCCGGCGTAGGTGATGTGGTAGCTTTTGGCGGTAAAACAAAGACCTATGAAATTAAGGTTGACCCAGCCAAATTAAACAACCTCGGCATTACCGCTTTGGATGTTTTCAACGCGGTACAAAAAAGTAATATCAATATCGGTGGCGATGTTATCAACCAAAATGACCAGGCCTTTGTGGTTAGGGGCATCGGTTTATTAAATGATATCAATGAGATAAAAAATATCATCATTCAAAATATTAATGGAGTACCCGTACTGGTAAATGATGTTGCCAGTGTAGAAATTTCGAATGTACCGCGACTTGGTTTTGTATCAAGATCCAATGGTCTTACAGACTCCACAGGCAAAAGAATAGTAACAGACGAAAAGGATGTGGTAGAAGCTATCGTGCTGATGCGCAAAGGCGAAAATGCATCGGATGTGGTAACTGCTATTAAAGAAAAAATTGAAAAACTAAACAGCAGTGTGTTGCCTGCAGATGTAAAAATTGTACCTTATTATGATCGGGAAGATCTAATAACTTATGCCACCCACACTGTATTACACAATTTAGTAGAAGGGGTATTATTGGTTACTTTATTGGTATCGCTGTTTATGTTTAACTGGCGTACAACTTTAATTGTATCTATTATAATTCCGATGTCGCTGTTGTTTGCATTTATTTGTCTGCATTTAATGGGCATGAGTGCTAACCTGCTTTCTTTAGGTGCGGTAGATTTTGGAATTATTATAGACGGAGCCGTGGTAATGGTGGAAGGTATGTTTGTAATACTTGACCATAAAGCAGTTGAAGTTGGGATGGAACGCTTTAATAAATTAGCTAAACTTAAGATCATTAAAAATAATGGTGCCCCCTTAGGTAAAGCGATATTCTTTGCCAAACTTATCATCATAACCGGGCTGTTACCCATTTTTGCATTTCAAAAGGTTGAAGGTAAAATGTTTTCACCACTGGCCTACACACTGGGCTTTGCGTTGTTGGGTGCATTAATTACCACCTTAACCCTTGTGCCGGTACTTATCAGTTTATTGCTTAGTAAAAATGTACATGAAAAGCATAATCCGTTTCTGCACTTTTTAACTAAAGTAATGTTGGGTGGTTTTATATTGGCGTTTAAAAATAAAAAAATAGTAGTGGTCGTTTCGATGATCGTGATGGTGATTGGCTTATATTCTTTTAAATTTTTAGGCTCAGAATTTTTGCCTGAATTAAATGAAGGTTCCATTTGGTTAAGGGTGCAGATGCCTTACAGCGTTGCTTTGAGTAAATCTGTTGAAGTAAGTGAACAGGTGCGCAAAACGGTTATGACTTTTCCGGAAGTAAAATATGCAGTATCACAAACCGGACGGCCTGATGACGGCACTGATGTGGCAGGATTTTACAACAACGAATTTTCTATTATGCTGTATCCGGAGGAAGAATGGAAAAGTAAAATAACAAAGGAGGAATTGGTAGAGCAAATGAATAAAAAGTTATCCGTGATACCGGGTGCAGACTTAAATTTTTCGCAACCAATTATGGATAATGTGGAAGAAGCGGTATCCGGTGTTAAGGGATCTATTTGCGTAAAAGTATATGGCGATTCTTTAAATTATATGGAAGACAGAGCCGAACAGGTTTACCGAATATTAAAAACAGTAAAAGGGATAACCGATTTAGGTGTTATAAAAAATATTGGTCAACCCGAACTGGATATTAATCTCAACCAACAAAAAATGGCCTTGTACGGTGTAGCTACTGCAGATGCGAATGCCGTAATAGCAATGGCTATTGGTGGACAGGCTGCCTCCACATTATACGAAGGCATAAGGTTGTTTGATATAAGAATCCGGCTTCCGGAACAATATAGAAAATCACCGGAAGATATTGGTAATTTATTGGTGCCAACCCAAAGTGGCAGCAAAGTACCTATAAAAGAGATAGCATCCATTACGCAACAAACAGGACCTTGTCTTATTTTTAGAGATGATAATGAACGCTATTCAGCTGTGAAATTCTCTGTTAGAGATAGAGACATGGGCAGCGCCATTAAAGAAGCGCAGGAAAAGGTAGACAAAGATGTACAATTAAAAAGAGGGTATAAAATGGTTTGGCAGGGTGATTTTGAAAACCAGCAACGGGCAACAAAAAGGCTTACCCAAGTGGTACCCATCAGTTTACTGCTGATCTTTTTATTGTTGTTTATTATGTTTGGAAATTTAAAAGATGCGAGTCTGGTATTTTTAAATGTACCCTTTGCCATTGTAGGCGGCTTATTTGCGTTACACATTACCGGAACAAATTTTAGTATATCCGCAGGTATCGGATTTATTGCATTGTTTGGTATTTGTATACAGGATGGGGTATTGCTGATAACTGTTTTTAAACAGAACTTAGATAAGATAAAGGGGCAAAAAGGCTCTTTATACAACTCCATAAAATTGGGGGTAAACTCAAGGATAAGGCCTGTGATGATGACGGCGATGATGGCTGCAATTGGTTTGTTTCCGGCAGCTGTATCACATGGTATCGGTTCTGAGAGTTCGCGACCATTGGCAAGGGTTGTTATTGGAGGAATATTATGTGCGATGGTATTTTCGCTTTGGGTATTTCCATTAATATTTGGATGGGCTTATAGAAAAGTAGATTTTAAAAATAGAAATGAATCTACCGAGAACAATAATAATTCTTAAGACAGTATTACCTAAATAATTTAAAACCTCGTTTTTCACAACACAACATTTGTTTGAAAAACGAGGTTTTATTTTGCAACAGAAACAGGAAGTG
>JAYTHI010000363.1:0-8330 GCA_043732685.1 Ferruginibacter sp. | reverse complement strand
TAATATAAAAATGTACTTCAAGCATTTTGATTCGCAGACTTATTTGTACTTAGTTTTTACATTTTATCAACGCAAATTATACATTTTCAATAAATGATTCCTTTCGCAGACTGCCTTTAAAAACACCAGTAATTGCATAAGCCGCCTAATTGGGTTCGGTCCGCCTTGGGCGGGATTCAATAAAAAATGCGCAGCTTATTTTTTTTGAAAGAAGCAAATGAAGCGGCGTTGAAGTTACGCAGCCCGCCGGCTGTGGAGGCAAAGGGTATGCAGCGAAAAACTGGTGCTGAATTCAAAAAATTCTACTAATAAATTATAACGCTTAAGAAATAGTAGCGTTTTTTAATGTTAACCAAAGTTACTTAATGACAGGTATGTTTTTTAAAGCGCTACATTTAAAAAGGTAAAAAATAATTTAAAATAGCAGGTTTGGGAATAATCTGCCTAATCCTATTGTTTTAATCATAGCCGCTACAAGTTGCTATCCATATCAGGCTTTATGTTTTTTAAGGGATAAATAATTTTCCAGTTCTTTTAATCCAAAACTACTAAGGTTATTTTCTTTTGTTACCATTGCCTTTTGGGCTATCAATACCCCATACAGTATATCATCAAATCCATCCAAAGAATGTGCATCAGGGTCAATGGATATCATAACATTTCTTTCAAGGGCGTATTCAATATGGCGCCAGTCCATATCTAAGCGACTGGGGTGTGCATTAAGCTCTATTACTACATTGTTGGCAGCACAGGCATCAATTATTTTTTTATGGTCAACAGGGTAGCCTTTACGGCTTAGCAATAATCTACCGGTCATGTGGCCTAAAATTGTTGTAAAAGGATTTTCAATTGCAGTCAGCAAGCGCATCATGGCTTTGTCTTCCGTCATCTTTAAATTAGCATGTACAGATGCAATTACTAAATCGAAGCTGGCTAAAATCTCCTTGCTGTAGTCCAGACTTCCATCATTCAAAATATCACTTTCAATACTTTTAAATATTTTAAAGGGAGCCAGTTGGGTATTAAGTTCATCAATATAAATATGTTGCTCCCTGATGCGATCTTCTCTTAAACCATTTGCATAAAAGGCACTCTTGCTGTGGTCACTAATAACAAGATATTCAAAACCTTTGCTGATAGCGGCTTTTGCCATTTCTTCAATGGTATAATTTCCATCACTCCAATTACTATGGCTATGTATTATACCCTTTATATCGGATGTTTGCAGTAAGGCAGGTAAAGGGGCTAGCATCGCCTTGTTTATTATACCAATGGTTTCGCGCTGGCATGCGGGTATGATGTTGCAATTTGCTTTTATAAAAACAGCTTCTTCGTTTTCACATTCTTTATAAACAATACCCGGATATTGGTCAGCAAATGCTTCACCAAATGCTTCGCTGCAATTTAAAAAAAATACCTGTTCCATTAACGGCTTAACATCACAACCATATAATCTAATTTTTAATCCAACCGATGCACGGTATAATAAATTATGCGTGTTCTTTTCTATCTGTTCAAAATTATCAATACTTAATAATTTGCTTTCAATATTTGCTGTGGTATCATCAATTACCAATTGTAGTTCATGTATTATTTCGAGCTGTCTTTTATAAGCTCCTGCCAGTTCAATTTTATTTGTTAAAAATATTTTTTCGAAGAATGTTTTTACCTCATTTGCCATCAAATTTATCTGCGAAAAAAGAAAACTTCCTTTTGTCTTCAAATAAAATTCAATTGTTTCTATAACATTCTGCTGTGTTTTTTCGCCAAAACCTTTGTATAATTTTAAGCGATTTTCTTTACAGGCGTACAACAATTCACCTACACTTTCTATCTCCATCTCCTTCCAGATAGTGGCAATTTTTTTTGGGCCGATGCCCTTAATATTCATCAGTTCCAAAATGCCATCGGGTGTTTTAGCAAGCAGCTCTTCCAATGCGGATAAAGAACCGGTAGATAATAATTCAATTATTTTTTTACCTGTCGATTCTCCAATTCCTTTGATGCTGTAAATTTTTTCATGCGGTATATCGCACAATTGTCCGGGTAATTTTTCAATAGCAAAAGCGGCGCTTGCATATGATTTTGCTTTAAAGCTATTTTCTCCGTGTATATCGGTTAATTTGGCTAATAATGAGAAGGAGCCTGCTATTTGATAGTTATCCATACAACAAAAGTAATAAGTAAAATGAGAAATTAATGGGAGAGGTGCACTTATGTAAGCAGTGATTTTTTGTAATTAAATACCAACTGGTATTAAAATAAAAGTCCCGGCAATTGCCAGGACTTTGTTATTAATTTTTGCTTTAAAAAGTATTACTACTTCTTTTTTGCAGGAGCAGCTTTCTTTGCAGGAGCAGCTTTTTTAGCTGGAGCAGCTTTCTTTGCAGGAGCAGCCTTTTTAGCAGGAGCAGGAGCAGCTTTCTTTGCAGGAGCTACTTTTTTTGCCGGTGCGGCTTTCTTTGCAGGAGCAGATTTTTTAGCTGGTGCGGCTTTTTTAGGAGCAGCTTTTTTTGCAGCTTTTTTTGCAGTTGCCATGTTTTTTAAAATTTAAATGGTTAGTAAATAATATTAAAAGTAAAAATATTTTTTTACCTGCCAAAAAAAACTTTAATTTCTTATGCCATTGCAGCTACTTCGTTCACCGAAATGAAACTTTTATCGCCCTTACCTTTCTTATATTCTACCACACCATCTGTTAATGCAAAAATGGTAAAGTCTTTTCCAAGACCAACATTTTTACCAGGGTGGTAAACAGTACCACGTTGACGAACGATGATGTTTCCGGCAATTGCCGGTTGACCACCATAAATTTTAACGCCTAATCTTTTGCTTTGCGAGTCGCGGCCATTCTTAACCGAACCTTCGCCTTTTTTATGTGCCATCTTAAATTACTTTTTATTGTTACAATTATAGCCGACTAAATAAATCAACCTTCATCACCATTACTTAAAAAAATTAAGCAATGCCTAACACCTTAATATGTGTATAGTGCGTACGATGTCCGTGCTTTTTACGGAAACCTTTCCTTCTTTTCATTTTAAACGCAATCACTTTATCGCCTTGTATAAGGTCGCTAAGGATTTCTGCTTTAACTATCGCTTTTACATCTGTTCCAATAAGGATCGATCCGGCGTTGTCTGTCAGAAGAACTTCTGAAAACTCTACTTTATCGCCACTCTTACCTTCAATGTGCGGCACGTACAGGCTATCGCCCGCTTTAACTTTAAATTGCTGACCAGCTATTTTTACTACTGCTAACATAATACCAAAATTTAGGACGGCGAAGGTAAGGAATTAATGATTAAATTGATTGTTTTAAAAGCATCATTTTTATCAAATCACCATTTCCCATTGAGTTTTAACCATTTTGCCTGCAAAATGTTGCCAAATTACCTATTAAATAAATCGTACCTAAGCTTAAAATCATTAAAGTTATTATATTCGCGATAAGTTATGCAATACATATATATACTACTCAGGGCTGTTTTTTCAATATATGGATTAATGATTTTTATTATATGCATGCTTATTATATTTCCCTTTATTGTTATCGCATCCTTCTTCGGAAAAATTAAAGGTGGTAATATTATTTACAAACTTTGTCAGTTTTGGGCGGATATTGCTTTTGCTTGCTGGGGCATCAGTCATTCAAATTATTTTGAAACACCTCACCACACAAATAAACAATATGTATTTGTATTTAATCATATATCATATATGGATATTCCGGTGCTTATGAAAGTAATCCGTAAGCAACATTTTCGAATTCTGGGTAAATACGAAATGGCCAAAATTCCTTTATTTGGATTTATTTATAAAAACGCCGTGGTAATGGTGGATAGGCTTAACCGTCAAAAGCGGGCCGAAAGCATAAGACAGTTAAAATCGGTCATTAATAAGGGTATATCAGTTGTAATTGCTCCTGAAGGAACTTTTAATATAAGCAATAAACCACTGAAGGAATTTTTTGATGGCGCTTTTAGGGTAGCTATTGAAACGCAGACACCCATTAAACCAATTTTGTTTTTAGATACTTTTAAACGGATGAATTACAATACCGTATTTTCCTTAACACCGGGTAAATCGCGGGCTATCTATTTAGAAGAGGTTAGTGTAGAGGGATTGACATTAAAAGATGTAAAAAAACTTAAAGAAAAAGTATACGCTCTTATGGAAGAAAAACTACAATTTTATAAAGCTTCCTGGATTAAATCATCTGCCTTTTAGTAATAACCCAAATAGAATAACTTCTGGTATAAATTTGCATTAAATGTCTATTCAAAAAATGAAGTTTTATAAATGCATTGGCTTGCAAAGTACCAGCATAAAATAAATACCTGAATATCAATGAAATTAATTCGTTTACAATTTATCAATGTTAACTGCTTGTTGGAAATATACCAATCGGTATAAAATTATTAATCATGAATACAAAGGTTGCATCGGCTCAAAAGCATCCATCTGTTGAAGATGGGGGTGGCATATTATCGACTGGCGATTTATTTACCGATGAACCTGGTTTCCCAACTTTATTCGCAGAAGTAATTCTTCCTTTAGCATTGCCTGTAACCTATACCTATGCTATTCCTGCTAATTTTGAAGCAGTCGCTAAACAGGGGTGCAGGGTAGAAGTAGTGTTAGGAAAAGCTAAACGCTATGCCGGAATTATAAAGTTAATTACTGCCGTTGCTCCGCCTTATGCTACGAAATTTATTTTAAATGTACTGGATGATGAGCCTGTATTATTTCCCGAGCAATTATTGTTATGGAACTGGATAGCCAATTATTATATGTGCAGTGAAGGCGAAGTGATGGCGGCTGCATTACCGGCACATTTTAAATTAAGCAGCGAAACCATTTTGTTATTTAATGAAGAGTATGGTGATGATTTCACCGGGCTTAACAACGAAGAATATCTTGTTGCCGAAGCCTTGCTGATAAAAAAGCAACTGAACCTAACTGAAGTTCAATTGGTATTGGATATCGCCCATGTTTATCCGGTAATAAAAAAATTAATAGATAAAAAAGTATGTGTTGTATGGGAAGCCTTAAGCGAAAGGTATAAAACAAAAAAAGAAAATTTTGTCATTCTAAATCCAATATACGAGCAGGAAATTGCAATGGCTGAATTATTAAATAATTGGACAAAAGCCCCCAAGCAAATGGAACTGCTTTTGGCCTACCTCCATTTAATAAAAACAACAGGCGAAGTAAGCCAAACAGAACTTTTAAAAAAATCAGGTGCAACTCCGGCACAACTTAGCGGACTGGCAGAGAAGAAAATACTGCTTATTGAAAAGCGAAGCGTAGATAGAATTAAGTCGATGCCTAAAGCAATGGAAGTAGCTTTTGAACTTAGTATAGCCCAACAAACGGCCTTGCAGGAAGTGGAGCAGCATTTAGTAAATAAAAATGTATGTCTGCTGCATGGTGTTACCAGCAGTGGCAAAACACAGATCTATATAAAACTAATTGAGGCGTATTATAAACAAGGGTTGCAGGTGCTTTATCTTTTACCGGAGATAGCCCTAACCTCTCAAATGATTCGTCGCCTTCAATTTCATTTTGGTGGAAATATTGCTATTTATCATTCAAAATTTAATAATAACGAAAGGGTTGAACTTTGGAATAAAATAAAAACCGGCGAAATAAGAATTGTATTGGGTGCCCGCAGTGCCCTGTTTCTACCTTTTAGAAATTTAGGATTATTGGTGATAGACGAGGAGCATGACCCCTCCTTTAAACAACAGGATCCTGCACCAAGGTACAATGCCCGCGATGCAGCAATTTTTTATGCTTCCCTGTTTAATGCCAAAGTGGTATTGGGTAGCGCAACCCCCTCTATTGAAACCTATTACAATGCCCAAAAAGGTAAATATGGATTGGTTGAATTAAAAGAACGTTATGGCGGAATATTATTACCTGTTATTGAAATTATAAATACCAGACAGGTGGCACAGAAGGGAAAAGTAATGTTATCGCCACAATTAAAAGAAGCCATTGAAAAAACGGTGGAAGCTGGTATGCAGGTGATACTATTTCAAAATAGGCGGGGCTATTCTCCTTATATTATTTGCGGTACTTGCGGCTACCTGCCCCAATGTATTAATTGCGATGTAACACTTACCCTGCATAAATATAGCAATAAGATGCATTGCCATTACTGTGGTACCACCTATCCAAAAATAGTAGCATGCCCTGCATGCGGAACCGTTAAATGGATTGAGAAAAATTTTGGTACCGAAAAAATAGAGGAGCTCATTGAGGATGGTTTCCCAAATTTAAAAGTGGCCAGGATGGATGTAGATGCTGTGAGGGGTAAATCTGCTCACGATAACCTCATCAAATTATTTGAACAACAGCGCATAGATGTACTTGTTGGTACACAAATGGTGGTAAAGGGACTGGATTTTGAAAAGGTAAGTCTGGTGGGTATTTTGGATGCAGATGGCTTATTAAGTTTTGCAGATTTTAGGGTAAACGAGCGGGCTTTTCAACTAATGGAACAGGTAAGTGGCAGGGCCGGTCGAAAGCACGCACAAGGAAAAGTGCTGATACAAGCCACCCAGGTAAGCCATCCTGTTTTGCAGTTTGTAAAGGAGCATGATTATAAAAAAATGTACGATTTTGAAATCGTAAACCGACAGCAATTTTTTTATCCGCCATTTAGCCGCATCATAGAAATAACCTTAAAACATAAAGTTAAAGAGGTGGTAGATGAAGCGGCAAAAAGGCTTGCAGCAGCCTTGCAAATAGAACTTAATAATTTTGTTGTTGGTCCGGTAGCACCTGTCATAGCAAGGGTACGCAATCAATACCTGATGGAGCTTCTGATAAAGTTGCCGCTGGATATGAAACAGATTCAGCAGTTTAAAAAAATAATTAAAAATAATTTTAATTTATTGCATGCAGAGAAACAATTTAGCAGCGTAGTTATGATTGCAGATGTAGATCCTAATTAAAAATTCGGCAATAAGAAATAGTCAAAAAATATACTTCATAATTCAAATTATTTTAGCTTGTTTCAAGAAAATTTTTCCTTAAAAAATTACAATACTTTTGGCATTGAAGCCTGTGCCCAATACTTTGCGCCATTTAATACTATCGGCGAATTACAATTGTTGCTGGAGTATAAAAAACATATAAGTCCTAATTTATTAACCACAACTTTAAAGCTGCTTGGCGGTGGTAGTAATATATTGCTCACTAAAAATATTGATGGCTTTGTTTTTAAAAATGAAATTAGGGGCATAGAAATAGTTAGAGAGGAAGCGGATACTGTTTTTGTAAAAGCTGGTGCAGGCGAAAATTGGCACCAACTGGTTTTATTTTGCATCCGGCATAATTTAGCCGGTATGGAAAATCTTTCTTTGATACCAGGTAATGTAGGCGCTTCGCCAATGCAAAATATTGGGGCTTATGGGGTAGAACTACAGGATATTTTTTATCAATTGGATGCTTTTGATTTAGTAGAAAATAAAATGGTGACTTTTAATAAAAGTGATTGCGAATTTGGTTACCGCGAAAGTATTTTTAAAACAACATTTAAAGACCGTTTTGTGATTGCAACGGTAACTTTTTCTTTAAATAAAACGCCGCATTTTAACGTGAAATACGGAGCTATAGAACAAGAACTTAAATTGATGGGGATTGAAAATTTAAGTATCCGGGCTATTTCTCAGGCGGTTATCAATATCAGAAAAAGCAAGCTTCCAGACCCGGCTGTGATTGGAAATGCAGGATCCTTCTTTAAAAATCCTGTTATACCTACACCAAATTTTAAATTGCTGCAACTTAAATTTCCCAATATTATAGGCCATTCCATTGATGAGGTAAATACTAAACTTGCTGCGGGTTGGTTAATAGAACAAACTGGTTTTAAAGGGTATCGAAAAGGAGACGCCGGTTGTCATGATAAACAGGCCCTTGTGTTGGTAAATTATGGCCAGGCAAAAGGGATTGAAATTTTAGAACTGAGTAAACAAATAATTGAAGCTGTTCAAATTAAATTTGATGTACTCCTACAAACAGAGGTTAATATTTTTTAATAATGTTTAATTAATGTTAACTTTATTTGTAATTTATTAATCAAAACCAAGGTAAATGAAAACTAAATGGCCAATCAATCTTGTTTTATTTCTCTTTATTTTTTCAGGAAATAGTACTGCTCAATCTTATGGAAACAATGTGTATGTTGAATTAGGAGGACCCGGAGTAGCATCTATAAATTACGATATGCGCTTTCAAAAAAAAGAAGATGGTTTGGGTTTTAGGGCTGGTATTGGCGGTTTTTCTATTGATGGATCTTCTTATTTTTTTGTACCCCT
>JAYTHI010000362.1:0-22734 GCA_043732685.1 Ferruginibacter sp. | reverse complement strand
ACTTATAATGATGCAATATTATGTATAACAATTGGTTTGCTTATTATCCAGACTATTTTAATGCCTTTATTTTAAAAAGATATATGTATTACATAATTATTTTATATTTAAAATCTTTAATGACAAAATAACAGCCGTTTTAAGCATGCTGCGCTAAACTTATAGCATGTTAAATTATTTATCATACGGATGCATTAATACCTGCATTAAAAATTAAATAAAAAACTCCCTGAAACCCTTTAAGGGATTGAAAAATTAACCCTTTTCTACCCTAAAAATCGTACCTTTGCAGTCCCGTTAAAAAATCCGGGGATTATATTATGTCATTTAACATTATTAAACAACTAAACGCAGATGCACAGGAAGGGTCAGCTACCAACGATGGTGCTGAAACTGCTGCGGTAACAAACGTGCCTGTTGAAGAAACAACGGCTCCGGCTGTTGAGGCTTCACAACCAGTGGTGGCGAAAGCTCCCGTTGCAGAAAGAATCGTTACTGCTCATGATGACTTTGATTGGAGCGTTGACAAACGCAACGTATCAAGTTACAACAAAGAAGAAAAAGCTAAGTATGATGTTGTTTACGACAACACGTTCAAGCAGATCAACGACGGCGAAATGATTCAGGCTACTATCGAAGCCATCACCAAAACAGATGCAGTTGTAAACATCGGTTTTAAAAGTGATGGTCTTATTTCTTTGAATGAATTCAGGGATATCGTTGGTGGTTTAAAAGTAGGTGACCTTATTGAAGTAATGGTTGTTGAAAAAGAAGACAGAGACGGTAATTTACATTTAAGCCGTAAACAAGCCCGTACCAGCAGAGCCTGGGAAAGAATTGTTGAACTGCATAAAACCGGCGAAATTGTTACCGGTATTGTTACCAGCAAAACTAAAGGCGGTCTTATTGTGGATGTATTCGGTATGGAAACTTTCTTACCGGGAAGCCAGATTGATGTTAAACCAGTTACTGATTACGATCAGTTTGTTGGTAAAACAATGGAATTTAAAGTGGTTAAGATAAACGAGACCATTAAGAATGCGGTTGTATCTCATAAAGCACTTATTGAAAGCGATATCGAAGCACAACGTGCAGAAATTATCGGTAAATTGGAAAAAGGACAAGTATTGGAAGGCACTATCAAAAACATTACCGACTTCGGTGCGTTTCTTGATTTGGGCGGCTTAGATGGCTTGTTATACATCACTGATATTTCCTGGGGACGTATTAACCATCCAACAGAAGTGTTGAAGATGGACCAGAAACTGAATGTTGTTGTGCTGGATTTTGATGATGATAAAAAACGTATCAGCTTAGGTTTAAAACAATTGACACCGCATCCTTGGGATACCTTGAGCGAATCAATTAAAGAAGGCGAAGTAGTTAAAGGTAAAGTTGTAAACATCGAAGATTACGGTGCTTTCCTTGAAATTATGCCGGGTGTTGAAGGTCTGGTTCATGTAAGTGAAATTACCTGGGCTAACACGCCAATCAACGCTAAAGAATTCTTTAAATTAGGTGATAGCTACGAAGCTAAAATTGTTACCTTAGATAAGGACACGCGCAAGATGAGCCTTTCTATCAAACAAATGGCTAACGATCCTTGGAGCGAAATTGACGTTAAATTTCCTGAAGCAAGCAAGCACACCGGTACTGTTAAAAACATTACTCCCTACGGCGTATTTGTTGAATTGGCAACTGGTATCGGCGGCATGATCCACATCAGCGATCTTAGCTGGTTAAAGCGTTTCAACAACCCTAACGAGTACACCAAAGTTGGTGCAGCTATTGAAGTTGTAATTATGAACATCGATAAAGATGGCCGTAAATTACAGTTAGGACACAAACAAATTGAAGAAGATCCATGGAATTCTTTGGAAGCAACTTTCCCTGTTGGAAGTATTCATGAAGGTACCGTTACCAAAAAAGACGATAAGGGTGCAGTTGTACAATTACCTTACGGCCTAGAAGGTTTTGCGCCTAACCGTCACCTTGCAAAAGAAGATGGTAAGAGCATTGGTGCCGACGAGATCGCCCAGTTTATGGTGATTGAATTTGACCGTAACGATAAACGCATTGTGTTAAGTCATACGCGTTTATGGGAAAAGCAGATTGAAGAAGAAAAGCAAGCTGTAATTAAAGAGAAAAGAGCAGATGCTGATGTTACTAAAAAGGCAGTAAAAAATCTACAGAGCAAGGTAGAAAAATCTACTTTAGGTGACCTAGGTGTTTTAGCCAACCTTAAATTGAAAATGGACAGCGATGCAGCAGGTGCAGCCGCAGCCGATGATACAAAAGGTGAGTAATCTTTTATAGATATTAAATTGTAAAAAATCCCATTGCGAAAGCAGTGGGATTTTTTTATGTTAAACCCTTTTTTAAGTTGCTGTAAAAATTAAAAATTGATGGTTGATCATGAAATTTGCAGCATATTTTAGTGCATAAATAATACCGATTGGTATATTTCAATCCGCTGTTTGAATTGAAAATATTGGATTGTTTTTATAAAAATTATTTGGGCGTGCCCGTCGAGGCGCCGGTCGGGCTATCCGTTCCAATCTTTTTTGCGGCGGCCGACAAAAAAGGATTTCCACTACTATCCCTCACGCGGTGTTAAATTCGATGGTGCTTTTAATCAAACCTATAAGGTTTTAAAAACCTTATAGGTTTATCGCGTTGCTTTCGGAATCTTTCAGTAGGAACAGAACGCGGCCTGTTTCTACGAAGCATCCAAATAATTTATATTAATTAGGTTTAAAAACCTTTAAGAACATCTAAGAGAGGTCATGATTTTGCCCTTGGGGCAGTATAAATGCATATTTGTACCTTCAAACAAAATTCATAAATGACTAGCAAAGAAAATATATTAAGCACCTTAAGGTTGCACAGACATGAATTTTTAAAATATGGCATTCAAAATATAGGATTGTTTGGTTCCTATTTAAGAGAAGATCAATCAGAAAAAAGTGATATTGATTTAATGATTGATTTCTCTCCAGAAAAAGAAAATTATGATAACTACATGGCAGTGTATGATATTTTTGAAAGCCTTTTTATAAATGAGAAAGTAGAAGTAGTTACAAAAAATGGCCTCGACAAATATATAGGTCCTGCTATTTTAAAGGAAGTACTTTATGTTTAATAATCCAATTGAGTATAGTAGATATATTCAGGACGAATGCGCCTACATGCTATCTGTAAGTAAAAATTTATCAAAGGGAAAAACCCGGGAATTGCACCAGCAAATTTCAGAAGTAGACTATCAATAAATAAATAAGACCTATAAGGTTTTGAAAACCTTATAGGTCTATCACAACTATTCCTTATCCAATTTCAATATAGTTTGCAAAAGCACATTTGCACCATTAGCCATATCTTTTGCAGTAGTAAATTCTTTTGGTGAATGGCTGATACCGCCAACACTTGGCACAAAAATCATCCCTACTGGTGCAATCAACGCCATATCTTGTGCATCGTGCCCTGCACCGCTTTGCATTAATTTAGTAGTAAAGCCAAGCATTTTTGCAGAAGCTGCAATAGACGCCTGTAAATTTTTATCGGTTAAAGCAGGGTCCACTTTTATATTTGGCTTGCTAAAGATAATGGTTGTACCCGAAGCTGAAGCGATTGAATCTGCTCTTTTTTGTATAGCCCCAAAAATGCGTTCAATCTTTTCTGCAGAAAGATCCCTCATTTCCAAGGCTAAAATAACCTTACCCGGAACCACATTATAAGCACCTGGAAATGCTGCAATCCTTCCAACATTTGCTACCTGATTTCCTTCATAACTATTAATAATTTCATTTACGGCTATTATAAATTTAGATGCCGTCAACAATGCATCTTTACGCAACTTCATAGGTGTTGTACCTGCATGATTGGCCATACCATTGATGGTTACTTCCCAATCAATTATGCCTACAATACCCTGCACTACACCAATATTTATTTGTTCATTTTCTAATATGCCACCTTGTTCTATATGCAATTCCAAATAAGCTTTCAGGTCTCCCTTTTTTCTGGAGGCGAACTGCAAACTATCCGGGTTACCGCCAATTGCTTTAATGCCTTCGCTTACTTTAAGTTTACTCTGACTTACTTGATTAAGCGCCGCTGCTGTTAAATGACCACCCATCGCCTGGCTACCGGTCGGACCACCTTCTTCATCAGAAAAAATTATTACTTCGAGTGGATGTGCTGTAATAATTTTATTTTCATTAAGCACTTCAATCATTTCCAAAGCACCAATAGAACCCAGGCAACCATCATAGTTACCACCATCGGGAACCATATCGATATGCGAACCAAATGCAATGGTTTTATTAATTGCTATCTTACCTTTACGTTTACCAATAATATTACCCGCAAAATCAATACTTACCTCCAGTCCGGCCTTTTTCATCAGTCCGATAAACCATGCCCTACCCTCAATATCACCTTTTGTATAGGCAACCCGATACCCCCTACCCAGTGAATCTTTTCCGAATTTTGCCAGTTCAAAAATTCTGTTTTCGATACGCTGTTGGTTTACACTTATTGCCTGCGTCTTGTTAGCTATTTGACTAAAAGCAGCAAATGTAACAATGGTTAATAAGAAAGCAAAGCATATGATTTTTAGATGCTGCATTTTGTAATAATTTTATTCTGTAATTTTTGAGGAGCTTAATTATAACTATATTGAGCTGTAAATAAGTTGAATATACAAGCCTATTTTTTTCCTACCAAATAAAAATTGATGGTAGCATTCTTGCGATAGTAAATGGCAGATTGGTCAGGTAATCCTTTATGAGCTGTTTAAAAATTAAAATACATAATGCGGTAATTACGGCACCTATTATTTTGAATTCAATAAAATTAATGAAATCAAAAACTCATGGTTTTATTAATAGTTTACTTTTTGTAATCGTCTTATTTTTAGTACGAATATTCTTTAAAATTCATAAGTCTTGGTTTGCCGGAAAGATGTAGTTATCGCAGTTCAGAGAAATAACAATAACACCAATTTATATAACCCATCAATACCAATTTCATCAAATTTAAGCTGTAGTAAATTTGCCTTTAAGTGGTAAACAGGTTAATTTATACCGTAACTTCTTATCAAAATAGAAGTGCATTCCAAACCTTAGATTATCAAATTTTTTTTGTCGTTGTAGGTATAATTAATCCGATTATTACCTTACCATTCCACTAAGGAAACACTGATGCCAATGGTAGTTTGCTTGTGATTATAATCCATTAAAGTTTCGCCATAACCATCAGACACCTGAAGCATTAATTTAAAATTATCGATGACAGGCAATACCCAGTTAAGTTGTATACTTCCCCTTCCTCCATCTTTAAATTTCATAGAATGGGCCAGCACTGTTGACAATTGATGCCGGCCTGCTTTGTAAATAACTATAGCCTCTGCACGCCCTACATAATCGGCAATTTTAGGATTCTCATCTTCTTCATCTTTCAATCTGTACGATGGTCGAAGGATTACTTGCCAATTGTTTTTTTCAAAGCCCGCCTGAATGATAATACGATTCCAGCTTCTTGAGAGTGGCAATGTTTTACCATTAGATTGGTGATCAAAAATGAGCCCCAACATCTTTCCATCAAATCCGAATAATTTATATTTAGTTGCAAAATTCAAAATCACTTCCGGCTCATAATTCAATTCTCTAAAAGGTCTGGATAATTTTTGATTGTATATTTGCCAGTGCGCCTTTTGCGTATAAGCCACCCAAACATCACCATTACCCCAAAATAATCCTCTTGCAATCTTAGTTTTAAAACTAAGCTGAAATTTAGTTTCATACTTATTGTAAGCCACTTTAAATGGAAGAGTATAAGCAGGATTTTCACTGGTAGGTTTTACATTAGGATCGCTACTCCACCTGCCTGCAGTAATATAAACAGGCCGATAAGGAGTTATAAGAAACAGCCCCTTATTGTGGTCGCCACCCAACTCCCAGCGATCCTCCATCTTTACAGATTTTTGTAATAATCCGGTCTCTTTTTGGTCTTGTGCTTTCAGAGAAAATAACGCCGGAAGTAACCCAGTCAATACCAATAAAACTTTAACAAACATCAACTCCTTTTTAATAAATTGCATATTTTATATTTTCAAAATTCCATTTAAATACTTTGATCATTTATTTAATTAAAGAGCCTGAATGTTGACATAAATGATTCAGTGCCTATAATTTTTTAAAACGCATTAAAAGCAAATCGTCCATCATAAATGAAAGGATATTCCCATCAATTATTTTATAGCTATTGACCTTTTTCAGCATTGCCAAAAATGTATTTTCGCCTCCGCCTTCACAAAAAATCATCGTTTTTGCAAATGGTTCAGCAATGGATAGGTTATTACCATTCATTATTATTTTACTGCTGAATCCATTACAACTTGTGTTACCACCTAATTCATTTGCAGGCAAATTAAATTTGATAGTTGGTTTTTTATTGGGGTATAATCCATCAAATGCTATCCTTGGTCCGGTAATATAATTAAGCTCCCATTGTCCATCTAATGCATTATTTTCAACTTGTACCGCTTTTAACTTCATTATACTCTTCTTATCATTGGCAAATAAAAGTTGATCATTGATGATACGCCAACTATTTATTTTACCCAAAGCAGCTATAAATTCAGGCTCAATATTATTTCCGATACAGGCCATTTTTGTTGTAGCTAACGGGGAGAACATAATAAAAGTTTTACCTGTTAATTGAAAACTACCATTTAATTTATTGCAACCTGTATTCCCTGAAACGGTATTTATCTGACCAGGGAAAAAGGATAGATCAGGAAGATTGGTTATAGCGGATGAAACAACCTTTCCCTGTATTTCGATTACATTCCACCGATATTTAAATAATACCTCACTTCCAGCAGAGCTACCTGCCACAATAGGCTTAATACCACTGCAAGCGCTCATTATTATAAGGATTGAAAAGGCAGTAAAGTTCATTACATCAATTTTCATGGATATAAATTTTCGTTTATGTATTTAATGAAGGGTAATTATTTAAACCTTATCGACATCCGTTACCAGAATTTTTTACATCTCACTTGTTCTATAACTTCTGCTTTTATCTATAGATTTTATTTTTCTTCCAACCCAATTTTACAAACCAGGTCTGTCGATTTTATTAAGCTTTTATAACCCATTTAGCTAGATTTCCCCCATACACCATTATTCATTCGGCAAGTATCCTATACTTGTCTCTAGATGTCAGCAAAACAACATTATATTATTTATTTATATAATATTTATTAAAAGCGAATTTAAATGAATATTTTTATATTACAAAAATTACATCTTTGTAGAATGAATACAATTTTATTGATTTTATAACTGGAAAGAATAGGAAATATAGTGCGTTTTTTTAAGGATCATTATAGTAAAGCCCCAATTTGAGGTAGGGCAGCAAAGCCCTTACTTTTATCAATACACCCATCAAGCCATAGTGCCGAAAAATAGTTTTTAAAAGTGGCAAACTAATTAGATTGGAAACGCCACTAATTATTATTAAACGATTCTATTTTAGGGCAGGCATTTAAGTCTTTCATCAACTTATAAGAAGTTATTATCTAGAATTTGATTTTAAATTGTTGGAAAGTTTTACCTTATTAAACGATGAAATCCTGCAGAAAAATTTTGATACCATAAATTAACAATGCCATTATGGTAAGGGTTATTTCAGACACTAACTTCAAACTACTCCCTGGTTGAGGCATCATCCACCAATTAAATTTATTAAGCCAACAGCAATGGTTTAAACTACTTGATTTTTTAAGTAGCAGGCAGAAGATTTATTTGTTGTTTGGCTGAACAAATTAACCTGCTTACAGGAAACATCTTTTGGTAAAATATACAACCTCTGAAGCCATTCCACTAAAACAAGCTAATTTTACAACATGAACAAAACAGATAAATATTTTAAGTTAATGATCCTGCTTATGGGCGGATTTATTGGCTTTATTGCATTAGTAGTCCTTGTTTTTTTTCTGCTAAAATTGTGCTCCATTACCTTATTTCATACACCCGGATTTGACCGTGTTTATCAATTCACAGTGATCGTTATCCCTTACCTGATTTTCTTTATGGGCTATTATTATTTACACAAAAAAGTACCCCTTTCTAAAAGTAAAACAGGCGCTGTTATAGGTAGGATATTGCTCATTATTGGAAGTTTATTATGTGCCGCAACAATGGTATTGGCAACATTAACTTTATTTGGAGTGCAAAAGGGATTTTTGTTAACCTACCAGGATAACTCACAATACGGATGGATATTACAAGTAGTTATTTTATTTTTTACAGCTTTAATCATTGCCTCCGGAGATGGAAAAGAAAAAGATTGGATGGATAAGCACAATGAAGGTGTAGTTGCAAACGAACCATTACCTTAGTTTAAATTTGCTAAAAAAAAATTAATACAGCTATTTAAAATTTACAATAGATCTACTATTTAAGGGTATAGTTTTCTTCATTATTTAACACCCTTATGATCAAGAACTTTACCTTACTCATATACAGCGCGCGATGATCTTTCAGCGATGGCCTTAGCTGCAATAAACCCGGTTGTCCATGCATTTTGAAAATTAAATCCACCGGTAACACCATCGGTATCCATTACTTCGCCACAAAAATATAAGTTAGGTACAATTTTACTTTCCATCGAATTGCTATCAATCTCATCCAATATTACCCCACCTGCAGTTACGAATTCTTCTTTAAAAGTTGTTTTGCCATTTACAGCAAACTCATGTGTACATAAAATCTTAACCAGCTTGTTTTGTTCTTTGGCGGGCAGGTCGGCCCAACGCAAATCTTCATGAATGCCAGCCTGCAGTAACAGGTAACTCCATAAACGTTGAGGCAATCCAAATGGGTTTCTGTTATTTATTTTTTGAGCAGCCAATTCAAATCTTACCTGTTGAAATTTATCTTTCAGTGTTTGTTCATTAAACGCAGGAACCCAATTAATAACAGCTGTAAATTTATACTGATCGGTATATAATTGTCTGGCGCCCCAGGCAGAAAGTTTTAATATCGCAGGGCCGCTCATACCCCAGTGGGTAATTAATAAGGGGCCTTGTTCGGCTAATTTAGTCCCGGCAATTTTAACAGCCACATTTTCTGCTACCACACCCATTAATGTTGTAATTGAATTACCCGGCATGTTGAAGGTAAATAAAGAAGGCACCGGCGTTTCAATGGTATGTCCCAGTTTTTGCAGCCATTCAAATTGGGAAGATTTTGGATATCCTCCACTAGCTATACAAATATAATTTGCTTCAAGGGTGGTATCGTTGGCAAATAATAATTGCCACCGCTCTCCGATTTTATTAATGGCTTTAACTTCCTTATTCATCAATATCTGTACGCCGTATTTGTTTACTTCCGTCATCAAACAGTCAACTATGGATTGCGAAGTATTGCTTTCAGGAAACATTCGGCCATCAGCTTCAGTTTTTAATTGAACCCCGCGTTCATTAAACCAACTAATCGTATCTGTGGTAAAAAATTGATGGAATGCTTTCTTTAAAAAGCTGGCTCCTCTTGGATATTTTTTAACCATTTCCGCCATGCTGAAACAGGCATGGGTAACATTACATCTTCCACCACCGCTTATCTTAACCTTGCTTAATAATTTACTGGATTTTTCTACAATAATAACCTTTAGTAAAGGGTTGATTTTAGCCGCATTTACTGCGCAAAAAAAACCGGCAGCCCCTCCGCCGATTACAATTAAACTATTTTGAGTAATTGATGATTCAGGTTTTGTGAAATCAACTTTAGTATTATCAACCATGGAAGAAAAATATTTATCCCTGTATTATAGGGAGGAAACAACATGAAAATACAATCCTATTAATATCTAATAAATTTTAAAGATTTAAATAAAATCAGGATCAAATATTTATAACATGGTGATGATGTAAAGCAACTTTTTTGAAATATTATGATAAAACTTACCCTTTAATAATCAGAACACAATTCCTTATTTGCTTTTTCATTTAATTCGATATCAACAAAAGATGACAGAATATCTGCCTTACCACCCTTTTGAATACAAACCGTATGTTCATAATGAGCAGCAGCCTTACCGTCAACTGTTCTGATTGTCCAGCCATCTTTATCATGATAAACATCCTTTGTACCTAAATTTATCATTGGTTCAATTGCAATTATCATCCCTTCTTTCAACTTAGCCCCTGTACCTCTTTTGCCATAATTGGGCACCTGCGGATCTTCATGTAAATGCCTTCCCACTCCATGGCCTACCAAATCTCTTACCACACCATATCCATGTTCCCGCTCAGTACAAAGCTGCACCGCATAACCAATGTCACCGGTTCTATTACCATGGGTAGCTTTTTCAATTCCTTTATATAGAGATTGTTTAGTAATGGTTAAAAGTTGTTTAACGGCTTCCGGAATATTACCAATTGCAAAAGTATAGGCACTATCACCATGAAAACCATTAATATATGTACCAACATCCACCGATACAATATCACCATCTTTAAGGGCAGTTTTTGTTGGAAACCCATGCACAACGGCATCGTTAACAGACATACAGCAAGCAAAAGGAAAAGGAGGATTACCGTAGCCTTTAAAGGATGGCGTTGCTCCATTGTCCCTAATATATTTTTCTGCAAACTGGTCAATTTCCCAGGTAGAGATTCCGGGACAGATAATTTTTGCAATCTCTGAAAGCGTTTTACTAACCAGCAAACAACTTATCCTCATCAATTCAATTTCAGGCTTGGATTTATAATGAATCATTAAAATATTATTTAAAAGATAAACCCCGACTAAAAATGTCAGGGCTTAAAAAAATTTATATTGAATCCCTTTGAAAGGAATTGCGTTTTACATACCAGATAAAGCAGAAGTTTGCCTTCCCTGAACACGTCCTGAACTCATTAAGCCATCATACTGACGCATCAATAATTGAGTTTCTATTTGTTGCAGAGTATCTAAAATTACAGCAACCATAATCAATAAAGAAGTACCGCCGTAAAAAGTTGCAAATGCCTGTTGTGTTTTAAATACCAATTGAAATATGCCTGGTAAAATACCTACAAATGCTAATAAAATGGCACCTGGCAAAGTAATTCTATCCATTATAGTACCAATATAATCCGCTGTAGGCTGCCCAGGTTTTACACCGGGAATAAAACCATTATTACGTTTTAGATCTTCAGCCATTTGCTTAGGATTAAAAATTAATGCAGTATATAGGAAAGTAAATGCAATTACACAAATGGTATACACCAACATATACACACCGTTGGTATGATCTGTAAAATATTTAGCCCATCCACCACCAGTAAAGCCAGAGAATATAGTTGGTAAAAACAATATTGCCTGCGCAAATATAATTGGCATAACACCCGATGCATTTACCTTAAGTGGTAAAAAGTTTCTTGCTCCACCAAACTGTCTGTTTCCAACAATTTGCTTGGCATAGTTAACGGTAACTTTTCTGGTACCCTGAATCAACATGATTAAACCCATGATGATAGCAATTAGGAAAGCTATTTCAATTAAGAAAATTAATATACCACCACCACCTCTAACAAAACGAGATGACCACTCCTGAATAATAGCTTGTGGAAGCCTGGCAAGAATACCTACCATTATAATTATAGAAGTACCATTTCCTAAACCTTTATCTGTAATTTTTTCACCTAACCACATAACAAATAAAGTACCTACCGTTAACAATACCACAGTAGAAACTACAAAATAATTAGCATACGATAAAATTAAAGCATCTGCATTACCTGCACTCTTAAGATAACCGATGTATGCTGCTGCCTGAAAAGCAGTAACAATTACAGTTAGATATCGCGTCCATTGATTAATTTTCTTTCTGCCGCTTTCACCTTCCTTTTGAACTTTCGCCATTTGGGGAACTAAAATCGTAATCAGCTGCATAAATATAGAGGCAGAAATATACGGCATGATACCTAATGCAAAAATTGAAGCTTTAGAAAAAGCCCCACCAACAAATGCATCTAACAAACCTAACATACCATTCTTGGTACTATTACTTAAGTTGGCTAATCTGTTAGGATCGATACCAGGTAAAACGATAAAAGACCCTAAGCGATAAATAAATATCAACAATAAAGTAAATAATATCTTATTCCGTAGCTCCTCAATGCTCCAGATATTTTTTAATGTTTGGATAAACTTCTTCACAGACTTTAATCGATTTTAAATGTATGCTTAAAAATAAAAAAAGACGCTTCTCCGACCTGCCCTTTTCGGCAAGCAGGAATGCGTCTGTAAATATCGGGAAATTATCTAACTATTTCAACAGTTCCACCAGCAGCTTCAATAGCTATTTTGGCTGTTTTGCTAATTGCATTAACTTTAAAAGAAAATTTTCCTTTTACTTCACCAATTCCTAATATCTTAATGTTATCATTTTGACTGATTAAACCATTAATGTACAAGTTTTGGGGACTAAATTCCGTAATGCTATATTTCTCTGCATAATGATCAACCTGACCTAAATTGATAACTTTATATTCGATACGATTAATATTTTTGAAACCACGTTTTGGAACCCGACGTTGAATCGGCATCTGACCACCTTCAAAACCCATTTTACTTTTGTAACCGGCCCTACTTTGTCCACCTTTGTTACCTTTGGTAGATGTTCCACCCTTACCACTTGCTTCACCACGGCCAATACGTTTTGCTTTTTTAGTAGCACCTTTGGCGGGTCTTAATGTTTCTAAATTCATTTTTTATGATTTTGTACTTACGGGGTATCACCCCTCGCAATGATTATAAAAATGTAAATTATCACCGTTCGATTAATCTTAAATTGTTATTTAAATTTTTATCAAACAATAAATAAATACTATGCTAATTCTTCAACTTTAATGAGGTGGCTCACTTTACGAACCATTCCTAAAATTTGAGGAGTAGCAATTACTTCCACAGAGGCATTCATTTTCTTTAACCCTAAAGCAGCAACAGTTCTTTTCTGGCGTTCTGGTCTGTCAATGATACTTCTTACTTGTGTTACTTTAATTTTTTTCATAACCCTAATCCCAAATGGGAGCTTGTTTGTATTATTTAATTGAAAACCTATATTCTTTTAGAAATATTAAGTTTATCCGTTAAATACTTTCTTTAAAGAGATATTTCTAGTTTTTGCCACAGCAATTGGCTCACGTAAGGTAGCTAATGCCTTAACAGTTGCTTTTACCACATTGGTAGGATTTGCAGAACCAAGACTTTTAGCCAATACATCTGTAATACCAGCAGCTTCCAAAACTGCACGCATGCTACCTCCTGCAATTACACCAGTTCCATGCGCAGCAGGTTTAATAAATACTCTTGCTGCACCTTCTTTAGCTAATTGTTCGTGAGGGATAGTACCATGCATAACTGGAACTTTAATTAAGTTCTTTTTAGCATCTTCAATACCTTTTGTGATAGCTTCCTGAACCTCTTTAGCCTTTCCCATTCCCTGACCTACAATACCTGCACCGTTACCCACCACAACAAGGGCAGAAAAACTAAATGCACGACCACCTTTTGTAGTTTTTACTACACGATTGATAGAAACCACTTTGTCTTTCAACTCCAGGTCACCGGCTTTTACTCTGTTATCGTTTGCTTTAAACATGTATATTTCTTATTAGAAAATTTATAATTAAAATTGTAAACCACCCTCTCTTGCTCCTTCAGCAACTGCCTTAACACGACCATGATAAATATAACCACCACGATCAAAAACAACAGTTGTTAGTCCAAGGTCAGAAGCTTTTCTTGCGATAGCATTACCAACCAATTTACTTTTTTCAGTTTTTGTAACCTTTTGTGCTTTAATATCTTTATCCAGAGATGAAACCGAAGCAATGGTGGATCCATTTTCATCGTTGATTAACTGCGCATAAATATCAGCATTGCTTCTAAATACACTCAATCTTGGTCTTGCAGCAACTCCGTTAATTTTTTTACGGATACGGAACTTTATTTTCTCCCTTGCACTTGCTTTATTGTTCATGATCTTTTATTTTGAATTAAACCAGGGGTTTAATAAGTCTAATTAATTGTTGATAGGTCGTTATTAGATTTTGTAAGAAGCGATAAATATTATTTACCTGCCGATTTACCAGCTTTTCTTCTAAGTACTTCACCTTTAAATTTAACACCTTTTCCTTTGTACGGCTCAGGCTTACGTAAACTGCGAATCTTAGCACATACCTGTCCAATTAATTGTTTATCAACACCTTCAAGCGTGATAATTGGATTTTGACCTTTTTCTTGTGAAGTTACAATTTTCAATTCCTTTGGAATTTCAAAAATAATATTATGAGAATAACCTAAAGCTAAGTCTAATAAGTTTCCAGTACAAGCAGCTTTAAAACCCACACCAACTAATTCCAATTGTCTTACATAGCCTTCAGTAACACCTTTCACCATATTATTAACCAATGAACGATATAAACCATGCATAGCTTTATGACGAATCTGATCTGTTGGACGAACCAATTCAATGGTGCCATCTTTAACTTCCATTTTGATATCACTATCAACAGCCTGCTTTAATTCGCCTTTCGGACCTTTAACACTAATCACATTATCCTTACCGATTACAATACTAACTCCTGTTGGGAATTCTACCGGTTTTTTTCCTATTCTAGACATAGTCGATTTAAATTTTAAAATTAATTATTCATTCGTGTTCAGCCACGACTTGGGCTTAATTGTCGAATCTCTTATATATAATTCAATATCATTAAAACAATTAGTAGATGTTACAAAGAACTTCACCACCTACATTTTGAGCTTTTGCTTCTTTATCTGTCATAACACCTTTAGAGGTAGAAACTATTGCAATACCTAAACCATTTTTAACTCTTTTAAATTCGTCAGGTTTAGCATAAGTACGTAAACCTGGACGCGATACTCTTTCCAAACTCTGAATTACCGGAAGTTTTGTTGAAGCATCGTACTTTAAAGCAATCTTAATGACACCTTGTTTATTATCATCTTCAAATTTATACTTAAGGATATATCCCTTATCGTATAAAATTTCTGTCATGCGCTTCTTTAAATTGGACGCTGGTATTTCCACAATACGATGATTTGCCATTTGAGCATTGCGAATTCTTGTAAGAAAATCTGCTATAGGATCAGTTACCATAATTATTTAGTTGCTTTTATTATTAGATAATTTTTTTACAGTGATGTCAATTTTTAAATTGATCTGCTGTTTTTAATTTCTTACCAGCTTGCTTTTGTAACACCTGGTATTTTACCAGCTAAGGCCATATCACGAAACATATTTCTTGATAATGCGAAATGACGCATATAACCTCTTGGACGACCTGTTAACTGGCAACGATTTCTTAAGCGTACCGGTGATGCATTCTTTGGTAAAAGATCCAAAGCTTTATAATCGCCTGCTGCTTTTAAAGCTGCTCTTTTTTCAGCAAATTTAGCGGTCATCACTTCACGCTTTCTTTGCCTGGCTTCTACTGATTTCTTTGCCATGTGCTATTATTATTTAATTATTTTTTTACATTTTTAAAAGGCATCCCTAATTCTTTCAATAATTCAAATGCTTCTTCATTGGTTGAGGCGGTTGTTACGAAAGTAATATCCATACCAGTAATTTTATTTACTTTATCAATATCAATTTCAGGAAAAATGATTTGCTCAGTAATACCAAGGGTGAAATTTCCACGACCGTCAAATGATTTATCATTGACACCTTTGAAATCTCTTACACGTGGTAAAGATACGGATACAAATCTATCTAAGAATTCAAACATCTTTACACCACGTAAGGTTACTCTGGCGCCAATTGGCATAGCTTTACGTAACTTAAAGTTGGAGATATCTTTTTTACTCATAGTCGCTACGGCCTTTTGTCCAGTTATTGTAGATAACTCTTCAACTGCAATATCAACTAATTTCTTATCTGCTACTGCTCCATTTACTCCACGATTCAAACAAATCTTGGTTAATTTTGGTGCTTGCATAATGGTTTTATAACCAAATTTTTTCATTAGCGCTGGTACAACTTCTTTGGTGTACTTATCGGCTAATCTTGGAGTGTATGTTGCTGTGCTCATTATTTGATGGCCTCCCCTGATTTTTTAGATATTCTAATTAATTTACCATTTTCCCTAGTACGCTTAACTTTAGTAGGTCCGCCTGTTTTGGCATCCCATAACATCACATTACTGATATTGATCGGAGCTTCAATCTTAACGATACCACCTTTAGTATTTTGTGAAGTTGGTTTGGTATGTTTTGTAACAATAGCTACACCTTCTACCAAAACTTTTCCCTTTTCCAACAAAACTTCTAACACTTTGCGTGGTTTCTTAAGGTCTTTATCTTCACCGGTAATAACAACAACGTTATCACCTTTTTTAATGCTGAACTTAGGTTTAAATCTTGTACTCATTTTATTAATTTGCCCTTCGGCTTTTTATCTTTAATTATAACTATCTTATAAATGCTGAATGCAATTGCTTTACAAACTACAATACTTCAGGAGCTAAAGAAATGATCTTCATGTAACCTTTATCTCTCAATTCTCTTGCCACCGGTCCAAAAATACGTGTTCCTCTAGGTTCATCAGAATTGTTTAATAACACTACTGCATTATCATCAAAACGAATATAAGAACCATCTTTACGACGTAATTTATTAACTGTTCTTACGATAACAGCTTTACTAACCGTACCTTTTTTAATACCACCATTTGGTGTTGCATCTTTTACAGTAACTACAATCTTATCTCCAATCTTAGCATAATCTTGTCCGGAATTTCCCAAAACACGAATACATAAAACTTCCTTTGCACCACTATTGTCGGCAACGTTCAATCTGCTTTCTTGCTGAATCATTTTATTTAGCTTTATACTTATTCTATTTAATAGAACAAGACATTAAAAACATTTTATAAATAAGTTCCTGAATAAGTCCAGGCAACCCCAATTATTTAACTTTCTCAACTACCTCAACCAGTCTCCAGCGTTTTGTTTTGCTGATAGGACGAGTTTCCATTATTTTAACAGTGTCACCAATACTACACTCGTTTTTTTCATCATGTGCATGAAATTTGGTAGACTTTTTTACGAATTTACCATAAAGCGGATGCTTTACTTTTCTTTCCACTTTTACCACAATGGATTTATCCATTTTATTGCTGGAAACAACTCCAACCCTGATCTTACGTAAATTTCTTTCTATTGTTGTTACTACTTCGCTCATTAGTTGCAAAATTTATGGTTTATTTTAAACCTAGTTCTATTGTTCTTACTGCTGTTTTCAAACGTGCCAGATCTCTGCGCAATAAACGCATACTAACTGGATTCTCCAATGGAGAAATACTGTGAGCGAAAGATACTTTCTTTAAACGTAATTCGTCTTCAGTTATCTTAGCTTTCAGGTCTTCAAGACCTAATCCCTTAATGCTCGTTAAATAATCTGCTTTCTTTGTCATTTCAATATTTTTTGACTGTACTATTATGCTTGGTAATCTCTGCGGACAACAAATTTTACAGCGATTGGTAATTTTTGAGCAGCTAATTCAAAAGCTTCTTTGGCAACCTGTAAAGAAACGCCATCTGCTTCAAATAAAATGCGACCCGGTTCAACTACTGCAGCCCAATATTCAGGGTTACCTTTACCTTTACCCATCCTTACTTCAGCCGGCTTTTTAGTAATTGGTTTGTCAGGGAAAATTCTTATCCAAACATTACCTTCTCTTTTCATGTGACGGGTTAAAGCCTGACGAGCACTTTCGATTTGCCTGTTTGTTAACCAAATTGGTTCCAGTGCTTTAAGTCCAAAAGATCCAAAAGCGATGGTAGTACCTCTTTTGGCAGTTTCCCTGATCCGACCTTTCTGCGCCTTTCTATGTTTTGCTCTTTTTGGTTGTAACATTATCTATCAATTTGAAAAATTCTGATTATATATTTTTTGGTATCCGGTAAAGTTGATATTATCTTCTTCCTCCACCACCCTGTCCCTGACCACCGCCACGGTTTGCACCACCCTGGCCCTGACCACCCTGACCACCACGGTTTCTATCTCCACCTTGTCCACCACCTCTTCTGTCACCACCGCCTCTTCTGTCATCAAATCCACCACGATTTTCAAAACCACGGCTTACTTCACCTTCTTTACCACCACCGGCAAGTATGTTAGGATTAAGATCTCTTTTAGCTAAAACCTCTCCCTTACAAATCCATACTTTAATACCAATTTTACCATAAACTGTTTGAGCAAATACGCTCGCATAATCTATGTCCATACGCAATGTATGCAATGGAGTACGACCTTGTTTGATTTCTTCGCTACGTGCAATCTCTGCTCCACCTAAACGACCGCCGCATCTAACTTTAATTCCTTCTGCACCCATTCTTAATGCGGAAGCTATTGCCATTTTAACTGCACGCTTAAAATTAATTCTTCCTTCTAACTGACGGGCAATTGTATCTGCTACAATCTGGGCATCCAATTCAGGACGACGGATTTCCAAGATATTAATTTGAACATCATCCTTTCCGGTTAACTTTTTCAATTCTTCTTTGATTCTGTCAACCTCACCACCACCTTTACCGATAATGATACCTGGCTTAGAAGTATGAATTGTAACGATAAGTTTATTCAACGTACGCTCAATCACAATCTTAGAGATACCACCTTTGTTGATACGTGCATTCAGGTAATTTCTGATTTTGTTATCTTCAATTAACTTGTTGCCGAAATCTTTTTTGTGTGCGTACCAGTTACTATCCCAACCACGTATGATTCCTAGTCTGATACCAATCGGATTTGTTTTCTGACCCATATTATTGGTTAATTCGTTTTAATTAATTTTATTAACTTTTACTATCTACTATTAATGTTACATGATTGCTACGTTTGCGCACTCTGTATCCACGACCTTGTGGTGCAGGACGCATACGTTTAACTACTCTTCCTCCATCAACCATGATTGTTTTTACGATCAATTTAGCATCTTCTACTTTTGATTCAGTATTTTTCTGCTCCCAGTTATTGATGGCACTCTTTAATAATTTGTATAGAGGAACTGCAGGATGTTTAGTATTAAATTGTAATACACCTAAAGCCTTTTCTACTTCCATTCCACGTATCAAATCAACCAGTAAACGCATTTTACGTGGTGAGGTTGGATAATTGTTAAGTTTAGCTACTGCTTCCATTTTTTATTTAGTTTCAAGTTTAAATTCGTTTGTTCCGCTGAACATTCAATTTTTAACTTCTTTTATTACATTTTTTTACTTGAGTGACCTCTAAAATTCCTTGTTGGTGCAAATTCACCTAATTTATGACCAACCATAAACTCTGTTACATAAACAGGAATAAATTTATTTCCGTTATGAACTGCTAACGTGTGACCAACAAAATCAGGAGAAATTGTAGACCGGCGAGACCAGGTTTTGATAACACCTTTCTTGTTTTTTCCTTCGTTTATGGCCAATACTTTTTCTTCTAAGTTAGCATCGATATATGGGCCTTTTTTTACTGAACGTGGCATATTATTGTACTTTTTGTTTATTCTCCTATCTTATCAACAGGATATTTTAACAGGTTAATTATTTGTTGCTTATTTTCTTACCGTTTCTTCTTTGGATAATCATCTTATCAGAACCTTTACCTCTTGTGCGGGTAACCTGTCCTTTAGCATATTTACCTGTACGGCTACGAGGATGACCGCCTGATGCTCTACCTTCACCACCACCCATCGGATGATCTACCGGATTCATTGCAACAGCTCTTGTTCTTGGTCTAACACCTTTCCACCTGTTTCTACCAGCTTTACCTGCACTCTCCAAATTATGATCGCTATTACTAACAACACCAACAGTAGCGTAGCAATTGATCAATACTTTTCTTAATTCGCCACTTGGCATTTTTAAGATACCGTATTTTTCTTCTTTATTCGCTAACTGAGCAGTGTTACCTGCGCTGCGTACCAACTTACCACCCTGACCAGGTTGCATTTCTACATTATGGATCATTGTACCCAAGGGCATATATTTTAACATCAAGGCATTACCTAATTCCGGAGCTATATTGTCACCACTTAAAACAGTAGAACCAACTTGTAAACCGTTAGGAGCAATGATATAACGTTTTTCACCATCAACATAGTTCAACAATGCAATAAAAGCTGTACGGTTTGGATCGTACTCGATACTTTTTACAATTGCCGGGATATTCTTTTTATCTCTTTTGAAATCAATTATCCGGTACATGGTTTTGTTTCCGCCGCCCATGTAGCGCATTGATCTTCTACCCTGAAAGTTACGTCCAGCAGTATTCTTTTGCTTTTCAAGCAAAGTCTTTTCAGGAATGTTGGTAGTGATCTCTGCATATGCATTACCAATTCTCCAACGAGTACCTGCTGTGGTCGGTTTGTATTTTCTAAGTGCCATTGTAATTATTTACCTCAAATGCCCTGGAGCATCTTTGGAACTTTATATTTAAATAATCTCTGCGTTTTGCGGTAGCAGAATTTACCATCCTTTATTTTTTTTGAACAACTAATTATACCGTTCCGTATAAATCAATTGATTCGCCGCTGGCTACAGTAACATATGCTTTTTTCTTAGCAGATTTACGTCCGCTAACAACGCCAGCTTTAGTATTACGGGATTTTGCTTTACCCGGCATAACGGCTGTATTAACATCTATTACCTGAATACCGTAGAATTCTTCAACAGCTTTTTTAATCTCAAGCTTGTTTGCTTTTCTGCTAACCACAAAAGCGTAACGGTTCATTTTTTCAGTTTGCTTATTTATCTTTTCAGATAAGATAGGCTTTATTAAAACTTCAGACAGTTTCATAACTCTAATTTGATAATTTACTAACCAGCTAATTTGCTAATTGAAATCTTGTAAAATTTATTTTCCTAATCAGTTAAAAACCGACCAATTAATTTATTTAAGCTTCTGCTACTTCAGCTTCATCTTCACTAAAAATCTTTGCTACGCTTTCAGTAAAAACCAACACTTTCGCATTAACAATATCGTATGTATTTAAATCACTTAACAAACTTCCCTGAACACCAGGTATATTTCTTAAACTTAAATAAACGTTATCATTATATTCAGGAATAACAAATAATGTTTTTTCATCGCTAACCTGTAAAGCTTTAAGAATTCCTACAAATTGCTTAGACTTAGGAACTTCCATAGTAACGTCTTCTACAATTACGATGGCATTTTCTTTTGCCTTTGCACTTAGAGCAGAAATCTTAGCAAGATCTTTAACTTTACGATTTAATTTGAAATCATATAGGTGAGGTTTTGGACCAAATATGGTACCACCACCTTTATATATAGGACTACGTAAGTTACCTTTACGGGCACCACCGGTTCCTTTTTGCTTGTGTAATTTCTTAGATGAACCGTTTGCTTCAGCCCTTGTTTTAACCTTGTGCGTACCTTGACGCTGAGCAGCTAAATATTGTTTTACAGCTAAGTAAACAACATGAGTATTTGGTTCTACACCAAATATTTCTTCCGGTAATTCTATTGATCTTCCGGTTTTAGCGCCTTCTATATTTAAAATATCTACTTGCATGATTATTCAGATTAATTTTTGTGTTCAGGAACACAAATGATGTGTTACTTACTTTTGTATCAAAACGATTGAACCATTGTGGCCTGGTACAGAACCACTAACCAGTATGTAATTTTTTTCTGCGAATATTTTAATTACTTTCAAACCTTTCATTTTCACTCTGTCCTGACCCATACGGCCACCCATTCTCATTCCTTTAAAAACCCTTGAGGCATCAGATGAGTTACCAATAGAACCCGGAGCTCTTGAACGATCATGCTGACCGTGAGATTGTCCGCCAACACCATGGAAACCATGACGTTTAACAACACCTTGAAAACCCTTTCCTTTAGTGGTACCAACTACTTCAACCTCTTCACCTTCGGTGAAAATATCAACTGTAATTGATTCACCAACCGCTTGGGTCATGGTGGTATCTCTTATTTCTTTTACTACTTTTTTAGGGGAAGTCTGAGCTTTGGCGAAGTGATTTACTTCAGCCTTAATGGAGTGCTTGGGTGTTTTATCACCAAATGCAATTTGGAGTGCATTATAACCGTCTGTTTCAACGGTCTTCTTTTGTGTAACTACGCATGGTCCTGCTTCGATGATGGTAACAGCTGTTTGTTTGCCTGCTGCATCAAAGACACTGGTCATGCCAATTTTCTTTCCAATAATACTTTTCATTGTATCTTTTTTTATCCAGCGGTACGTTTTAAATCGTACTTGGATGTTTCAATATAAATTATAAGAACTAACCTTTTGCTTTTCCGAAAATATCGGAAGGTTCATCAGGCCTTTATTTCAACATCTACACCACTTGGCAAATCTAATTTACTTAGTGCGTCAACCGTACGGCTGCTGCTGGTGTAAATATCTAACAAACGTTTGTGCGTGCACAACTGAAACTGCTCACGTGCTTTTTTGTTAACGTGAGGAGCACGTAATACAGTAAAAATTTTCTTGTGTGTTGGTAGAGGAATTGGTCCTGTTACTACTGCACCGGTACTGCGTACCGTTTTTACGATTTTCTCTGCTGACTTATCAACTAAGTTGTGATCGTAAGACTGTAATTTTATTCTGATTCGTTGTGACATATTTAAAGAACTTTAAACTTTCGTTTTTTAATTTGGAGTGCAA
>JAYTHI010000361.1:0-2485 GCA_043732685.1 Ferruginibacter sp. | reverse complement strand
AAAAAGAAGGCAATGGTACGATAGTCTTTTCTCCTTCATTGAAAATACGAAACTGCCATTAAGTCTTACGGGATAAGCCTACTGCAAATTTTGGGTTAAAACCAAAAACAATTATTTTAAAAACTGTAATAAAAAAATACCCGTTTCAAAATTGAAACGGGTATTACAATTAAATTATAATTATAAAACTCAAAGTATTATACTGCAAAACTTTCTCCGCAACCGCAACTTCTGCTGGCATTGGGATTATTAAAATAAAACCCTTTACCATTTAATCCGTCACTAAATTCCAGTTCGGTGTTAACAAGGTATAAAAAGCTTTTAAGGTCTGTAACTATTTTGATTCCTTTATCTTCAAAAACCTGGTCCATAGGCTTTTGCTCGTTATCAAAATCCATTTTGTAACTAAGTCCGCTGCAACCACCGCCTACAACACCTACTCTTAAAAAATAGGAAGGATCTTTGCCAAGGCCTGCATCGTTCATTAAATTAACCACCTTACCTTTTGCCTTATCACTAATGTATATGGCATTATCCAAACCTCTTGTTTCGGCTACAGCCGTAACTGAGGTGTTATTTTGTATATCTAAAATTTCGCTACCCATTTAAATAATAAACTTTTTAAATTAATAGGATAATTGTTTCCGGCAAGCCGGGAACAATATTTTAATGCACTACACTTTCTTCAAACTTGATGGCTTCCTTACCGTTTTTAACACGGTAATCGTTGATGGCGGCTTTTATAGCATCTTCTGCCAAAACAGAACAATGTATTTTAACCGGTGGAAGATTTAATTCTTCTACAAAGTCCATATTATCAACAGTTAAAGCTTCGTCAATGCTTTTTCCTTTTAACCACTCTGTGGCCAATGAAGAAGAAGCAATAGCAGAACCGCATCCGAAGGTTTTAAATTTTGCATCGGTAATCATACCTGTTGCATCATCTACTTCAATTTGTAAACGCATAACATCTCCGCACTCCGGTGCACCCACTAAACCTGTTCCAACGCTTTTACTGCTTTTATCTAAAGTTCCAACGTTTTTTGGGTTGGTGTAATGATCAATTACTTTATCTGAGTATGCCATTTTATTTATTTTTAAACTGTGTTGATTAGCAAAAATACTAATCTTAAAATTTATTTTACAATATAGTAATGAAAAACTTACATAAAGGCAAGTTTTTTATTACTTATAATATTAATGAGCTGCCCACTCAATTGAATCCAAATCAATACCCTCTTTGTACATTTCCCACAACGGACTCATTTCTCTTAACTTCAAAACGGTTTCACTTATTGCCTTAATGGTATAATCAATTTGATCTTCCTGGGTAAAACGACCCAAACCAAAACGCAGGGAGCTATGTGCCAGATCATCGCCCAAACCTAAAGCTTTTAATACATAAGAAGGTTCTAAAGATGCTGAAGTACAAGCAGAACCTGAACTTAAAGCAATATTTTTATTAAAGCCCATCAATAAGCCTTCACCTTCTACATGTTTAAAAGAAATATTGGTTACATGTGGTAAACGGTGTTCTGTAGAACCATTAATGTAAGCCTCTTCTAATTTCATTAGTTCGGTTTCCAACTTATTACGTAAAATACTAATTCGTTTTGTATCTGCTTCCATTTCCAAACGGCAAATTTCACAAGCTTTTCCAAAACCAACAATACCCGGAACATTTAATGTACCACTGCGCATTCCGCGTTCGTGACCACCTCCATCCATTTGAGCGGTAACTTTAACCCTTGGATTTTTACGGCGAACATATAATGCACCAATACCTTTTGGTCCGTACATTTTATGTGCAGTAAATGCCATTAAATCAATACCATCTTTATTTACATCTACTGCAACTTTACCAACTGCCTGTACCGCATCAGAAAAAACCAGCACACCATGCTTTTTGGCAATTGCGCTAATTTCTCTCATTGGTTGAATGGTGCCAATTTCGTTGTTAGCATACATAATTGCAATAAGGATGGTTGTAGGCCTGATGGCGGCTTCCAATTCTTTTAGATCAATTAAGCCATCTCTTTTAACTTGCAGGTAGGTAACTTCACCACCCAGTTTTTCTAAATGTTTGCAGGTATCCAGAACAGCTTTGTGCTCGGTTGTTGCAGTAATAATATGATTACCCTTACTGGCATACATTTCGAAAACACCCTTAATTGCCAGGTTGTCGCCTTCTGTAGCTCCACTGGTAAAAATAATTTCTTTGGCGTCTGCGCCAATCAATTTTGCCACTTGTTCGCGGGCATAATCAACAGCTTCTTCAGCTTCCCAACCAAAAGGATGATTACGACTTGCAGCGTTACCATAATGTTCCAGGAAGTAAGGAGTCATTGCTTCCAACACCCTAGGATCCATTGGTGTCGTTGAATTATTATCTAGATATATCGGTAGTTTTAACATAATATTTATTTGTGAATATAACACGAAATTACTACAAAAGGTTCTATTTTTAGCTTTGAAGATCATCCAT
>JAYTHI010000360.1:0-2494 GCA_043732685.1 Ferruginibacter sp. | reverse complement strand
TTCAAAAGTATTCAACAGCAGGCCTATATCCAATATCTCTGGTAGCTACAAATAGTAACGGATGCAAAGATTCTGTAAATTCAACAATTGAAGCCTTTATAACTCCAACAGTTAATGCAGGACTCGATTCTTTTATCTGTAAAGACAAGGGTATTTTTTTACAGGCAACAGGTGCTTTTTCCTACAGCTGGTCTCCATCATATGGACTAAGTTGCTCCAATTGCGCAAGCCCCCTTGCACAACCTGACTCTGTAACTACCTATTCTGTTACAGGAAACAACATACATGGTTGTACTGCAAAAGACAGTGTACGAATTTTGGTAAAATATCCTTTTAAAATAAATTTAAGTCCTACCGATACTATGTGCTTTGGCCAGTCGAAAAAAATATTTGTAAAAGGTGGTGCAAGTTATTTTTGGACACCAATAGAAAGCCTGAACAATTACACAATATCAAACCCTACGGCACACCCCGATACCAGTACCAATTACAGGGTAATTGTGCAGGATGAAAAAAAATGTTTTGCTGATACCGGTTTTGTTTTTATAAAAGTTTACCCTATCCCAACGGTAGTTGCCGGCGAAAATAAGGCGATCAATATAGGGCAGACTTACAACATAATTCCTAAAATATCTGCCGATGTAACCGAAGTACAATGGTTACCTACAACTGGTATAATAAATAGTATCTACCCGGGCATTACCATTAAGCCTATTAGTAATATAGACTACACGGTCACGGTAAAAAACCCCGGAGGATGCAGGGCTGAAGACAAGATATCCATATTTGTTATATGCAATGGCGCAAATGTATTTATGCCCAATACCTTTTCGCCAAATGGCGATGGTGTAAATGATATTTTTTACCCGAGGGGTACCGGAATATTTAAAATTAGAAACCTCCGTATTTATAATCGATGGGGGCAGCTTGTTTTTGAAAACAATAGCTTTAATGCCAACGATGCAAGCGCTGGATGGAACGGAACTTTTAGGGGGGTAAAATTAAATCCGGATGTATTTGATTACACAATTGATATTATTTGCGAAAATAATAGTGTGCTTATCTACAAAGGCAATATAGCATTGATTCAATAAAAAGTATATCGATATTGAAGTTTAAAGTGTAAAAAATTATTAAATAAAATTTAAAATAAAACAAATTCCAGCATAAGTTTATCAGAAGAAAATATTTAAGCTGATCTTAAAAAACCAATTCAATTAAAATTATAAATGAATAAATCGTAACGACAATATGCTTTTATCCCATTTTATCCTCCCTTGATAACAGCCTCCGCCACCCTAATAAATCTCCCTTATAATCCCAAAAAATACAAATTCAAACTTGTGCTTAACAATGTTTGCATTACGTAATAATTTAAATTAGCAACCATTTTTTTTAGTTTTTAAATTAAATGAATGATACCCATTAAAAATTACAATAATTTGAGACTGAGGGAATATTATTTCAGCATAGATACTAATTTTTTTGAAGCAGCGTTTATAGCTGGTATAAAAACCACCAAGAAAATCAAATTTAATCCTATGAAAATCTATGTACACATTTTTTTGTGTTGCATAACCATACTGCTAACCGCTCTTAAGGTTAAATCGCAGGATATTCATTTTTCTCAATTTTTTGAGGCGCCTTTATTGCGTAACCCGGCATTGGCAGGATTATTTGCCGGCGATATCAGGCTTCAGAGTGTATATAAAAATCAATGGCAAAGCATAAGCGTGCCTTACCAAACCGTATCGTTAAATGGGGAATACAAATTACCTTTTAAAAAAAGTGAAGATTTTTTAACAATCGGCGGACAAATATTATATGATAAAGCGGGAACAATTAATTTAACAGCCACCCATATTTTACCAGCTATAAATTATCACAAATCTTTAAGTGATGTAAGAAGCATGTATTTATCGCTTGGCTTTATTGGTGGAATAGTTCAACGACGGTTAGACAGAAGTAAAATTACTACCAATAGCCAATTTGATGGAACCAATTTTAATGGAGCCATACCTGATGGAGAAACATTTGCTAAAAGTGGTTATACTTATTTTGATGGCACTGCAGGTATGAGTTTTAATACGCAAATTGGCAACAATGTAAATGATAATATATATTTTGGCACAGCTTACCACCATTTTAATAAAGCGCCTAAAATTTCGTTTTATGGTACCACCAATTTAGAAATGACACCCAAATGGGTATACAGCGCTGGCATTAGAAAAACGACATCTGAATTTACCTATATTACCGTAGAAGCAGATTACAGTAAACAAGGGCCTTTTACCGAATTAATTGGTAGTATGATTTGCAGCTACAAGTTAGAGGAAGCTGAAGAGTCGGGGTACTTGATACATGGCGGGGCCGTTTTAAGATGGAATGATGCATTTATTCCTGTAGTAAAAATAGAAGTTAAACCGATTGCCATATCCTTGAGTTACGATATAAATATTTCGCATCTGGCAACTGCCACCACAGGTCGGGGTGG
>JAYTHI010000359.1:0-2511 GCA_043732685.1 Ferruginibacter sp. | reverse complement strand
GTATATGCCTACACCCGAACCTTGAGAGATCAAAAATTATTGGTGCTGTTGAATTTTTCAAAAGATACGGTTACCTGGGTTTCGCATGAATTTAATGCTGCTAAAAAAATTGTACTGATCAGTAATTATGCTGCTACCAACGGTTTTGTTTTACAGCCTTATGGTGCGGTTGTTTATAAGGTGGAGTAAAGAATAAGGGGTGAAATTTTATACCATTGCATTAAAATTATTTACAAGTATAGTCCGATGTTTATAAATCAAAATTTATTTAAGTGGTTTAAAACAATGCCATTTAGTTAAGGGTTTAATATATACAACACCCCGGTCTCCAAACAAACCTGATCGCAAACTATTTACATTTTTACTATTGAAACTAAATATGTTACAATATATAAGGTATCCAAATTAGGTTTTCATTTAATTAAAAAATTTAGTTTTTTAATTAAACTTTATTTTCGTTTTTAAAATAGCATTCTATTATGAAAAAATGGTTTTTTATATCTTTGTTTATTACGCTGACTGCTCTTGTTGCCTTAGTATATTTTATTATACCTAATAAAATAGTTATACGCAAATCCGTATTGTTGAACGCAAAGCAGGAAGCTGTTTTCCGTGCCCTTACCGACAGTAAAACCTGGGGGAAATGGTGGCCATCAAAAGACACCAATATAGATTCAAATAGTTCCATTTATAATTTAGATAAGAAAAGTTTTTATCTGGCCGATGTTTTAACAACATCACTTATAATTAATGTAAAAACAAAAAATCAACTACTAAAAACTTCGTTAGATTTTATGTCTGTTGCACGGGATTCCATATTATTAAATTGGAATACCGAGTTGCAAACATCTTATAACCCGGTTAAAAGAATACAAAATTATTTGATGGCGCAGGAGGTAAATAAGGATTTTAACCAACTGCTAAATAAAATACAAACCTATTATTCGAAACTTGAAAATACTTACGGCATCATAATAGAAGAAGTTCCTGTAGTTGATTCCTCACTTATTTTTATTGCTGATTCATCTCATGGTTATCCCAGCAGCAAATTCATTTACAATTTAATAGATCAGCTTAAAAAATATAGTTTAGAACAAGGTGCCCGGCAATCGGGGTTTCCAATGTTAAATGTTTATACAATAGATAGTATATCTTTCCTTGTTAAGGTAGCGTTGCCCGTTAATAAAAAGTTGAAAGATGCTGGCTTAGTTAAATATAAGTGGATGTTGGGAGGAGGAAAAATATTAATCAGTGATGTTACCGGTGAAACCAGTAAAGTTAATTATGCTTTGAAACAATTGGAATATTATTTAAAGGATTATAACAGAGTAGCACCTGCAATTCCGTTTATGTCACTTATTACGGATAGGCTGGTTGAAAAGGATAGTACTAAATGGAAAACAAGAATTTACTACCCGGTTATATAATAAAATGGAAGCGATTTTTGAATCATCTTTGTAAATAATTATTGTTTTTTCGGGCACATAGTTTTTATTCCGGTTAATTCATTTTTCGCTTCTCATCAAATTTAATTACCATTAAACTATCACTATTACGCGCCAGGATAAATGCAGATTGGTTGCCTATTTTTATTGGTTTAATATGCCGCACCTGTCCTTTTATTGCTAACCCATTTATTAGCTGTGCTTCAAAAACTCCGTTGCCCTTATTTATTAAAATAGTTCCATAATCGGCATCATACCTCCCCATTTCGATATTATTATCATAGTAGTTCCCCATTAGCAATATGTCGGGTAAATTATCATTATTGGCATCAACTACAACAGCATCTTTAAAGGAGCTAAACTGAGCTTCAACTGGTAATGCTTTAACATCGAACTTTAAATTTCCTTTATTCATAAAAATAGCATTAGCAAAATAGTTTGCAGTTAATAAATCAGATTTCTCTAATTTATCTGCCCCAAAAAGCTGAGGTAGTGTGGCTTTTGCAAAATCAGCTGCATATAAAAATTTTTTCTTTAGCAAAGGAATTTGTTTTTCCAATTCCGCTTTATTCGCAAATGGAATTTGTTTTCCTGCAACGTAATAGGTAAGTATCTGTTCCTTTTTTCCATTACCATCGAAATCATTAAAATACATTTGAACCGGCTCTTTATCTGAGGCTTTCAATCGACTGTTTAAACCAAGATTACCAGCTATTAAATCTATATTTCCGTCGTTATCAATATCGCAGGGTAAAATAAAATTCCACCATCCTTTTTTATCACTTAAGACTTTTTTGGTTAAAAAGCCTTTGTTATTAATATATGCGGTTATACCTCCCCACTCTAAAGAAAGCAATAGATCTTTAACCCCATCTTTATCTATATCGTACCAATAAGCTTGTGTAACAAAACCTGTGTATTTTAATTCGGGTGCATACGTGTTAGTCACATCAGTAAAACGACCTGTTTTATCGTTCATTAATAAATAGGATTGGGGTATTTGACCGTACTCCCAGGGAACAGTTCTGGCACCAATAAAAAGGTCGGTAAAGCCATCTCCATTAAA
>JAYTHI010000358.1:0-23048 GCA_043732685.1 Ferruginibacter sp. | reverse complement strand
ATTAAATAATATTGAACCTATAAAAAAAACCCCCGGATTCGAGGGCTTTAAGTAAATTAAACTAACAAGTAGCTAGTTTCAAAAGGTGGCGAAATTTTCAGAGGGTGGGGATTATTTTAACAGTGTAAAGATGCATTATGTATCAATCATTTACTGTAGCTATATCTATTAAATATGGGTAGTGATTTGACTACAAATAATTTTTTAAAAAATTAAAAAAGAGGGTTTATTAACCTTTTATAAGTCTCAAATTTGTTAATACAAGTGATATAGGTAAGAATATATTTTAAGCCGGAGGATTTATTTGAGTTTTATTAACCTTTAAACCTGCTAATAACAAAAAATCCCTTCCAATAATGGAAGGGATTTTTTGTTATTATTTTGAGAAGTACTAAATTAGTAACCACCCATGCCACCCATATCAGGAGCACCACCACCCTGGTTGGCTTCTGCCTTAGGCTTGTCTGCTATTACACACTCTGTTGTTAACAACATACCTGCAATAGAAGCTGCATTTTCTAAAGCTACACGGGCAACTTTAGTTGGATCAATTACACCTGCCTTAAACATATTTTCATATACTTCGGTACGTGCATTAAAACCATAATCACCTTCGCCTTCTTTAATATTCTGAACAACAATTGAACCTTCAATGCCGCAGTTAGCAACAATCTGGCGCAAGGGCTCTTCAATAGCACGCCTTACAATAGCGATACCGGTTGCTTCATCTGCATTAAGCGCACCTTTTAATTTCTCTAAACCTGCAATAGCGCGGATATAAGCTACGCCACCACCCGGTACGATTCCTTCTTCAACTGCAGCTCTTGTTGCATGTAAAGCATCATCAACGCGATCTTTCTTTTCTTTCATTTCAACTTCTGTTGCAGCACCTACATATAGTACAGCTACACCACCAGCTAATTTAGCCAGACGCTCCTGTAGTTTTTCTTTATCGTAATCTGAAGTTGTATTTTCTACCTGTGCCTTGATTTGATTAACACGTGCAACGATTTCAGATTTTTTACCTTTACCACCTACAATAACGGTATTGTCTTTATCAATTGTAATAGAAGCAGCCTGTCCAAGAGAAGTTAATTCAACACCTTCTAATTTATTGCCCAATTCTTCGCTGATAACTGTACCACCGGTTAAAGCTGCAAGATCAGTCAACATTTCTTTTCTTCTATCGCCAAAACCCGGTGCTTTTACTGCGGCAACTTTGATAGTTCCACGTAATTTATTTACCACCAATGTTGCTAATGCTTCACCATCCAAATCTTCGGCGATAATCATTAACGGACGACCGCTTTGGGCAACTTTTTCAAGAATGCTCAAAATATCTTTCATTGCAGAGATTTTTTTATCATAAATAAGGATAAAGGGATTCTGTAATTCCGCCTGCATTTTTTCGCTGTTGGTAACAAAATACGGAGAAATATAACCTCTGTCAAATTGCATACCTTCCACTACATCAACTGTAGTATCGGTTCCTTTTGCTTCTTCAACAGTTATAACACCTTCTTTACCAACTTTGGCCATTGCCTGCGCAATTAATTTACCAATTTCGTTATCGTTATTTGCAGAGATCGTAGCAACCTGCTCAATCATCTTGCTGTTGTTTCCAACATCTTTTTTCTGAGCAATCAGGTTTTCAACTACAGCTTTAACCGCTTTGTCGATACCACGCTTCAAATCCATCGGATTTGCACCTGCAGCAACCATTTTCAAACCTTCGCTGATAATGCTTTGTGCCAAAACAGTTGCAGTCGTAGTTCCATCACCTGCAATATCTGCAGTTTTTGATGCTACTTCTTTAACCATTTGCGCGCCCATATTTTCGATTGGATCTTCCAATTCGATTTCTTTAGCTACAGTTACACCATCTTTAGTAACCTGTGGTGCTCCGAATTTCTTTTCAATAACTACATTACGACCTTTTGGTCCTAAGGTTACTTTAACAGCATTCGCTAATGTATCTACACCCTTTTTCATTTTGTTACGGGCTTCAATATCGAAGAATATTATTTTTGACATAATAAATACCACCCCTATCCAAAAAAGGATTTAACCTGCGGGGGGATGCAGGGTTTATTAATTTGTTAAGATTAATTCAAAATTTAAAAGAACTCGTATATATAAGTATCAACAAAAGTAGTATCCTTATTTATACTATCGCTAAAATATCGCTCTCTCTCATGATCAGGTATTCGATACCTTCAAATGTAATTTCAGTACCGGAATATTTGCCGTATAATACAGCATCACCTGCTTTTACAGTTACCGGTTCATCTTTTTTACCGGGACCCGCTGCTAATACTACTCCACGTTGTGGCTTTTCTTTTGCAGTGTCAGGAATAATGATGCCTCCTGCAGATTTTTCTTCTGCAGCCGCTGGTTGCACAATCACCCTGTCGTGTAGGGGTGTAATGTTTAACTTCTTAGCCATAATTGAAATGATTTTGATTTGTTTTTAATGAAGATGCCCGTATTTTATTGTAGGCATTGGAGGTACTCTAATTTTGTACCAAAAGATTTTAGTGGCATAGTTGTCATGCTTAGGTTGAAAATTTCGTTTGTTAAGTGACAAAATGTAAAATCGTCAGCTATTAAACCTTGCCTGACAGAATTTTGTCAGGCAATATTAGCAGCTGAAAAAAATGCCTTTTTTTTGAATGACAAGTTTTTATCAAACCGTATGAAACTCCCCGTTTCGGGAAGCTAAAATGTTTACCTTCGCAGCTCAAAAAGTTCTTTACATATGATTAGCAGAAGAAATATCCGGGTTAAAGTGATGCAAAGTTTATACAGCATGGATAAGATGACCAATGATATAAAGCCGGCAGATGCAGTGCGATTATTAAGAAAACAAGTTGACCAAACCCGTCAGCTTTTTGTTTACCTGGTGCATTTTTTAAGTGAAGTAGCCAGATATGCAGAAAAAGATGCCCTAAAAAAAGCTTCCAAGCATTTACCTTCAGAAGAAGATTTAAACATTAACACCAAAATTGTTGGTAACGAATTGCTTTGGAAAATTGTGCAGGAACAAAGCTACCGTAATGCCTGTCTGGAATACAAACCCGAATTAACAACAGATGAGGAGTTGCTTAAAAAAACTTACCAGGCCCTTGTTGCCAGCGAAGAATATGCAGATTATATCAGCATACAAAGCAGGGACAAAAAAGGGGAAAAGGATATGCTGGAATTTATTTTTACCAACCTGATGTTGCCTAACGAAAGTTTTATAAGTGAGCTGGAAGAGCATTTTATTAATTGGGATGATGATGCAGAAATGATGAACCTGATGATGCTTAATTTTTTACAGAAACCAGGCAGTTATAATTTTGATGCCTTTATAAGTAAAGAAAAATGGGATTTTGCCAAGGGCCTTTTGGAAACAACAATAGATAAGAAAGAAGTGAGTATGGAATTGCTGAAACCAAAATTAAAAAATTGGGACGCAGACAGGATCGCTTCGCTGGATCTTATAATAATTGAAATGGGTATTTCGGAATTTTTGTTTTTTGAGACTATTCCTACAAGGGTTACCATCAATGAATACATCGATTTGGCAAAAGATTACAGTACGCCTCAAAGCGGACAGTTTATCAATGGTATTTTAGATAATATTCATAAAGAACTAAGTGCCGAAGGAAGGATAAATAAGAAGACGTTTAAGAATAGCACATTATAGTAGTTATGAGTTATGAGTTATAAGTGTAATTTATTTGATGGTTTACAATACTTGGCAGAAAAATAGTGTCTTTTTTGTTGTTATGAACGTTACTAAAAAATTATAATAATATAAGTTAGTATGTATCTGAACTTATAATTATATATTCGAAAATAAATGGCTAAAAATAGGATGAAAAAATATTGTTTATTGATTTTGATAATTTGCGGGTTGGTTTGCTGTAATGTGCGCCGCAATGATAAGGTAGCTGATGGTACAATTTCGATGGCTGAAATAGCAGCAAGGGATAGTAGTAAAGTGCAGGTAATTGACAGCGTTTATAATTTTGGCACCGTTACCGAAGGAGAAAAAGTTACCTATAATTTCAGGTTTAAAAATAGTGGAACCAAACCTTTGATCATTACCAATACCAGTGCCAGTTGCGGATGTACCGTGCCTGAAAAACCTGACAAACCTGTTTTACCCGGCGAGACAGCTTTTATAAAAGTAGTATTTAACAGCAAGGGAAAAGTAGGTCATAATGAAAAGACAATAACTGTATTATCCAACGCCAACCCGGCTTTTATACCTTTATTATTAAGAGGTGAGGTAGTGGCAGCAAAATAATTATATTTTAATTTTTAACTTTCAATCAACAACACATGCAATTATTAGGTATTTTTTTAATGGACCCTCAAGGTAAGGGCAGCAGCAGTTTTTCATTAATTTTTATGGGACTGATGATCGTAGTATTCTGGCTTTTCATGATTCGTCCGCAAGCAAAAAAAGCGAAGCAACAAAAAACTTTTATCACAGATTTAAAGAAAAGTGATAAAGTGGTGACCATTGCGGGTATTCATGGTAAAATAAATAAAGTAAACGAAGACGGAACAATTAGTTTAGAAGTTAGTCCGGGTAGTTACTTAACCATTGAAAAAAGTACCATCAGTATGGAAATGACAGCGGCCATCAACAAAACTGTAGTGGAAACAAAAGCATAAATTATTCTAAATATATAAAAAAACCGGTTGTTTAAAAGCAACCGGTTTTTTTATATAAAATGAAACTAGCTCATAACCAAAACATGAATATTTGTTAAATATTAATTCAATAGTAAAAATTTTTAATTATCCAGTATTTAAACCATCAATTAAAAAACCTATATCAAACAAGCACTACTTATAACTCATAACTTATAACTCATAACTGGATTACATGTATCCCAGTATCTTCAACATACTCTGGTAGCTTTGTTCTTTTGCGTATACCCAATCAACCAATTTGCCATTTTTATCATGTCCAACTATTACATGTTGCGGTGATGGAATTAAACAATGCTTAATTCCGCCATAGCCGCTAATCTGGTCCTGGTAGGCGCCGGTGTGAAAAAAACCTACATAAAGTGGCTCACCTCCAGCGGTAAGTTTTGGTAAAAATACTTCATTGATATGCTCTTCGCTATCGTAATAATCATGGCTATCGCAGGTTATACCGCCAAGCGTTACGCGCTGATACTCGTCTTTCCATTTATTGATGGGCAGCATTAAAAACTTTTCTCCAATTCCCCAGGTATCGGGTAAAGTAGTGATAAATGAGCTGTCGATCATGTACCATATCTCCCGGTCATTCTGCATTTTTTCGCCGATAACACTGTAAATATGTGCCATACTTTCGCCAACAGTATAGCTGCCAAATTCAGTAAATATATTGGGCATCTGTACCTTATTTCTTTTGCAGGCAACTTTTATATTGCGTACAATTTCATTGATCATAAATTGGTAATCGTAGGTAAAACCAAGTGAATGTTTAATTGGAAAACCACCTCCGATATTAATAGAATCCAACTCGGGACAGATCTTTTTTAATTGGCAATACAGGTTAATTACCTTGTTTAATTCACTCCAATAATATATGTCGTCTTTAATCCCTTTATTTAAAAAGATGTGCAGCATTTTTAATTGAAATTTATGCTCCATCCCTTCAATTTCATCAACATAAAACTCCAAAATATCTTTTGCGCGCATGCCTAATCTGGACGTGTAAAATGGAAAATTAGGTTCTTCTTCTGCTGCCACCCTGATACCCAATTTAAACGGAACTTTTACATATTTATACGCTTTCAGCTCTTCCTTATTATCTAAAATTGGGATAACATTTTTAAAGCCCGTATTAAGCAAGCGGGAGATACGGCTGGTATACGTTTTTTGCTTGTAGCCATTGCAAATAATAAAAATGTCTTTATTGATTTTCTTTTTTTCGTATAATTTATTTATAATTTCTATATCGTATGCAAAAGAGGTTTCCAGGTGAATATCATTTTTTAAAGCCTCTTCAACAATAAATGAAAAGTGACTGCTTTTGGTGCAGTAACAATAGTTATAACTGCCTTCGTATTTATGTTTTTTAAACGCGTTGGCAAACATATCTTTTGCCTTTGTTATCTGACTTCCAATTTTTGGTAGGTAGGTAAGTTTTAATGGAGTGCCGTATTTATCTATCAGGGCCTTAATATCCTGGCCATTGTATTGGAGGTAGTCGTTTTCAATCTTAAAATCATGTTGCGGAAAGTTGAAGGTCTGATCCACAAGATCAGCGTAAGAATTGTTCATGTTATTCATTTACTGAAATAGGTTTTAGTTTATGAAATGCAAAGGTACTTCAATGATAAATGCAATAAATAAAAAACCGGTCATGATTTACTCATAACCGGTGATATTTTTTAAAACTGGATCATAATTAGCTATTACCCTAATTTAATGCAACAATTTATGCTTTTACTTGGGCAATTAAGCTCTTAAAACTTTCTGGTTCGTTCATCGCTAAATCGGCCAATACCTTACGGTTGATATCAATTTTTTTAACTGATAATTGGTGGATGAATTCACTATAAGTTAAACCTTCTGCTCTAACTGCAGCGTTGATACGGGCAATCCATAAAGTACGGTATTCGCGCTTCTTTAATTTACGGCCAACGTATGCATAGGTTAAACCTTTTTCCATTACGTTTTTGGCAACGGTATATACATTTTTACGTTTACCGTAATAACCTTTTGCGGCTTTAAGTATTCTTTTTCTTCTGGCCCTGGATGCTACTGCATTTTTTGAACGTGGCATATCTTACTAATTTTGAAATGTTAATGTTGAAATTTAAATTGGTTTTGATAAACTGATCTAACCTTTCAGACGTAATAAACGAAGTACGAAATCGTGGTTGGTAGAATGAACTACACCATCTTTTCTTAAATTGCGCTTACGTTTTTTTGATTTCTTTGTTAAGATGTGGCGTTTAAATGGCTTTTGAAAGGTAACCAGTCCGGTACCAGTAACTTTAAAACGCTTTTTTGCGCTTGAGTTTGTTTTTACTTTTGGCATTTAATAACTTATTTGTAGTTACTCCCTGCTGGCGTTTCGAACAGACGAAAACTTTTGAGCCTTGTGGGAAATGTCCAAAAAAGAAAATTTTCTTTTTCGGGCTGCAAAGGTATGTATTTACACTTAATTAAGGTATTTATTTCAATACGGTTAAGCCGGTACTATTTTTTTGCTTTAAACAGTATAAAATCGAAGTAGTAGCAATGAAAATAATTCTTACCTATTCAACCATTTTTATTTACTTCTTATATAAATTCGTTAGGCTTTTGTAAATGATTTATTAGCAATATAGTTGAAATTTACCTTAATAATATTCAAACAATTGATTACCAATTTTCTACATTTACATTTCAAAAATAAATTCAACATGAAAAAATGCTTTTCCGTATTTATGTTTTCGGCAATTGGTATTTGCACCTTAGCGCAGCCAGTTAAGAAATTTAAATTCATAGATTCTGCCAATATGGATCTTTCCGTTAAGCCGGGAGATAATTTTTATTTGTATGCCAATGGCGCATGGATTAAAAATAATCCCATTCCTGCCTCAAAAACAAGCTGGGGATCTTTTTTAGTTTTAAGAGAAGAATCGCTGGAAGCTTTAAGAAGTCTTTTGGAAGATGCAGAAAAAAATCCTGAAAAAAGCCGCCTGACAAAAATGACCGGGGATTTTTATGCCAGTGGTATGGATTCTGCGGCTATCGAGCATTTAGGCTTTAGCCCAATTAAAAAAGACCTTGAAAATATTGATAAGATTACCAGCATACAGGATGTAGTAAATACGATTGCAACAATGCGCACAACTGGTATTGCCTCTCCGCTCTTTGGATTTTACATCGGCCAGGATGATAGAAAAGCAACACAGTATATTGCTAAATTCGGACAAGGTGGTACTACCCTTCCTGATAGAGATTACTATTTAAAGAATGATGCGAGAAGTACCAATATTCGTAAAGAATATTTGCTCTACATGACCGATCTTTTTAAAATGGTTGGTACTGATGCCGAAAAAGCAAAATTACAGTCAGATAATATTCTTGCTTTAGAAACCCAATTGGCCAAAGCTCAATATAGCAGGGTTGAAATGCGTGACCCCGTTAAGTTATACCACAAATTTTTTGTTGATGATTTATCAAAGACCACCACTTCTATAAATTGGAAAAATCTATTGCAGCAAATGATGGTAACTGGACAGGATAGTATTTTAGTGAATAATCCAAAATTTTTACAGTTGGCTGACAGTCTTTTAAAAACTACGCCAATAGCTACCTGGAAGGCTTACTTGCAGTGGTATATTCTTAAAAATAGTGTGGCATATTTAAGTAATGATTTTGTAGTTAGAAATTTTCAATTCAGTAAGGTACTAAGCGGACAGAAACAAATTACGCCCCGCTGGCAGCGTATGAGTGGTTTAATTGATAGCGATCTTGGCGAATTATTAGGCCAATTGTATGTAGCAAAATATTTTAAGCCGGAAGCAAAAAAAAGAATGATTGAATTGGTTGAAAATCTTCAACTAACTTTTCAGGAAAGGATTAAAAAGTTGGATTGGATGAGTGAAACAACAAAGGCTAAGGCCCTCATAAAATTAAATGCGTTTACTAAGAAAATAGGTTATTCTGATAAATGGAAAACTTATGATGGTTTAGTAATTGATAGAGGTAATTTTTTACAAAATATTCGCAATGCAAAAAGATGGGAGTTTACAGATAATATAGAAAAATTAGGCAAACCAATAGATAAAACTGAATGGGGTTTTACACCGCCTACTATCAATGCTTCTTACGATCCTGCTAAAAATCAGATTACTTTTCCTGCAGGAATATTACAATTTCCCTTCTTTAATTTTGCCGCAGATAATGCTGTAAATTATGGAGGAATCGGTGCGGTAATCGGACATGAAATGACACATGGTTTTGATGACCAGGGAAGGCAGTTTGATGCTGATGGAAATTTACGCGATTGGTGGACTGCAGAAGATGCCAAACAATTTAAAACCAAGGCAGACATGGTGGTTACGCAATATGATGCCTATACCGTTTTAGATACCTTACATGTAAATGGCAAATTAACTTTAGGTGAAAACCTCGCCGATCTTGGGGGTTTGGCTATAGCTTATGAAGCCTATAAAAAAACACCGGAGGGAAAAATATCTACTAAAATAGAAGGGTTTACACCTGACCAACGTTTCTTTTTAAGCTGGGCGCAAGTTTGGCGCAGCAGCAACTTACCCGAAACTTCAGCTCAATTGATTTTAACAGATCCTCATTCTCCAAATGAATTTAGAACCAATGGTATTGTTTCCAATATGGATGAATTTTATAAAGCTTTTGATGTAAAGCCAGGCGATAAAATGTACAAACCGGTTGATAAAAGAATTAGGATTTGGTAGGCAATAAATTACTGATTAAAATTAAATTTTAGTTTTTATTAAAAAAGTTTGAATCTAAAAAAGGCTGTCTCAATAATTGAGGTAGCCTTTTTAGTGTGTCAGCTACGTTCATAAACTCTACTTCCCAGCATCGTCTCCTGCCGAGCCGATGGGTTGGGCAGGGACGCTGCGTACTAGGGAGCAAAATCAAATATGGATTTGTGTTAACCAAGCGCAATGTCCTCAGCTCTGCGCATGGGCTCGTTGAGAGACATTGCTAGGAAGGAGAATAATTACTTCCCAGCATCGTCTATTTCCCAGCATCGTCTCCTCCCGAGCTGGTGTGTTGGCCAGGGACCTTGTGTACTACGGAGCGAAATCAAATAGGGTTTTGTGTACTACGGGCGTAAATCAAATATGGATTTGAGTTAACCAAGCGCAACGTCCTCGGCCCTACGCATGGGCTCGTTGAGACATTGCTAGGAAAGAGAATAATTATTTGGTATTACTTCCCAGCATCGTCTCCTCCCGAGCTGGTGCGTTGGCCAGGGACCTTGCGTATTATGGAGTATAATTTAGGATGAAAACGAAAAGGGTAATTTATAGGATTTTTATAAATGCAGCCTTAACTTTATGCAATGCCGGTAAAGCGAATCATACCCTATAATAGCGGAATATTTTTTATAACTTTCACTTGCTATCGATGGATACCTCTTATTGATAAAATCAACGGCTATAAAATTATATACAATTGGTTTGATCATTTAAAAGCGAACGGGCATTTTATAAACGGTTATGTGATTATGCCCAATCATATTCATGTGTTGATTAGTTTTATCAATACCAAACAATCCATTAATACCATTGTGGGAAATGGTAAAAGGTTTATGGCTTATGATATGATAGCGTGTCTGAAGGCAAAAAATGAAGTTGGATTATTAGAACAATTATCCACACAAGTACCGCTATCAAAAAAAGCAAACAAAAAACTGCACGAAGTATGGGAAACTTCCTTTGATTGGAAAGACTGCCGCAGTAATCCTTTTGTTTGGCAAAAACTAAATTATATGCACAGCAATCCATGCACGGGTAAATGGCAATTGGCTTCCAATCAAATTGAATACCCGCATAGTTCTGCAAAATTTTATACTACTGGCGTTCAGGGCATTTATTCCGTTACCAATTTTATGGAAATGGAAGAAGTAAATTTTAATTGGACCAAAGAGTGAATTCCAAAAAGCGCAACGTCCCCGGCGCTGCGCATGGATTCGTTGAGAGATTGCCAGGAAGGAGAATAATTATTTGGATTACTTCCCAGCATCGTCTCCTCCCGAGCCGGTGCGTTGGTCAGGGACGTTGCGTGCAACGGAGTGAAAATCAAATAGGGATTTGTGTTAACCAAGCGCAACGGCCCCGGCTATGCGAATGGTCTTTTACAGTGCCAAGAAGGAGAATAATTATTGGGATTACTTCCCAGCATCGTCTACTTCCGAGCTGGTGCGTTGGCCAGGGACGTTGCGTACTATGGAGCGAAAATCAACCAAGGATCTATGTACTACAAAGCGAAAATCAAATATGGATTTGTGTTAACCAAGCGCAACGTCCTCAGCTAGGCACAAAGGCTCATGGAGAGACATTGCTAGGAAGGAGAATAATTGTTGGAAACTATTTCCCAGCATCGTCTCCTCCCAAGCCAGTGCGTTGGCCAGGGACGTTGCGTATTACGGAGCGAAAATCAAACAGGGATTTGAGTTAACCAAGCGCAACGTCCTCGGCTATGCGTATGGGCTCGTTGAGAGACATTGCTAGGAAGGAGAATAATTGTTGGCATTATTTCCCAGCATCGTCTCCTCCCAAGCCAGTGCGTTGGCCAGGGACGTTGCGTATTATGGAGCGAAAATCAAACAGGGATTTGTGTTAACCAAGCGCAACGTCCTCGGCTAGGCACAAAGGCTCATGGAGAGACATTGCTAGGAAGGAGAATAATTGTTGGAAACTATTTCCCAGCATCGTCTCCTCCCGAGTTGGTGCGTTGGTTAGGGACGTTGCCTATTACGGAGTGAAAATCAAACAGGGATTTGTGTTAACCAAGCGCAACGTCCTCGGCTAGGCACAAAGGCCCATGGAGAGACATTGCTAGGAAGGCGAATAATTAATGGGTACTACTTCCCAGCATCGTCTCCTCCCGAGCTGGTGCGTTGGCCAGGGACGTTGCGTATTATGGAGCGAAAATCAAACATGGATTTGTAATAACTAAGCGTAACGATCCCGGTTATGCGCATGGGCTCGTTGCCGGGAAAAAGAGACATTGCTAGGAAGGCGAATAATTAATGGGTACTACTTCCCAGCATCGTCTCCTTCCGAACTGGTGCGTTGGGCAGGGACGTTGCGTACTACGGAGCAAGATTAAAATAGGGCTTTGTGTTAACCAAGCGCAACGTTCCCGGCTTTGCATATGGGCTCGTAGCCGGGAAGAAAGAGGTGCTTTTATTAAGGGAGATAATTTGTAATTATCCCCCCAAACTTAGGTACAAATCTTCAACCTTTTTTCTTGCCCAAGGCGTTTTACGTAAAAATATTAAGCTCGATTTAATACTGGGATCCACCATAAAACAATTGATGGTTATCATTTGTCCCAGTTTTTCCCATCCAAAATGTGCTACCAGTGTAGTAACAATCGATTCTAATGTTTTGCCATGCAGCGGGTCGTTCGACATCTTCTTTACTATTTTTATAATTATTATTTAACCGGTACAGCACTCATGTAAAAACTTATCTTACCACCATTCATAATTTGCGGATGAGTAATGGTAAAGCCTTTCAGCGGTTTCCCATTCAATACTATTTTTTTAATGTACACATTTTTATCCGACTGATTGATTACTTCAATCACAAACTTTTTTCCATTGTCTAAATTTAATACCGCTCCATCAACAGCAGGGCTTCCAATTGCATAATCTATCGATCCCGGAGCAACCGGGTAAAAACCTAGACTGCTAAAAATATACCAGGCACTCATCTGTCCCGTATCATCATTGCCACCCAAACCATCCGGTGCTGATTTGTATTGCATCTTTAATATCATCCTGATGCGCTCCTGTGTTTTCCATGCCGCCCCTACCCAATTGTAGAGATAGGCAATATGGTGCGAAGGCTCATTACCATGTACGTATCCTCCAATAATTCCATCCCTGGTTATGTCTTCGGTTTCTGCAAAAAATGCATCCGGAAGCTGCATGGTAAATAAGGAATCCAGGTGTGCAGTAAATCTTTCTTTACCGCCCATTAAATGAATTAATTGCATCGGGGCATGTGGTACACATAAACTATAATTCCAGGAATTGCCTTCTATAAAACCCTGCCCATTGGTGCTTAATGGATCAAAATCTTTTTTAAAACTACCGTCACTCATTCTGGCATTCATAAATCCCTTGCTTGCATCAAAAACATTTTTATAATTTTCGGATCGTTTTATAAATTCCTGGTAAATATCCTTACGGTTTAATTTTTTTGCGAGTTGCGCTATGCACCAATCATCATAGCTATACTCAAGCGTTGTTGAAGAACCAACACTGTTTATATCTGCCGGAATATATCCCCTATCCATATATAACCCAATGCCATCATAGCTTCTATGGCGTGCCGTAGCTACACAGGCATCCAAAGCTTTGTTGGCATCTATGCCGGTGGCATTGCCTTTTACAATGGCATCCGCAATTACGGATACACTATGGTAGCCGCTCATACACCAATTGTCGTTGGCCGAATTGCTCCATACCGGCAATAAATGAAGACTGCTTTGCTTATAATGTGCCAACATCGATTGCAACATATCTACCGCTCTTTTGGGTTGAATAATATTAAATAAGGGATGCAACGCACGGTAGGTATCCCACAAAGAAAAAGTAGTGTAATTGGTAAAGCCTTTTGCCTGGTGAATTTCCTGATCGAGCCCTTTGTATTTATCATCAACATCCATATACGTTGTCGGACTTATAAACGCATGGTACATTGCGGTATAAAAATTTTCTTTTTCTTCCTTATCACCTTTAATAACTATTTTATTTAGCTCCTTATTCCATGCTGCCTGGCCCGCCGTTTTAAGGGCATCAAAATTCCAACCCGGCGTTTCTGTCCGCATATTTAATAAGGCACCTGCCGTGCTTACCGATGATAAGGCGAATTTTATTTTTATTTTTTCATCCGCCACAGTTTTAAAATCGAAATGCATTCTTATTTGTCTGCCTGCAATTTCAGGAAAGTTTTTGCCCTGATCAAACTTTCCCCAAAAGCCATGGTACACCTCTTTTTTTGAGTAATCTTTTGTACCGTATTGTATAAAAGGTTTGGAAAAAGCCATCGCAAAATAAAGGGTCCTGGTGCGTGCCCAGCCATTGGTTTGCCGATAGCCCGTTACCAGGGTATCGTTGACAACGGTAACATAGGTCCAAACATTTTTATCTTCATAATTATAAATACCACTCATCAGATCCAGGATAATATGCGCCTGGTCTGTTGCCGGAAAGCTGTACTGGTGAAACCCAACCCGGTTGGTGGCCGTTAGCTCTGCTGTAATATTATAGTCATCTAATTTTACTTTATAATAATCTGCCTCCACCACTTCGTTGCTATGTGAAAAGGCCGATCTGAATCCGCTATGGGCTTGGGCAGCCATGCCGGGGTTAAGTTTCAACGGTCCTGTTGTTGGCATTATTAAAAAATCACCAAGGTCGGCATGTCCGGTACCACTAAAATGCGTATGGCTAAAACCAACAATTGTCTTATCATCATATTGATAGCCTGCACAATATTTATATACCTCCGGATTGTATTTTCCATTGTTCTCATAAGGGATGGTATCGGTATCCGGACTTAATTGTACCATCCCAAAGGGGACAGTTGCACCGGGATAAACATGTCCCATTCTTTGTGTACCAATAATTGGTTTAACATATTGAACCAGATTTTCTTTTTTTTGCTGACCCCAACAAATTAAAGCAGGTAGAAATAAACTGGTAAGAATGATTTTTTTCATTGCTAAAAATAATTTGCAGGATTATTAATTGTAGATAATTTATTTTTTAAAAACCGGACTTGATGGGTCGGTAGAAAAGGAATACGGAAAATCAGCAACAGTAATACCTCTTTTTTTATTTGGTTGGCTGATCATGTTTATATTTAAATTGCCACCCTTTAAAATATCAATATGGTTAAGGTAATTTTTATCATAGGTTACGCCATTTAACATAGCATTACCAATATACTTATTGCTGCTGCTATTGTTGGGCGCATTTATAATAAACTGCTTTCCATTATTTAAATGAAGGGTAATTTTTTTAAATAAAGGTGCACCCAAAACATATTGATTGGTACCCGGACAAACAGGATAAAACCCCATGGCCGAAAATACATACCATGCTGATGTTTGCCCGTTATCCTCATCGCCGCAATATCCATCCGGCGTGGCTTTGTACATCCTGTTCATTGTTTCTCTTGCCCAATATTGTGTTTTCCAGGGTTCGCCTGCATAATTGTACAGATAGATTATGTGTTGTATTGGCTGGTTGCCATGTGCATACTGTCCCATATTTGCAATCTGCATCTCTCTTATTTCATGTATTACACCGCCATAATAACTTTCATCATAAATTGGCGGCAGCGCAAAAATGGTGTCGAGCATATGCACAAATTTTTTTCTGCCTCCCATTAAATTACTTAGTCCGGCAATATCATGAAAAACAGACCAGCTATAATGCCAGCTATTGCCTTCGGTAAATGCATCACCCCATTTGTAAGGATTAAATGGTGTTTGAAAAGTTCCATCCTCATTTTTACCCCGCATTAAATTCACTGAACTATCAAATAAATTTTTATAGTTCATCGATCTTTTTGCATACACGTTAATTTCTGCTGCAGGTTTATTTAAGGCTTTTCCCAATTGATAAATTGTAAAATCATCGTATGCATATTCTAAAGTACGTGCTGCATTTTCGTTAATGTGTACATTGTAGGGTACATAGCCAAGTTTGTTGTAAAACCCAACTCCCTTGCGGCCTACAGCATCTAAGGGCCCTTCATTATTGGCGCCATGTATCAAGGCTTCATACAAAGTATTGATATCGTAACCGCGCCCTCCTTTTAAATAAGCATCTGCTACAACAGAGGCCGAATTATTACCTACCATCACATTGGCATAGCCCGGGCTACTCCATTCCGGCAACCAGCCACCTTCTTTATAATCATTAACCAAACCCTGTTGCATTTCTTTATTTATATCAGGATATACCAAATTTAAAAAAGGATACAGTGCCCGAAAAGTATCCCAAAAACCTGTACCGCCAAATAAATATCCGGGCATTACCTTATCGTTGTACGGACTATAATGAAGTATGTTTCCAGCAGCATCTTTCTCATATAAATTGTTTGGAAAAAAAAGCATCCGGTACAAGCAACTGTAAAAAGTGCGTAAATTATCTACCGTGCTTCCTTCTGCCTGAACCCTGCTCAACGTTTTATTCCAGGTATTTTTTGCTTTGGATTTTACCGTTTCAAAATTATCTTTTCCAATTTCTTTAAGGTTAATATCGGCCTGATCGTAACTGATAAAAGAGGAGGCTACGGTAACATTTACCTGTTCTCCTTTTTTAGTAGAAAAACCTACGATGGCGCCAACATGGTCTGCCTGGTATTCCATGGTATCTTTTGCAAGATGATTGCCATACCAGGTATTTGCAATGCTGAAGGCCTTGTCAAAATAAAGTACAAAATAATTTTTAAATCCGGCCATTTTACCATGACTATGTTTTGTACTGTAACCAATAATTTTTTTTTGTGACGGTATTATTTTTACGTAAGAGCCTTTATCAAAGGCATCTACAATAATATAGGCATCATTTGTTTTTGGAAAGGTAAAGCGAAAGCTTGCAGCCCTTTCAGTAGGCGTAATTTCTGCTGTTATATCATCATCCGCTAAATATACTTTGTAATAATAGGGTGTTGCTGTTTCTGCTTTATGGCTGTACCAGCTTGCCCTGTCCTCCTGATTAAAACGCATTTTTCCGGTAATTGGCATGATGGCAAATTCTCCGTAATCGTTCATCCATGGAGAAGGTTGATGGGTTTGTTTAAAACCCCGAATTTTATCCGCAGCATATTGGTATTGCCATCCATCACCCATCATACCCGTTTGTGGTGTCCAAAAATTCATGCCCCATGGTAAGGCAATAGCAGGGTAGGTGTTGCCATTTGAAAGATCGGGTTTACTATCCGTACCCATTAAAGGATTGATAAGGTCAACCGGGTTTTTGGTATCATAAACATATTGGGCAGTACAATAAAATACGGTAAGGCAGCAGGTAAAAATTAGACTTAGCTTTTTCATATTTTGATAGGTTATTTAGTATGTAATTGGAATAAAAGCCTGCCTGATTTATGATTACCTGACATTAAGTTAATAATTTTATTATTTTTTTAACTTTCTCCGGATTGATCGGGGGTGGAATATAAATTTCTTTATAGCTTTTAAGTTTATTTTTTTAACGCCTTACCTATTTCCCGAAAAAATTCTCTGCGGGAAAATATTTTTTTTCTTAACGTTCTGCTTGAACTAAACGGCTTTGATTTATGATTTTAGTCCTGCAATTAAATTAATGGTAAGGGCAACAACAAAAGTGTTTAGTACAAAGGCAAGCAGACTATGGGCTAAAGCCTTACGTCTTATGCGGCGACTGGATATCTGTACGTCTGATACCTGAAAGGTCATGCCAATGATAAAAGAAAAGTAGGCAAAATCAATATAATCAGGGTTGTTGCAGGAAGGGAATTCGAGGCCGCCCTGAGTAGTTTCTGTACCATCGATATTGTCATAATATAGATGGGCATAATGGAAGACGAAAGTAGTATGAATCATTATCCAGGAGAGTAATATACCCGATACAATAACTGGTAAATAAATTGCTTTGGGAATATTGGCGGTATCTTTTGAAACAATGAGCATGGTAACAGTAACCATACTTGCAAAGGAAGATAGAACGATGACAACAAAAATAAAAAATTTACCCCCATCTTCCCTGGTAGCTTTTTCCTTTATCTGATCGAGCGAACTGGTAAAAAAAACAATCCAGCTCATCAGTACATAACTAAAAGTAAATACATCCCATAAAATTGTTCCAATCATAAGGTAATTGTAACTGATTTTTCGGGTGAAAATAAAGGCCACGATAGTTAAAATAAGGCTTATAGTAACCCTGTGAAGCGGGTCCATGGAATTAAGAATATTCTTCGACTTTATTACCTGCATATTTTTATGGCTTAATTAATTTGTAATGTAGGTTATATTTTTTGGCTATAAAGATAAGAGGGTGAAATTATATTTTATAGGGACAGGCAATTTATTCTTTATGAAGAAGGGTAGGCGTTGTATCGCTATATCTTTAGGTAATGTATTCAGGGAAAGGCTAAAATACTGATGCAAACTGCGTTTAATTTATTTTTTTTATAAAGATAGTTTTGATTTTTTATAACAATATGAATTATTAACAGGGGTTAATGGAAGGTTCAAAAGATTTTCTTGAGACACTATTTTCTTTTTGGTTGAATTTGATGCAAGTGGTAAAGAAGAACAATAGGGGATGGTAATTTGGTTAGAAATATTGCTATTAAACCGCTGTTAACTTGGGTTGATATTGGTTTAGCTACAGCAATGGCGGCCAATAAATGGCTTGGTAAAAAGACCTCGTTAAATGCTGATAGCATCTATTGTTATTGTTTTAAAAACATTCCTGTCATTTTGGATGTTTACTAAGTTATGGGTATGGGTTTTAAATATTGGTAATTAATTTCCTTTAAACCAAATCATATTTCATTATCCGTTGAAGGTTTACAGCATATAAATAATATAATGAAGTTAAGATTGTTTGAGTTTGAAGACCAGGCCTGGCTGCCGGATACCATTAGAGAAGGGATGACAGATTATCTTCGGTTTGTGTTAAATAGTGGAAATTTTTATGAACCGGTTGCGGTGAAAATTATGTATTTGTTGGAAAAAACAAATGCCGTTCAGGTGGTTGATCTTTGTGCAGGCGGAGGTGGTACAATGGAGCAAATGCAAAAAATTATTGAATTAAATTATGCACCTACAGTAAAATATATTCTCACCGATATTTTTCCAAATATTAATGCCTACCAATTTCTTGAGCAAAAAACTAATGGTAAAATTGGTTTTATGCCCTTACCAATAAATGCTGCAAAAGTTCCCCTATCCTTAAATGGCGTAAGAACAATATTTTCTGCATTTCATCATTTTGATGGGGATATTGCTAAAAAAGTAATTGAAGATGTTGTAGAAAAAAAAGCAGCCATTGGGGTTTTTGATGGAGGAGATAAAAATATATTTTTTATACTTGCCATGACCCTGCTGCATCCTATCGCTTTTATTTTGTTTACCCCTTTTTTACGACCTTTTAAATGGAGCCGATTATTGTTTACTTATGTTCTGCCTGTCATTCCTTTTTGTACCATGTGGGATGGCATTGTTTCCATAACCAGACTCTACACGCCGCCCCAACTTTTAGCGCTCGCCTGCAGTGTAAATGATAAAGACTATCGTTGGCAAGCAGGTAAATTAAAAAATAAGTACGGGATGAAAATTACCTACCTGATTGGTTATCCGCTGAAATAAAACTGCCATCCATTATCGTTTTTATATTACAATGGCGGTACCTTATTTAGTATTTCGTAAACCGAAACTTATATATGCATCGGGTTTAAAAATCAAATAATTTATTTCGTTTAATGATAGGTATTTTGCCGGCAAGGAGGTAAGTTGCTTTTAAAATAAGGAGATACTTCGCAACCAAATTATAGGCACAACTGTCAAACCTTTATGCAATATAAAAGTGTATACCATTTATTAGAAAAGCCATTGTATGTTGTGCTTGGGTATTACAATTTAGAAATGAAAATTGCACCTTTCCATTAAATGATGCCCTTTGCAGATTGTCTTTACAAAACACCAGTAATTGCATAAGTTGCCTCATTGGATTCGGTCTGCCAAGGCGGATTCAATAAAAAATACGGAGCTTATTTTTTTTGAAAGAAGCCAATGGAGCGGCGTTGCAGTTACGCAGCCCGCCGGCTGCGGAGGAGAAGGTTATGAAGAAAAAAGTGCTTCCGTTCTTTCTAAAAATTCCGAGTACAAATTACAACCCTTATGAATTATATCAGTTTTTTAATCATTGCCTTACAACCTAATATCATTTATATTTAAAACCAAATCCTTATCGGCATTTAAATACTATTGGGCAATAAATGATACACAAGTTTCTCTTACCAGCATTGTCTCCTGCCGAGCTAGTGCATTGGCCAGGGACGATGCGTGTTACGGAGCGGAAATCAAATAGCGGATTAGTTTATCAAACGAAACGCCATTTGTCTTACCTGGCGCAGGGATCCAGCCCTGATGCCCGCTGTTACTAAGCGTCAAATTATAAAATGTGTTGCTTTTGTTCTACCCTTTAAAAGATGGTATAAAAAATCATACTATTTTATAAAGCGTTTACAGTGTTTCAAATTCTATCGGCATTGAAATAGTATTGGGCAATAAATGATACACAAGTATCAGGTAATAGCTTTTAAACTTTTATTTATTTTAAATATAGGTTCAATGTAAATTGTACCATAATATAATATTGCGTACATTCAAATAAAAATATGCCATCATCTAAAAACAGGAATCAGCACAAAAATGCTACCCATCAAAAATCTTCCATAACACATCCGTCAAGTAAAAAAACAAATAAAGCTTCTGTTGTTGTTGCTTTATTTTTTGGATTATTAGGACTTGGCATCAGCTTTTTTATAAATGGTTCAAATGCCTTAGGGTTATTATTGGGCGCAGTTATAGGCGGTGCGATCGGTGCTATATTTGGATATCTTATTGCTAAAAATTTATCAAAAAAATAATAAAATACCCACAATCTATTCTTATAACTAGCAGGAGTGAAAAAACTGCTGAATGATTGCCTAAAAAATGCTGGGTAAATGTTATTATGATGTAGCAAATGTTTTATCCTGATAAAATTTAACGAACAGGTGCTGTTTATTATTTTAAAAATAAAATAATAATTTATTGTATGAAAATATTGAATTGGGGTATCATTGGTTGTGGCGATGTTACCGAATTAAAAAGTGGACCAGCTTTTAATAAAGTTAATCAATCGGCATTGGTGGCAGTAATGCGCCGGGATGCTGAAAAAGCTAAAGATTATGCGCGGCGGCATGGTGTACCTGCCTGGTATTCCGATGCAGCATCCCTTATTAATGATCCTAACGTTGATGCGGTTTATATTGCTACACCACCTTCTACCCATCTTGAATTTGCTTTGGCTGCCATGGCTGCAAATAAACCGGTGTATGTTGAAAAACCAATGGCACTTAATTATATTGAAGCCATGCAAATGCTTGCCATGGCCAATACCAAAAAAGCTAAATTAGTTGTAGCACATTACCGCAGGGCCCAACCATTTTTTTTAAAAATAAAGCAATTGCTGGCAGATAAAATAATTGGCGAACCAAGATTTGTAAGGCTCGACTATTATAAAGCTTTATTAACTGCCGATGCATTAAATGACCATAAAACTGCCTGGAGGGTAAACCCGGAAATAGCAGGGGGAGGTTTGTTTAATGATCTTGCACCTCATCAGTTAGATTTGATGCGTTTCTTTTTTGGTGAAGCCAGCAAAGTTGCCGGTACGGCTATAAACCAGGGCGGGCGGTATAAAGCTGATGATATGGTTACCGCAAATATTGTTTTTGAATCCGGCATTTTATTTAGCGGCGTCTGGTGTTTTAATGGAGCTGCCGGGCAAGATAAAGACCTTTGTGAAATTGTAGGTTCAAAAGGTTCCATAAGTTTTCCTGTATTTGATGGGCATACCATTACTGTAAATGTGAATAATATTGCCACGCAGTATAATTTTGAAGCTTTACAGCATGTTCAGCAACCCATGATAGAAAAAGTGGTGGGTTATTTTTTAGGTGAAAATGAAAACCCCTGCAATGCTATGGATGGCGCGGTTATAATGGATTGGATATGTCGTATAACAGCACCCTATTAATAACCAATTAACAATTTAATAATCAAAGTGATAGCTTATTGATTAACTTTATTTCCATGAAGCAGCAGCATATTTTACTTACCTTATTCTTATTTTTCTTTCCAATTATTTTACTTGCACAAAATTTTGGTGGAAATCCTTCCAGTATTAAATGGCAACAGATAAATGGAAAATATTCCCGTGTTATTTTTCCAAAAGGGCTGGATAGCCAGGCTAACCGAATCAACAATATTGTACAATTTTTTGATAGCAGTACCAGCTCTACCATCGGACCAAAAATGCGCAAATGGAATATTGTATTGCTCAATCAAACAACCATTCCTAATGCTTACGTCAGGCTGGCTCCTGTTGTGGGTGAGTTTAATATGGTACCCGGACAAAATAATTTTACAACCGGTAGTCTGCGTTGGGATGATAACCTGGTGATACATGAAAACAGGCATATGCAGCAATTGGCTAATTTTAATGTTGGACTTACAAAAGTTTTTTCGCTTTTATTGGGACAAGACGGGCAGTTACTGGCCAATGGTTTAACCATACCTGATTATTTTTTTGAGGGTGATGCTGTTTGGCAGGAAACCCTGGTAAGTAAACAGGGCAGGGGAAGAATGCCTTTCTTTTTTAATGGATTCAGGTCGCTGACCCTTGCTAAAAAACAATACTCCTGGATGAAAATTCGGAGCGGGTCCTTAAAAAATTATGTTCCCGACCATTACGACCTGGGGTATCAATTAGTAGCCTATGGCAATGAAAAATATGGTGATCAGTTTTGGCGAAAAGTTACTACTGATGCCGTTAAATTTAAAGGGTTATTTTACCCGTTTAACCGGGCTATTGAAAGATACAGCGGTACCTCTTACCAACAATTCAGGGCCGATGCTTTACAATACTTTAACGATAAAACAATTGCGGAAAATAAAACTGATTCCGCACCGGCATATATTACAGCCGTTAAAAAAAATGCGGTAGCCGATTATCTTTATCCTGTTTTTATAAGTGATGATACGCTTTTGGTAACCAAACAATCGTATAAAAAACCAAGTGCATTTTATTTGATAGTTAAGGGTAAAGAAAAAATGATCAGGCTTAAAAATGAGGTTATTGATAACTACTTTTCTTATAGAAATGGCAGCATCGTTTATGCCGCCTATCAATCAGATCCGCGCTGGGGTAACAGGAATTACAGCAATATTTACCACCTTAATATTTATACTGGAAAACAACAGCAGGTCAGTTTTAAAAATAAATATTTTTCGCCTGATATAAGTTTTGATGGCAGCGAAATACTGGCTGTAAATGTTACCACCATTGGTGCTAATAATCTTCACCGGCTAAATGCAGTTACGGGTAAATTAATAAAGGAAATACCAAACCCCAATAATTATTTTTTTACACAAACAAAATATGCTGATAAAAATGCTGCTATTTCAGCGGTAAGAAATCCTGAAGGTGAAATGGCCCTGGTTAAAGTAAATCTTGAAACGGGTGCAACAGAAATAGTAACGCCATTTACTTTCAATGT